>NZ_AKKF01000133.1 GCF_000281955.1 Caulobacter sp. AP07 | reverse complement strand
CGGCGCCTGCCAGCGCCACATCTTCCGGCACAATGACCTGGCTCACCTTGAAGAACTGCTGATCGCCGCGCCGGCCGACGCGCCCAAGCTGATCGCCTTCGAGAGCGTCTATTCGATGGACGGCGACATCGCCGACATGGCCGGGACCGTGGCCCTGGCCAAGAAATACGGCGCCATGACCTATCTCGACGAGGTCCATGCCGTGGGCATGTACGGCCCGCGCGGCGGCGGCGTCGCCGAGCGCGACGGCCTGATGGACCAGATCGACATCATCGAAGGCACCCTGGGCAAGGCCTTCGGCGTCATGGGCGGCTACATCACCGGCGACGCCGTGGTGGTGGACGCCATCCGCCTGGTGGCCTCGGGCTTCATCTTCACCACCTCGCTGCCCCCGGCGCTCACCGCCGGAGCCCTGGCCAGCGTCCGGTGGCTCAAGCAGCACCCGGAGGTCCGCGAGGCCCACCAGGAGCGCGCCGCCACCCTGAAGGCGATGTTCAAGGCCGCCGGCCTGCCGGTGATGGACAACGACAGCCACATCGTCCCGGTGCTGGTCGGCGACCCCCACCACACCAAGCTGATCAGCGACATGCTGCTGGCCGACCACGGCGTCTATGTGCAGCCGATCAACTACCCGACCGTGCCGCGCGGCACCGAACGCCTGCGCTTCACCCCGACGCCGTTCCACACCGACGACATGATGCGCAAGCTGGTCGGGGCGATGGAAACGCTGTGGGCCCACTGCAACGTGGCCCGCATGGGCGGCCACGCGGCTTAGGACCTTATTGTCATCCCGGACGAGCGCGCAGCGCGAAGATCCGGGACCGACGCGTGAACGCCGGCGCTTGCGGCGGTCCCGGATAACGGCTTCGCCGTTTCCGGGATGACAGCCTCACCGCCCCCGCATCGCGCCCTTGCCCAGGCCGATCTGCTTGGCGAAGTCCGACCGCCGCTCGGCATAGGCCGGGGCCACCATCGGATAGTCCCCGGGCAGCGACCATTTGCGGCGGTAGTCCTCGGGGCTCATGTCGTAGTGGGTGCGCAGGTAGCGCTTGAGCATCTTCAGTTTCTTGCCGTCTTCCAGGCAGACGATGTAGTCGCGCTGCACCGAGCGCGAGACCGGCACCGCCGGCTTGGCGCGGTCGGCCGCAGGCGGAGCCTGCACAGCGCCAAGCGCTGAAAGCGCGCCGTGCACCGAGCGGATCAATTCGGGCACCGCCGAACGCGCCACGGTGTTCTGTGCGACATAGGCTGCCACGATGCCGGCGCTGAGGCCCAGGATGTCGATGTCGTCGTCGTTGTCGTTGATTTCCGCCTCGCCGTGCGACGTCGCCATGCCAGTCCGCCTTGTCATTTACAGTCACTGAAACACCCGGTGCGCCAGCCTTGCCGGCGCCGGTTCCTGCGCAACGCGTCCCCGCCGGTGAGGTTCCCGGATTGATCGTGGCGCGAAGGGGGGTAAAGAGAGCGCGACCGACTCCCGCCAGTCGCCCTTTTAATCTCCCAGCCCCAGGAGAGCGTCGATGACCGCACCGGCCAACAACATCACCGCCGACAAGAGCGCCTTCTTCGGCGCCGACCTCGCCGCCGCTGACCGCGACATCTTCGACCGCATCGGCCTGGAGCTGAATCGCCAGCAGAACCAGATCGAGCTGATCGCCTCGGAGAACATCGTCTCGCGCGCCGTGCTCGAGGCCCAGGGCTCGATCCTGACCAACAAGTACGCCGAGGGCTATCCGGGCAAGCGCTACTACGGCGGCTGCGAATATGTCGACGAGATCGAGACCATCGCCATCGAACGCGCCAAGGCGCTGTTCGGCGCGGCCTTCGCCAACGTCCAGCCGCACTCGGGCTCGCAGGCCAACCAGTCGGTGTTCATGTCGCTGCTGCAGCCGGGCGACACCTTCCTGGGCATGGACCTGGCGGCCGGCGGCCACCTGACCCACGGCAGCCCCGCCAACCAGTCGGGCAAGTGGTTCAAGCCGGTGTCCTATACCGTGCGCCAGCAGGACCAGCTGATCGACTACGACGCCGTCGAGGAGATCGCCGTTCGCGAGAAGCCCAAGCTGATCATCGCCGGCGGCAGCGCCTACAGCCGCCAGATCGACTTCGCCCGCTTCCGCGAGATCGCCGACAAGATCGGCGCCTATCTGATGGTCGACATGGCCCACTTCGCGGGCCTGGTGGCCGGCGGCGTGTTCCCCAGCCCCATCCCGCACGCCCATGTGGTCACCACCACCACCCACAAGACCCTGCGCGGCCCGCGCGGCGGCATGGTGCTGACCAATGACGAAGCGATCATCAAGAAGGTCAATTCGGCGGTGTTCCCCGGCCTGCAGGGCGGCCCGCTGGAGCATGTCATCGCCGCCAAGGCCGTGGCCTTCGGCGAGGCGCTGCAGCCGTCGTTCAAGGCCTATGCCCAGCAGGTGATCGACAACGCCCGCGCGTTGTCCGAGGCCTTGCAGACCCAGGGCGTCAACATCGTCTCGGGCGGCACCGACAGCCACCTGATGCTGGTCGACCTGCGGCCCAAGGGCGTGACCGGCCGCGACGCCGAGCACAGCCTCGAGCGCGCCCACATGACCTGCAACAAGAACGGCGTGCCGTTCGACACCGCGCCGTTCACCGTCACCTCGGGCATCCGCCTGGGCACCCCGGCCGGCACCACCCGCGGCTTCGGCACGGCCGAGTTCACCCGGGTCGGCCAACTGATCGGCGAGGTCGTCAACGGCCTGGCCGCCAATGGCCCGACTGGCAACGGCGAGGTCGAGGCCAAGGTGCGCGAGGAAGTCCTGGCCTTGACGGCCCGGTTCCCGATCTACAACTAATAGGCCTATCGCGGTCGGGAGGGCCTAGATCATGCGCTGCCCGTTCTGTGGCCATCTGGAAAGCCAGGTGAAGGACAGCCGCCCGTCGGAAGACGGAGCGGCTATCCGTCGCCGTCGGCTGTGTCCCGAGTGCGGCGGCCGCTTCACCACCTTCGAGCGGGTGCAGCTGCGCGAGCTGACGATCGTCAAGCGCTCGGGCCGCCGTTCGCCGTTCGACCGCGAGAAGCTGGTCCGCTCGATCTCGCTGGCCATGCAGAAGCGACCGGTGGATCCCGAGCGGGTTGAGCGCATGGTCAACGGCATCGTCCGCCAGCTGGAAAGCCTGGGCGAGACCGAACTGCCGTCCTCGGTGGTCGGCGAAATGGCCATGAAGGCGCTGAAGTCGCTCGATGACGTGGCCTATGTCAGATACGCCTCGGTCTATCGTGATTTCCGGGAAACCAGTGATTTCGCGAAGTTTCTGGGGGAAGAAGGCCTGAGCGACGTCGCCGAAGACGAGCTATAGGCGCATCCTGTGATTCGGTTCTGGCGGCGACGCCGCCGGGCTACGATTCGATTTTGCGGCGGAACCCTTTGGTTCTAAGTGACCGGTCCCGCCGGGGAGAGTTCAAGGACTATGGTTGAAGACAAGATTCGTCTGCTGATCGTGGAGGGCCGACGCTATTCGGGGCTTTCCGACGAACTGCTGCGCGGCGCGACCCAGGCGATCGAGGCGCATGGCGCGGACTTTGACGTGATCACCGTCTCCGACGCCTTGCAGATCCCCAGCGCCGTCGCCCTGGCCGAAGAGGCCGGCCATCGTCCGGTCGGCGTGCGCTATGACGGCTATGTCGCCCTGGGCGTCGTCCTGCGCGGCGAGACCTACACCTTCGAGATCGTCGCCAACGAGACCGCGCGCGGTTTGCAGGACCTGGCGATCGGCAAGCGCCTGGCCATCGGCTACGGCGTGCTGAACGTCGAGGACGAAGACCAGGCCTGGGCTCGCGCCAAGGTCTCCGAAGGCGATCGCGGCGGCCACGCGGCCCGCGAATGCCTGGAGCTGGTCGCCCTGCGCGCCCAGTTGCTGGGAGCCGGCCGATGAGCAAGGGCGATCGCATCAAGCCCCGTTCGGTGGCCCGCCTGGCGGCCGTGCAGGCGCTGTACCAGATGGAAGTCTCGGGCGTCGGCGTCGACGCCGTGGTCCGCGAGTTTTCCGAGCACCGCTTCGATCGTGACGTCGACGGTCCGGACGGCGACCAACTGGCTGCCGCCGACGAGACCTTCTTCGCCGAACTGGCCAAGGGCGTCGTCGCCCACCAGGCCGCGGTCGACCAGGCCATCGTCAAGCGCCTGGCCTCGGGCTGGAAGCTGGAGCGCCTGGACGCCACGGCCCGCGCGGTCCTGCGTTCGGGGGCCTATGAGCTCATGCACCGCCCCGACGTACCCACCGAGGTGGTGATCGACGAATATGTCGAGATCGCCAAATCCTTCTTCGAGGGACCGGAATCCGGTTTCATCAATGGCGCCCTGGACGCCATCGCGCGTGACGCCAGAAACTGACGACGACTGGTTCGCCGAGCCGGCGCCGGAAACGGCGGCGGTCGATGACGCATGGTTCGACGAGACCGTGCCGCCGGCCGAGGTCGCGTCGGTCAACGAGTTCGGCCTGATCGCCCGCTTCCTGCGGCCGCTGACCCGCGGCGACACGGCGGCGCTCGACCTGCTGGACGACGCGGCGGTGTTGCCCTCGCGTCCCGGCTACGACCTGGTGATCACCAAGGACGCCATGGTGGCCGGCGTGCATTTCCTGGCCGGCGAGGACCTGGACGTGGTGGCCAAGCGGCTGCTGCGCACCAACCTGTCGGACCTGGCCGCCAAGGGCGCGGTTCCCTACGGCTACTTCCTGGCGGTGGGCTGGCCTTCGGGCACCACCGTGACCGACCGCGAGACCTTCGCGCGCGGCCTGGCCGAGGACGGCGCGCTCTACGACGTCAACCTGCTGGGCGGCGACACGGTCACCACCTCGGGCCCGCTGGTGGTCTCGGCCACCTTCCTGGGCTGGGTGCCCAGCGGCGACGCGGTGCTGCGCAGGGGCGCGCGGGTCGGCGACCGGCTGATGGTCAGCGGCACGATCGGCGACGGCTGGCTGGGCCTGCTGGCCCACTGGGGCGAGGTCGAGGACCCCGACGGCGGCCTGGCCCGCCGCTATCGCATGCCGCCGCCGCGCCTGAGCATCCGTGACGCCCTGCGGGCCTATGCCCGCGCCGCCGCCGACGTCTCCGACGGCCTGCTGGCCGACGCCGGCCACGTGGCCAAGGCCAGCGGCCTGCGGGTCAAGGTCGACCTCGACCGCCTGCCGCTGTCGCCCGGCGCCCGCAACTGGCTCAGCGCCCAGCCGGAAGCCGGCGAGGCGCGGATGTCGCTGGCCTCGGGCGGCGACGACTACGAGATCGTCTGCGCCGTCGATCCCACCGACGTGGCCGCCTTCCAGGCCGCCGCCATGGCCGCCGGCGTGCCCGTCCGCGACATCGGCGAGTTCGTCGAAGGCGAGGGGGTCTGCGCCCTGTTCAAGGGCAAGGACATCACCCCCGAACGGCTGGGCTGGCTGCACGGGTAGGGCCGTACGGCGTGGTGGTCACGAAACCTCAAGCCTTCTTGGTTAAGGTGGCGGGATGATCCGCCCCATGCTTATCGCCCGCCGCGCGCTGTTGGCCCCGCTGGCCCTGCTGGCCGTGACGCCGGCCCTCGCCAACGCGCCGAAGAAGAAGGATGGCGAAGGGGAGGCGAAGGCCGATCCGGTGATCAAGCTGCAGTCCATGGCCCTGCCGATCATCGTCGACGGCCGACTGGTCAACTACGTCTTCGTCCAGCTCAACTTCACCTTGAAGACGGGAATCCCGACCACGGTGTTCGCGGGCAAGGAGCCGATGCTGCGCGACGCGGTGGTGCGCGAGGCCCACGCCAAGCCGTTCACCCGGCCCGACAGCTACGTCGCGCTGGACGAGACGCGCCTGAAGGCTTCGGTGCTGCGCGAGGTCAATGGCCTGATCGGGCCTGGCAAGGTGGCCCTGGTGACGCTCGTCAAGCAGACGCCGCGCAACTTCGTTCCGCCACCGGCCAAGACCGGGGCTCAGGCGGGGGGCACGCCCGCGCCAGGCCGGGAACCGGCGCCGGACCTGAACATCGTTCCCTAGGCCGGCATGCGCGTCCGCCCCTGACTGAACGCCGTTCCCGCAAGCGGTTGCGCGGGCCGCGACCATTTGGCACTGTCGCCGCCTTGGCGCCGAACCGGCGCCATTAGGGAGCATCGAGGGGGCATGAGGCCATAGGCCCGCCCGTCGTGTGCGGCCGGGCGCGCTCCTGACGGGCCGTGATCCTGCCGAGCCGGCGACCCTCTCGTTATTGAAACGCGAAGAGGGCGACTTACCGATGAGTTCTTGGCTTTACGTGGCCATTGGGGCCGGGCTGCTGGCGGTGCTGTACGGCGCCGTGCAGACGGCTTCCTTGATGCGGGCTTCGCCCGGCAATGCGAAGATGCAGGAGATCGCCGCGGCGATCCAGGAAGGGGCTCAGGCCTATCTGAACCGCCAGTACACGACGATCGCCATCGTCGGGGTGGTGGTCATCGCCTTGCTGGCGTTCTTCTTCAAATCCTGGGAACAGCCCGTCGGCTTCGCCCTGGGCGCGTCCTTGTCGGGCGCGGCCGGCTTCGCGGGCATGCTGATCTCGGTGCGGGCCAATGTCCGCACGGCGCAGGCCTCGTCCGAGAGCCTGGCCGCCGGCCTGAAGATGGCCTTCACCTCCGGCGCCGTGACCGGCATGCTGGTGGCGGGTTTCGCCCTGATCGGCGTGGCCGGCTACTTCGCCGTGCTGCTGAGCGTCGGCCACGCCGGCACCGACCGCGTGGTGGTCGATTCGCTGGTGTCGCTGGGCTTCGGCGCTAGCCTGATCTCGATCTTCGCCCGCCTGGGCGGGGGCATCTTCACCAAGGGCGCCGACGTCGGCGGCGATCTGGTGGGCAAGGTCGAGGCCGGCATCCCGGAAGATGACCCGCGCAACGCCGCGACCATCGCCGACAACGTCGGCGACAACGTCGGCGACTGCGCCGGCATGGCCGCCGACCTGTTCGAGACCTATGCGGTGACCACGGTGGCCACCATGGTGCTGGCGGCGATCTTCTTCCGCGGCACCGAGGCGGTGTCGTCGATGATGCTGCTGCCGCTGGCCATCTGCGCCGTCTGCATCGTCACCTCGATCATCGGCTCGTTCGCCGTGCGTCTGGGCAAGAAGCAGAACATCATGGGCGCCCTCTATCAGGGCCTGATCGTCACCGGCGTGCTGTCGATCCCGGCGGTCTATTACGTGATCCACCAACTGGTGCCGGCCGCCGTCACCGTCGGTCTGGGCGCCGCGACCGAAAAGACCTTCGACGCCAACGCCCTGTTCTTCTGCGGCCTGGTTGGCCTGGCCGTCACCGCCCTGATCGTGGTGATCACCGAATACTACACCGGCACCAACTTTCGCCCGGTGAAGTCGGTGGCCCAGGCATCCGTCTCCGGCCACGGCACCAACGTGATCCAGGGCCTGGCCATGTCGCTGGAATCCACGGCCCTGCCGGCCCTGACCATCATCGTCGGCATCCTGGTGACCTACAACCTGGCGGGCCTGTTCGGCATCGCCATCGCGGTGACCACCATGCTGTCCCTGGCCGGCTTCATCGTCGCCCTGGACGCCTTCGGCCCCGTCACCGACAACGCCGGCGGCATCGCCGAAATGGCCGGCCTGCCCAAGGAAGTCCGCGTCACCACCGACGCCCTCGACGCCGTGGGCAACACCACCAAGGCCGTCACCAAGGGCTACGCCATCGGTTCGGCCGGCCTGGGCGCCCTGGTGCTGTTCGCCGCCTATACCGAGGACCTGAAGTTCTTCTCGGCGCACGCCGAGGCGGGCAGCTTCTTCGAGGGCATGGGTCCGGTGACCTTCGACCTGTCCAACCCCTATGTGGTGGTCGGGCTGCTGTTCGGGGGGCTGCTGCCCTTCCTGTTCGGCGGCATGTCGATGACCGCCGTGGGCCGGGCGGCCGAGGCCGTGGTGGCCGAGGTCCGTCGCCAGTTCCGCGAGAACCCGGGCATCATGACCTATGAGGTGAAGCCGGAATACGGCAGGGCCGTGGACATTCTGACCAAGGCGGCGATCCGCGAGATGATCGTGCCGTCGCTCCTGCCGGTGGTTTCGCCGGTGGTGCTGTTCTTCGTGATCAAGGCCATCGCCGGCAAGGTCGACGCCTTCGCGTCGCTGGGCGCCATGCTGATGGGCGTGATCGTCACCGGCCTGTTCGTCGCCATCTCGATGACCAGCGGCGGCGGCGCCTGGGACAACGCCAAGAAGGTGATCGAGGAAGGTTTCACCGACAAGGACGGCGCCCTGCATTCCAAGGGCGGCGACACCCACAAGGCGGCCGTCACCGGCGACACCGTCGGCGACCCCTACAAGGACACCTCGGGCCCCGCCGTGAACCCGATGATCAAGATCACCAACATCGTGGCCCTGCTGCTGCTGGCGATCCTGGCCCACGGCGTCTGATCACGATCCAAGCCTGATACGACGACGCCCCGGAGGGAAACCTCCGGGGCGTTTTCGATTCCGGGCGCTGGCGGACGCCGGTCAGTACATGTCGTCGAGCGCGACCTCGACCTCGGCGGCGACCGCGCCACGGCGTTCCAGGCCCTCGTACTCGTGGTCGATGCGCCGCCGGCGGCAGGGGCCGAAATAGGCGCCGGCCCGCACGAAGTCGCGCGGGTTGTTGATCACCTCGTTGACCCGATGCAGCACGCCGCGGGCGGTGAGGGGCTTGGCCAGGAACTCGGTGACCCCGGCCATCCGCGCCTCGTCCAGGCTGGCGCGGGTGGCGTGGCCGGTGACCATGATGATCGGAACATAGGGGTTGCCGCTGGCCGGCGAGGTGCGCACCCAGCGGATGAACGCCAGGCCGTCGACGGGCTGCATCATCAGGTCGGTGAAGATGATGTCGATTTCGCGCTCGGTGACGGCCTTCAGCGCCTCGACGCCGTCGCTGGCCTCGATGATCTTGCGCACGCCCAGCGACTTCAACACCGTGCCGATGATCTCGCGCATGGGCGCGTTGTCATCGATGATGAGCACCGTCAACGAACGCAGATTAGGTGCGCTCAAAGTCTTCCCCCCGGAAAGGCGGCGTCAGCCACCGCGACCTCACCAGGGAGCGTAATCGGATCGTCGTTGAGAAACCGTTGATATCGGCGACGAAATGTCGCGGAATTTCAGACGGTTATGCTTAATCGTCGGTGCGGCTTGGCTTGCCGGGACGCTTGAGGGTCTAGCGGCGGTCCTGCGGGCGGTTGCCCGGGGTGTCCTGATCGTCCTGCGGCAGCATGCCGCCGCGGCCGACGTTGCCCAGCAACTGCTCGAGGATGGTCATCTCGCGACCGCGGGTCGGCGTCTCGCGACCGTTGTAGGCGATGACCTTGCCGTCCTTCAGCGTGTAGGTGTCCACCGAGGCGACCTTTTCGTCGGCCGGGTTGAACTTGATCGCCACCACGTCGCGCTTGATCACCCGCGGCCGGTAGAAGGCCACGCGGTCGGTGGTCTGCGAGATGTAGTACCAGGAATTGGCGTCGAAGGTGGAGGTGGCCGAGGGCGAACCCAGCTTTTCGGTGACCGTCGACTTGCTGTCCTCGCCGACCTTCATGTCGACGGGCTTGGCTTCGATGGCCTGGAAACCGGAATAGCTCGTCAGCGGCGTGCAGCCTCCGGCGACGGCGGCAAGGCCGATGACAGCGGCGGCGAGAACGGCGGGACGAAACATGCAGGCTCCGGTACCTGAAAAGGCTGACTTTGACCTATCGCCCGCGCGGGCTTAGTTCAATGGTCCGCGTAGATCGGATGGCGAAGTTAGTTCCGTGTCGCGGCGAAATCGAGGCGAAGTTATGTTTCTGGATCGGCTGCTCAAACCCAGGCCCGCCAAGGCGGCGGGGAGCAAACTCTATGCTGGCGCGGTGGCCCAGGCCCGTTCCGCGCCACTTTACGTCCAGATGGGCGTGCGCGACTCGCTGGAAGGCCGGTTCGAGCTGTTCACCCTGCACGTGGTGCTGTTGCTGGAGCGGCTGAAGGGCCACGGCGAGTCGGCGGCCGAGCTTTCCCAGGCCACGTTCGACGCCTATGTGCGCGGCCTGGACGACGCCTTCCGTGAAATCGGCGTCTCCGACACGGCGGTCGGCAAGAAAATGAAGAAGCTGGCCGGAGCGTTCTACGGCCGCCTGAAGGCCTTCGACGAGGCGGTCGCCGGCCTGCCGGACCAGGCGGCCCTGACCGACCTCCTGGCCCGCACGGCCTTCGAGGAGCGCGGCGAGGGCGACGTGGCGGCTCTGACGGCCTATGTGGTCGCCGCGCGCGACCATCTGGCGGCCCAGCCGCTGGAGCGCTTGATGCAAGGAGAGGCCCAATGGCTGAAGGCGTGATCAATCCCTGGCCCTACAGCGTCACCCTGGGACGCATGGGGCGCGGCATGGATCTGCGCTTCGAGCCCGACGAGGCCGCCCGCAAGGCGATTGCCAAGACGCTGAACCTCGTGTCGCTGGATTCGCTGGACGCCGAAATCTTCCTGCGTCCCTGGATGGACGGCGCCGAGGTCTCCGGCCTGATCCGGGCCCGCGTCACCCAGGTGTGCAGCGTCTCGGCCGACGAGTTCGAGGAGCCGGTCGAATCGCGCTTCTCGGTCCGCGTATTGCCGGCCGACAGCGAGAACACCTCGCCGGACGAGAACGGCGACCTGGCGCTGGACCCGGAGGGCGACGATCCGCCGGACGTGCTGGAAGGCGAGACCATCGACGTCTCGGGCTATGTGATCGAACACCTGGCCCTGGAGCTGGATCCGTTCCCCCGCAAGCCGGGCGCGGTGTTCGAGCCGCCGCCCGAGCCGGTGGAGCTGTCGCCGTTCGCGGCGCTGAAAGCGTTGAAGGCCGACCCCGATCCCAGCGGCGACGGGGCCTGAAATGCCGGTTTCGTTCCGCTTGCGTGATATCCTCGCGCCTGTATCGTCCCGCCGCCTTGACCTAGCGGTGCGCCGCTCCAGGAGCCGATAGCGCCTCGTGCCTCAACCCATTGTCATTTCGATCGACGCCATGGGCGGGGATCACGGTCCGCCCGTGATCGTGCCCGCCGTCGCGATCGCCGCCGGAAACCTGCCGGACGTCCGCTTCCTGCTGCACGGCGACGAGGCGCTGCTGAACGCCGAGCTGGCCAAGTCGCCGGCCGCCCGGGCGGTCAGCGAGGTGCGTCACACCGACAAGGCCATCTCGATGGACGAGAAGCCCGCCCAGGCCATGCGCCGGGGCAAGGGCTCCAGCCTGTGGAACGCCGTCGAGGCGATCCGCGACAACCAGGCCCAGGCCGTCGTCTCGGCCGGCAACACCGGCGCCCTGATGGCGATCTCCAAGCTGATCCTGCGCATGGGCGCCAATCTGGAGCGTCCGGCCATCGTCGCCAACTGGCCGACGATGCGCGGCGTCTCCGCCGTGCTCGACGTCGGGGCCAATGTCGAGAGCGACGCGGCCCAGCTGGTCGAGTTCGCGATCATGGGCGCCGCCTTCCACCATGCGGTGCACGGCTCGGAACGTCCGACCGTCGGCCTGCTCAACGTCGGCTCCGAGGACCAGAAGGGCCACGAGGAGGTGCGCGAGGCGCACGCCATCCTCAAGGAAACCACGCTGGACTTCGACTATCGCGGCTTCGTCGAGGGCACCGACATCGCCAAGGGCACGGTCGACGTCGTCGTCACGGACGGCTTCACCGGCAATGTCGCCCTGAAGACCGCCGAGGGGCTGGCCCGGTTCTTCTCGGCCGAGATGAGGACGACCCTGACCTCGAGCCCCCTGGCGATGCTGGGGGCGTTGATCGCCTCGGGCGCCTTGAAGAAGATGCGCCAACGCCTCGACCCGGCGCGCGTCAATGGCGGGCCGCTGCTGGGGCTGAACGGCATCGTGGTCAAGAGCCACGGCGGCGCGGACGCCACGGGCTACGCCTCGGCCATCCGCGTGGCCGTCGACCTAGCCCGCAGCGACTTTTCGGCCGAGATCGATCGCAATCTGAAACGTCTGACCGAAACCGGCCTCAAGTCCGGTGTAGAATCAACGGCCGAAGGCGTGTCGGGCGCCCAGGGCCAGGGAGCTTCCGAGTGAGCGTAATTCGTAGCGCCGTCACCGGCGTCGGGGCCTATCTGCCGGACAATGTGGTCACCAACGATCAGTTGGCCGAAACCGTCGACACCAGCGACGCCTGGATTGTCGAGCGCACCGGTATCCGCCAGCGCCACAAGGTGGCCGACGACCAGCCGGTCTCGGACCTGGCCTGGCGCGCCGCCGTGCAGGCGTTGGAGAAGGCCGGCAAGACCGCCGCCGACGTCGACCTGATCATCGTCGCCACCACCACGCCGGACATGACCTTTCCGGCCACCGCCACCATCGTCCAGCGCAAGCTGGGCGCGCCGGTCGGCATCGCCTTCGACGTCCAGGCCGTCTGCTCGGGCTTCGTCTACGCGCTGAGCGTCGCCGACGGCTTCGTGGCCCGGGGGCATTCGAAATGCGCCCTGGTGATCGGGGCCGAGGCCATGACCCGGCTGATGGACTGGACCGACCGCGGCACCTGCGTGCTGTTCGGCGACGGGGCCGGCGCGGTGGTGCTGGAGCCGCGCGAAGGGCAGGGGACCACGGCCGACCAGGGCCTGCTGGGCTTCGCCCTGCGCGCCGACGGGACCAAGCAGGAACTGCTGTATGTCGACGGCGGCCCGTCCACCACGGGCACGGTCGGCAAGCTGCGGATGCTGGGCAACCAGGTGTTCAAGCACGCGGTGATCAACATCTCCGAGGCGATCCACGCGGCGGCCAAGGCGGCCGACGTGACGATCCCCGAGGTCGACTGGTTCATCCCGCACCAGGCTAACCAGCGCATCCTGGCCGGCGTCGCCCATCGGGTGGGCATCGACGAGGACAAGGTGATCTCGACCGTGGCCCTGCACGCCAACACCTCGGCCGCCTCGATCCCGCTGGCCTTCGCCCAGGGAATCGCCGACGGCCGCATCAAGCCGGGCCAGCTTCTGCTGCTCGAGGCGATGGGCGGCGGGCTGACCTGGGGCGCCTGCGTCATTCGCCTGTAGGCAAAAGCGCGGCGTCTTTGGGTCAAGCGTGGCCATTTTAGGCGGTCAGCTTGTGTCATCGCCTGAAGTCTTGGCGCTCAGCCTTTGACTCCATGCGATAATCGCGGCATGCAGGCTTGAGTTGATGAGAGCGCGTTGCGGAAAAACGGGTCTCGGCCCGGTCTGACGCGTGCCCTCTGGGGTGCCAATCCAGCGTAGGGGGCGTCATGAAAGGCGCGACATTGACCCGGGCCGATCTCTGTGAGGCGGTTCATGAGGAAGTCGGTCTGACTCGCCAGGATTGCGCGGGTCTGGTCGAACGGACTCTCGATCTGGTCGCCGAGGCGCTGGAACGGGGCGAAACCGTCAAGCTTTCCGGATTCGGCGTCTTCCAGGTCCGCGACAAGCGGGCCCGGATGGGCCGCAATCCCAAGACCGGCGAGCCGGCCGAGATCGAGCCCCGCCGGGTGATCGGCTTCCGGGCCTCGCAAGTCATGAAGGCGCGAATCGACCGCGCCTTGGGCGGCTAGGGGAGCGATCCGCGGTGGCGAAGGGACCCAACGCCTTCCGCACGATCTCCGAAGCCGCCGAAGAGTTGGGCGTGCCGCAGCACGTCCTGCGCTTCTGGGAAACCAAGTTCTCGTTCATCCGGCCCATGAAGCGGGCCGGCGGCCGGCGGTTCTACCGCCCGCAGGACATCGCCGTGCTCAGCGGCGTGCGCGCCCTGCTGCACGCCGAAGGCTACACCATCAAGGGCGTGCAGAAGCTGCATCGCGAGCAGGGGATCACCCACGTGATCGCCGCCGGCCTGGGCGACAACGGCTCGGCCTCGCTCGACATCCCGATCGACACGCCAATTGATTCTGCGCCGCATGGCGAGCTGGGCGAGGAAGCCCGCGACCGCCTGGTCCTGGCGCTGGACGACCTGGAGGCCGTGAAAGCCCGGCTGGACGGGCTTTTGAAGGGGCTCTGAGGCGGGTTCAAAATCCCTCAGGAATCCCATTGCTCAAGCCAGGGACCCCACCTATAAGGGCGCTCCTTCCGTGTCGGAGCGTGGCGCAGCCTGGTAGCGCACTTGACTGGGGGTCAAGGGGTCGCAGGTTCGAATCCTGTCGCTCCGACCATTTCCTTCACTGGGAATGAGACCGGAAGAATGGAAAGGCCGCTCGAAAGAGCGGCCTTTTTCGTTTCCGAACATTCTGCTTGGGAAGCAGACGCTCTAGGTTCGATGCGACGGCGCACTTGCCCCCTCCGGGCCTTCGGCCCTCCTCCCCCATAGGGGGAAGAACTCCGCCCCCTCGCCGCGACAGACCGCGAAGCGGTCAGGTGGGGGCAAGCGGGTGAGCCTCAGAGCTTCCGATCCGCCTTGCCCATCCACGACATCAGCGGCAGCAGCGGCAGCCCCCAGGCCAGGCCGGCGACGGCGAAATAGATCAGGTGGATGGCGCGGTTGTTGGGCAGGTAGTCGTACAGGCTGGTGAAGGCCCAGACATAGGCGGCCAGGAACACCATGATGCCGATCCCACCGATCAGCTTGCGCAGGCGGGCGGGGATGAGGGGAGCGCTCAAGCGGGTCTCCGGAAAAGGCCCGAGACGATACCCAGGACGGCCAGGAAGAAGATCGCCCCGAGGCTGGAGACCAGCAGGCTGCCGAGGAAGCCGTCGAACCTGAAGTCCAGCCGCTGAGCGACGAACGCTCCGATGAACGAGCCGACGACGCCGATCAAGAGCTTGGTGAAAAGCGCGTGCCGCCGGGCCAGCACCAGATCGGCGATCCAGCCGGCCAGAATGCCGATGACGACCGCCACGAACACGCCCACGCCGCTCATCGATGGTCTCCGAACCCGCGCCCGCCCCGGCGCCCAGCCATGATCATCGCACGCCGCGCCGCAACCGTCATGAGGGCATGGACGTCGCGGCCCGTCAGGCGTACGGCAAGGCTTCGCCTTATTCACGCCCTCAAACGGCGATCTTTGCGGCTGTCATGACGTCCTTCCTGCGTTCCGATCGTTCCCGGCCCGTGGCCATCTGGCTGTTCGTGGTGGCCGTTCTCGTCTTCGCCATGGTGGTGGTCGGGGGCGCGACGCGCCTGACCGACTCGGGTCTGTCGATCACCCAGTGGAAACCGATCATGGGCGCGATGCCGCCGATGTCGGAACAGGCCTGGCAGGCCAATTTCGCGCTCTACAAGCAGATCCCGCAGTACAGGCTGGTCAATGCCGGCATGACGCTGGAGGCCTATAAGGGCATCTTCTGGTGGGAGTGGGCGCACCGGCTGCTGGGACGCCTGGTCGGCCTGGCGTTCGCCCTGCCGTTCGCCGTCTTCCTGATCCGCCGGATGATCCCGCGCCGGCTGATCTGGCGCTGCGTGGTGCTGCTGGCCTTGGGCGGCCTGCAGGGGCTGGTCGGCTGGTGGATGGTCTCAAGCGGCCTGTCCGAGCGGGTCTCGGTGGCGCCCGAGCGGCTGATGATCCACCTCGGCCTGGCCCTGGCGCTGTTCATCATGCTGATCTGGACGGCCCTGGACGCCTGGGCCGGCGCGCCGCGCATCGAGGAGCGCACGAACTGGCGAGGCTGGGCCCTGGCCTTCCTGGGCGCGGTGTTCTTCCAGAGCCTGCTGGGCGCGCTGGTGGCGGGCAATGACGCCGGGCTGGTCTACAACGACTGGCCGCTGATGAACGGCGCGCTGGTTCCGGCCGAATATGCCGGCCACGGCTTCTGGGGCACCCTGGCCCACAGCCAGGGCGCGGTGCAGCTGCATCACCGGCTGATGGCCTACGCCCTGTTCGTCGCCGCCATCGTCATCGGCGTGGCCGCCGCCCGGACCCGGCGCATGCCCGAGGAGGCCAAGGCGACCGCCTTCGCGCTGGTCGGGGTGGTGTTCCTGCAGGCCGGCCTCGGAATCTGGACGCTGATGGCCGCCGTGCCGCTGGCCCTGGGCGTGCTGCACCAGGCCGGGGCGGCGATCCTGCTGGTCACGGCCACGGCGTTCGCCTGGCGGGTGAGAAGGCCTTAGCTTTTACCGCCATCCCTGCATAAAGCGGGGATGATGGGTTTGGGGAACGGCGCGCTCAAAGAACTGTCATGAAACGCCAGCACAGGACGTTCGACGTTCTTGCTGGAGCTTCCCGTGATCCGCGCTTCCCACCTCCTGGCCGGAGCCCTGCTCCTGGCCGCGCCCGTCCTCGCCCAGGCCGCGCCGAAACCCGCCGCCAAACCGCCCGCGCCCGCGACCAACGCCGCGCCCGGCGACGCCTACTACAAGGCCGGGGAGGCGGCCCTGGCCAAGGCCCTGACCGTGGCGCCCAACACTGGCCGCGCCAAGAACGTCATCCTGTTCCTGGGCGACGGCATGGGCATCTCCACGGTCGTCGCCAGCCGGATCTATGAAGGTCAGCAGCGCGGCGTCGACGGCGAGAGCAATTCGCTGGCGTTCGAGAAGCTGCCGTGGACGGCGCTGTCCAAGACCTACAGCCACGACACCCAGGTCACCGACAGCGCCGCCGGCATCACCGCCATCACCACCGGCGTGAAGACCCGCAACAAGGTCATCGGCCTGTCGGGCGCCGCCAAGCCGGAAAGCTGCGCCGGCGAGGCCGGGACCCGCGTCCAGACCATCGCCGAACTGGCCAAGGCCCACGGCCTGTCGGCCGGCGCGGTGACCACCACCCGCATCACCCACGCCACCCCGGCCGGGACCTACGCCCACACCGCCTATCGCGACTGGGAAGGCGACGGCGACATGCCGACCGACGCCCTGGCCGCCGGCTGCTGGGACATCGCCCGCCAGCTGGTCGAGGCCCCCGCGGGCCTGCGCCTGGACGTCGCCATGGGCGGCGGTCGCTCGCGCTTCCTGCCCGAGGCCAAGGACGGCAAGCGCGCCGACGGCCGCGACCTGACCGCCGAGTGGCTGAAGACCCCCAAGGCCGCCTATGTGACCACCGACGCGCAACTGGCCGCCCTGGACCCGGCCCAGACCGGCCCGGTGCTGGGCCTGTTCGCCAATGAACACCTGCCCTACGAGGTCGAGCGGCCGGTGCTGGGGCAAGGCGTGCCGACCCTGGCGGCCATGACCACCAAGGCCATCGACCTGCTGTCGACCAACCCCAAGGGCTATTTCCTGCTGGTCGAGGGCGGCAAGATCGACATGGGCAGCCACCTCAACAACGCCAAGCGCACCCTGACCGAGACCGTCGAGTTCTCGAAGGCCATCCAGGCGGCGCTCGACAAGGTGGACCTCAAGGACACCCTGGTCATCGTCACCGCCGACCACAGCCACGGCCTGGTGATCTCGGGCTACGCCGCCCGCAACGCCCCGATCCTCGGCCTGGCCGGCAACGAGGGCGAGCCGATCGTGGCGGGCGACGGCAAGCCCTACACCGTGCTGAGCTTCGCCACCGGCCCCGGCGGTCCGGAAGGCGGCGGCTCGCGCGCCGACCCCTCGAAGGAAGACACCGATGACATCGACTACCACCAGGAGGCCCTGGCCAACCTGCCCAGCTCGGCCCACTCGGGCGAGGACGTGGGCGTGTTCGCCGACGGTCCGGGAGCGTATCTGGTGCATGGCGTGGTCGAGGAAAGCTACCTGTTCCAGGTCATGCGGCATGCGTATGGGTTCGACGCCGAGACGCCGGCCAAGCCTTAGACGGTACGGCCCCCACATTCGTCATCACCCGCTTTATGCGGGTGACCCAAGCGGCGCTAGATGGCGTCAGACTTCGCTTGGGTCCCCCGAACAAGTCGGGGGATGACGAATGTGGGCGGGCGCGGGCGACAGAACACATCTGCAGAGGTGGAATCGCTCCTCTGGGCTAGCAACGCCTAAACCTTCACGCTTGCCCAAGGCCCGGTGATCGCCAAGGTGATCCCGGGCCACTGGACGTTGACGAACAGGGTCTGGCCGTCCGGCGAGAAGCAGGCCCCGGCGAACTCCGAATTGCCCCGGAACACGTTGCGCCCCAGGGTGTAGACCTTGCCCTGCGGCGTGACGCCCTTGAGGTGGTTGGGCTTCACCTCCGAATAGCGATCCTCGCAGACCACGATGTGGCCCAGCGGCGAGACCGTGATGTTGTCGGCGAAGTCCAGCACCCGCTCGTCCTTGCTCTCGACGAACAGTTGCAGGCGGCCAGGCTTGTCGGCCTCGCCGGCCTGGCCTTCCTGGGCGCTGGGCACGTAGCGGAAGATCTGGCCCGAGCCGGCCGCGCCGCCAGAGGTGCAGGTGAAATAGAGCTCGCCCGAGCCCCAGTGCACGCCTTCGCCGCGGGCGAAGAACGCCGCGCCCTTGGCGTGGCCGCGCAGGCGCAGGTCGTCATAGGGGTTGTCGACGCCGTCCAGGTCGATCCAGCGCGTCTCGACCCAGGCCCCGGGCTTGAGGTTGTCGGCGCCTTCCTGGTTGCGGGTGTCGGCGTCCTCCGTCACGCCGACGATGCCTAGGGCCTGCAGCTTGCCGCCGGCCGCCAGGTTGCGGCGATCGTTGGGCAGGAAGCGATAGAACAGGCCGTCCTGCAGGTCCTCGGTCATGTAGACGACGCCGGTGCGCGGATCGATGCAGGCGGCCTCGTGCCGGAAGCGGCCCATGGCCTTCAGCGGGACCGGGTCGGCCAGGCCCTTGCCGGCGCTGGGCACCTCGAAGGCGTAGCCGTGGTCCTTGCCGATCTCCAGGCCGGCCGTCAGCGTCGTTTCCTCGCAGGTGATCCACGAACCCCAGGGCGTGGTCCCGCCGGCGCAGTTGACCGCCGTGCCGGCCAGGCTGAGGTGCTGGCTGAGCGTCTGGCCGGTCTTCAGGTCGTAGACCACCGTGGTCGTGCCGCCGGGGAGGGGCAGGCCGGTGTCCGAGACGTCGTAGGCGCGATCCTTGGGCAGGCGATGGGCCAGGCGTCCGCCCAGGCCGAACGCGCCGTCGTTGAACGCCGCCGGACCCAGCTCGTGGTTGCGCACCAGCGCCACCTGGTCGCCGCCCAGCGAAAAGCAGCCCATGCCGTCGAAGGCGCCGGGCACCAGCAAGCCGTCCGACATCGTCTCGCCGGCTTGCGAGATGATCCGGTACGAGAAGCCCCTCGGCAGGTCGAGCATGCCCTTGGGGTCGGGCAGCAGCGGGCCGTAGCCTTCGACCTCGTTCAGATAGGAGGGCAGCTCGGCCGCTTCGTCCTGGGCGCGGGCGCCGAAGCCGGCGAAGGCCAGGCTGGTGGCGGCGGAGGCGATGAAGGCGCGGCGCGAGAAGGGCATGAACGGATCTCCGAAGCTGGGCTTGCCCTATGCCTCCGCCCGATAACGGCATCATGACAACGACGATGTGGTATTATGATACCTCATCGCGAAATTCCTTGCTGCACAAGGGTTTGCGGAGTTTCTTGCGCACGCATTGTTGACAGGCCGCGAACCCTCCTGTACCTGCCGCCCCTCACGCAGACGGAGCCGCTTTCCTTGGCCCCCGACGCACAAGGAATACGGATCAATCCCATGCAAAAGACCACGGCTTCCCTGAAGCCCGCCGAGGTCGAGAAGAAGTGGATCGTGGTCGACGCCCAGGACGCCGTTGTCGGCCGCCTGGCGACGTTCATCGCCATGCGTCTTCGCGGCAAGCATCGTGCTGACTACACCCCGAACGTCGACTGCGGCGACTTCGTCGTCGTGATCAACGCCGACAAGGTGAAGTTCACCGGCAAGAAGATGGACGACAAGATCTACTATCGCCACACCGGTCACCCGGGCGGCGTGAAGTCGACCAACCCGCGCAAGCTGCTGGAAGGCCGCTTCCCGGAACGCGTCCTCGAAAAGGCCGTCGAGCGCATGCTGCCCAAGGAAAGCCCCTTGGCCCGCAAGCAACTGACCCACCTGCTCATCTACAACAACGGTGAGCACCCGCACCAAGCGCAGAGCCCCGAAGTGATCGATTTCGCTTCGCGCAACGCCAAGAACACCCGGAGCGCCTAAGTCATGTCCGAAGCTCAAGGCTTTGACGCGCTGGCCAGCCTGTCCAGCAACCCGGAAGCGGCCGCTCCGGCCGTCCAGAAGATCGACGCCCAAGGCCGCGCCTACGCGACCGGCAAGCGCAAGAACGCGATCGCCCGCGTGTGGATCAAGCCCGGCAAGGGTTCGATCACCATCAACGGTCGCGACCAGGAAGTCTATTTCGCCCGCCCCGTGCTGCGCATGATGATCGCCCAGCCCCTGGAGGTCACCGACCGCCTGGGCCAGTTCGACGTCGTCGTCACGGTTGAAGGCTCGGGCCTGTCGGGCCAGGCCGGCGCCGTGCGTCACGGCCTGTCCAAGGCCCTGACCTACTACGAGCCCGGCCTGCGCACCCTCTTGAAGCCGCACGGCTTCCTGACCCGCGACAGCCGCGTCGTCGAGCGTAAGAAGTACGGCAAGGCCAAGGCCCGCCGCAGCTTCCAGTTCTCGAAGCGCTAAGCGCGTCACGTTTCGTGCTTATGGAAAGGCGCTTCGGTTTCGGCCGAAGCGCCTTTTTCTTGTTTTCTTGCCCTTGCGATTGGGATGTCCATGACCCCGAAAGTCTTCATCGACGGCGAAGCCGGCACCACGGGCCTGCAAATCCGCGAGCGCCTGGTCGGCCGCAAGGACCTGCAACTGGTCTCGATCGATCCGGACAAGCGCAAGGATCCGCAAGCGCGCAAGGCGATGCTGAACGACGCCGACGCGGTGATCCTGTGCCTGCCCGACGAGGCGGCCGTGGAAGCCGTCGCGCTGATCGACAATCCGAACGTCAAGGTCATCGACGCCTCGACCGCCCACCGCACCGCGCGGGGCTGGACCTACGGCTTTCCCGAACTGGACGACGCTCAGCGCGGCAAGGTCGCCGCCTCGACGCGGGTGTCCAACCCCGGCTGCTACGCGACGGGCGCGATCGCCCTGGTCCGGCCGCTGGTCTCGGCCGACATCGTCGCCCCGGACCTGCCGCTGTCGTTCAACGCGGTGTCGGGCTACACGGGCGGCGGCAAGGCGATGATCGCCGAGTTCGAGGACGCGAGCTCGCCGAACTACACCACGGTTCCGTACCGCATCTACGCCCTGGGCCTGGGCCACAAGCACCTGCCCGAGATCCAGTCGCACGGCGGTCTGCTGACCCGGCCGATCTTCACCCCGGCCGTTGGCCGCTACGCCCAGGGCATGCTGGTGGAGCTGCCGCTGCATCTGGGCATGCTGAACGGCAGCGTGTCGGTGACCGAGATCCACGAGGCGCTGGCCAAGCACTACGAGCGCGAGGCCTTCGTCGAGGTGGCGTCGCTGCACGAGGCCAAGAGCCTGACCACGCTGGACCCGGAGGGGCTGAACGGCACCAACCGCCTGAAGCTGTTCGTGTTCGGCTCGGAAAGCAGCGGCCAGGTGCGCCTGGTGGCCCTGCTCGACAACCTGGGCAAGGGCGCCTCGGGCGCGGCGGTGCAGAACCTGAACCTGATGCTGGGCTTGAAGGAGGGGGCGGGGCTCTAGGTCTCGTCGTCGGCAGGGGCGCCTGTCCGGTGTGTATTGATGTGTTCGAGATTGACGATGCGCCCTTTGGTGTGTATTAGTACGCACGTGGATAGCCGCGACATCATCACGGCGCTCAAGGCCAACGGATGGACGGAAGTCGCGCGTCGCGGCTCGCACGCCCAGTTTAAACACCCAACGAAGCTAGGTCGTGTCACCGTTCCTCATCCGAAGAGAGACATTCCTATCGGAACGCTACGCTCCATCGAGCGTCAGTCCGGATTGACCCTGAGGTGATCGAGATGGCCAATTACATCGCCCTGATCCACAAGGACGCCGAGAGCGACTATGGCGTCTCGTTCCCTGACTTTCCCGGCGTAATCTCGGCGGGGACTTCCCTGGACGACGCCCGCGCCATGGCCGAGGAAGCCCTGGCGCTGCACGTCGAAGGCATGGTCGAGGACGGTGACGCCATCCCCGAGCCTTCCTCCCTGGAAGGCGTCATGGCCGACCCCGGCAATCGTGACGGCGTCGCCATCATCGTACGACTGGCCACCGAGGCGAAGAAAGCGGTGCGCGTGAACATCACGCTTCCAGAAGAGGCGCTTCGCGACATCGACCGCTTCGCCGAGGCGCACGGTCTGACCCGCTCCGGTCTGCTGGTTCAGGCCGCCAAGCGGATGATGGAAAGCGCCTGAGGCCACAAGAACGCGAAGCCGTGTTCCCGGAAGCCCCTCGCTAAACCCGCCAGCGGTAGTGCGCGACCGCCGTGTGCAGCTTGAACATCCACAGCGGCTCTTCCTTCGCGCCTCCGCCGATGTTGTGGACCACGCGCGGACGGTCGGGGCCGGCGCAGACCACGCCGATGTGCGGCCGCCCGCCCCAGACGCGCCAGGTCAGGATGTCGCCGGGCAGCGGGTCGGTGAAGTGGTCGCCGCTCGCCCTGGCCGGGGCGCGGGCCAGCAGGGCGTTCTGGCGGGTTAGATAGGTCTCCAGGTTCAGCACCCGGCGATGGTCGATGTTGGAGTCCGGCCCCTTCAGGCCCCAGGCGCGGCGCGAGGGATAGGCGTCGAAGGCCCGGCTCATGTCCTCGTGGACGCGCTGCTGCAGGTCCGCCTTCCAGGCGTCGCGCGCCGCCCGCACCAGCACGTCGGCGCAGACCCCGGTGGTGCGCAGCACGTCGCCGTTGGGGTAGGGGATGGCGCGATAGCTGGGGTCGTAGTCCCGCGTGACGCCCACCTGGTCGCGCGCGGCTTCCGCCAGGCGCTCGCCGCTCGGGGCTGGAACCGGACGCGCGAAGGCGCCGGTCGCGCCCAGCATCGGCGTCGCGACCAGTATCCCGAGCGCTGTCCGGCGATTGAGTCCCATGCCGCGAAGCTCCACCAGAATCCGGGCGAGTTTTGGGCGAACGCCGATCGCCCGAGGCGGCGTCAGTCCGCGTCCGCCTCCAGCAGTCGGGGCCCCGCGCCCTGGGCGCCCAACGCGTCCCGGGGGTTGCGCAGCGGGCAGGTCTTCAGCGACAGGCAACCGCAGCCGATGCAGTCGTCCAACTGGTCGCGCAGTTGGGTCAGGCGGCGGATGCGTTCGTCCAGTTCGGCCTGCCAGGTGCGCGACAGGGCGGCCCAGTCCTCGGCGGTCGGGGCGCGACCCTCGGGCAGCTTGGCCAGGGCCTCCTGGATCGAAGCCAGGGGAATGCCGGTGCGCTGGGCCACCTTGATCACCGCCACCCGCCGCAGCACGCCGCGCGGATAGCGCCGCTGGTTGCCCTCGGTGCGCAGGCTGCGGATCAGACCCTTGGTCTCGTAGAAGTGCAGGGTGGAGACGGCCACGCCGCTGCGCTTGGCGACGTCGCCGACGCTCAGGGTTCCGCCGGGAGCCGGGAAATCGGGTTTCGACATTGGCGCTTGACCTCAACTATGGTTGAGGTTTTACAGGGAAGGCTCCTTTCACGGCAACACCGAATTCAGGAGCCCTTCATGACCCTCGCCGTTCCCGACATCGCCACCGTCGCCGCCGTCCTGGCCCCCGACGTCTCCACCGCCCAGCCGGCGCGCAGCGTCAATTTCATCCGGATCAAGCCGGGCCGGTTCGAGGAATTCATCGTCCTGCAATCGGCCCATCTGGAGCGGATCCGCGGCACGGTTCCCGGCGTGGTCGGCGGTCGGATGTTCGTCGCGCCCGAACGGAGCGCGGTGATCCTGGTCTCCGCCTTCGAAACGGCCGAGCACGCCCAGCGCTTCCGGCAGGACCCGCGCTTCGTCGAGCACCTCGAGCGAGCGGCTTCGCTGATCGAAAGCACGGAGGCGATGCCGGTGGAGCTGGCCTATGAGATCGGGGTGATCTGAGGGGCGTCCGCCACCCTGCCGTCATCCCCCGCACGAAGGGGGATGACGGCCGCGGAGCTCAGGTCGCCGCGTTCGACCGCACGCGGACATAGCTGCCCGGGGCGTCCTCGATCGGCTTCAACGCGCCCTTGGCCGGATCGCGGGCGGCGACCAGCTTGCCCGACTTCGCCTTGAGCCAGGTCGCCCAGTGCGGCCACCACGAACCGGGGTGTTCGGCGGCGCCGGCCCGCCAGCCTTCGACCGAGCCCGGCAGGTGCTCGTTGGTCCAGTGCTGGTACTTCATGGCGTCGGGATGGTTGATCACCCCGGCGATGTGGCCCGAGCCGGCCATGGTGAAGGTCACCGGCCCGCCGAAGGCCCGCGCGCCGCGATAGACGCTGCGATAGGGGGCGATGTGGTCGTCCTTGGACGACTGGACGTAGATCGGCGTCTCGATCTTCGACAGGTCCAGCTTCTCGCCGCCCAGGGTCAGATGGCCCTTGGTCAGGGCGTTGTCCTTGTAGAAGTTGCGCAGGTAGTAGAGGTGCAGGGCCTTGGGCATGCGGGTCTGGTCGGCGTTCCAGAACAGCAGGTCGAAGGGCCGCGGCTCCTTGCCCATCAGATAGTTGTTGATGAAGAACGACCAGATCAGGTCGTTGCCGCGCAGGCTGTTGAAGGTGTCGGCCATCGACTGGCTGGGCAGGTAGCCGCCCTGGCGGTCGATCTGCTCCTCGATGGTCTTGATCCAGGTTTCGTCGGTGAACAGCAGCAGGTCGCCGGCCTCGGAGAAGTCCTGCTGGGCGGCGAAGAAGGTGGCCGAATTGATCCGCTTGTCGCCCTTGGCCGCCATGTGGGCCAGGGCGCAGGACAGCAGGGTGCCGCCGATGCAGTAGCCGACGGTGTTGACCCTATCGACGCCAGTCTGGGCCATGACCTGCTGGCTGGCGTCGTAGATGCCTTCGAACATGTAGTCCTCGAAGGTCTTGTCGGCCTGGCGGCTGTCGGGGTTGACCCACGAGGCGACGAACACCGTGAAGCCCTGGCCGGTCAGCCAGCGGATCATCGAGTTCTCGGGGCGCAGGTCGAGGATGTAGAACTTGTTGATCCACGGCGGGAAGATCAGCAGCGGAATCTCGTGGACCCGCTCGGTGGTCGGGTCGAACTGCAGCAGTTGCAGGATGTCGTTCTGGTAGACCACCTTGCCGGGCGCGGTGGCGACGTTCTCGCCGACCTTGAACTTGGCCAGGTCGGTCTGGCTGATCGCCAGCTGGCCGCCGCCGCGCTCCAGGTCGGCGGCGAAGTTCTCCATGCCGCGCACCAGGCTCTCGCCCTTGCTCTGCATCACCTCGCGCAGGGCGGCCGGGTTGGAGATCAGGAAATTCGACGGCGAGAAGGCGTCGGTCAGCATCTTGGTGAAGAACGCCACCCGCCGCTTGGCCGACGGATCGACGCCCTCGGCCTGCGAGACCAGGTCGTTCAGCCAGTTGGACGACAGCAGGTAGGACTGCTTCATCATGTCGAACATCGGATTGGAGGCCCAGTCGGGGTCGCTGAACCGCTTGTCGCCGCTGGAGGGAGTGACGACGGGCTGGGTCGGCTCGCCGGTCATCTTGCGGGCGGCCGACTGCCAGAGGTCCATGTAGCGGCTGAACAGGTCGGCCTGGGCCCGCAGCAGCCGGTCGGGCTGGGCGGCCAGGCTGGTCATCACCTCGTTGAAGGCGGGGCCGACATGGAAGGGGTCGGGGTTGAGGGCCGCCGGCCGATCGGCCTGGCGCAGCGCCGCCTCGGCGATCGCGCCCTGGGCGGTGACGGCCGCGCGGGCCAGGTTGGCCGACAGCGTCTCCAGCATCTGGCGCTGGTCGGGCGACAGGAAGGCCTCGAAATCGGGAAGGCCCGCGCCGCCGAACGCTTCAGGCTGTCGGGGCGATTCGGTTTCCGGCGCGCGCGCGGCCCCGGGGTCGGGCTTGGCGCCCGCGGGCTTGGCCTTGGCCGTCTTGGGCGCGTCCGCCGCCGAAGCCGGCTTTCCGGCCTTTGCGGGGCCGGTCTTGCGCGGTTTGGGGGAGGTTTCGGTCATGGCCATGGGCTTCCTTCCACCTTCTTGTCTTGGACCATCTCACTTGGTGACGCGGATGGCCTTTCGCTCGCCGCGATCATCGCATAAGACCTGAGGCAAGATGAACGACGAAACCGGTAAAATCGTACGTCTTGGCGTACTCTTCCGCGGCGCGGCCCTGACGGGTGTGTTCGTGGGCCTTGCCGCCTGCGCGTCGCCGTTCTCGCCGCCGCCGGCTGATCCGGCCTCGCCGGTGGCCGCCGCCGCCAACGCCGCGGCCAAGGCCTCCAAGCGCGCCGACCGCCCGTCCTTCATGGACATTCCGGCGATTCCAACCGACGTGCGCACGCCGGTCCAATTCAAGAAGGCCGTCGGCGACGAGAAGCTGGCCGCCGCCAAGCTGATGCGCGACACCGCGCCCAGCACCTGGACCCTGTCGAACACCGAGGCCTACGCTGCCAAGGCCCGCGCCGCGGCCAAGGCGCCGGCGCTCGACGCTCCGACCGACGCCGACCGCGCCGCGACCGAAGCCTTCGCGAAGGCGGCGCGCGAGCGAGCTACCGCGCCTCCGTCCAAGCCCCAATAGGGCGACGGAGGCATAATTTCCCTTGAACTGGCTTGGCTGGACCCCGCTCGGGGTCTATCCATGCCCGACATCTGCTCCCGGCGCGCCGAAGCGGCGCAATGAGCCCTTTCATGACCTCCGATTTCCACCGTATCCGTCGCCTGCCGCCTTATGTTTTCGAAGAGGTGAACAAGATCAAGGCGCGCCTGCGCGCCGAGGGCACCGACATCATCGACTTCGGCATGGGCAATCCCGACATGCCGACCCCCAAGCATATCGTCGACAAGCTGATCGAGACGGCGCGCGATCCCAAGGCTGGCCGCTATTCGGCGTCCAAGGGCATCGCCGGCCTGCGCAAGGCCATGGCCGGCTACTACGGCCGCCGCTTCGGCGTGAAGCTGAACCCCGACACCGAGGTGATCGCCACCCTGGGCTCCAAGGAAGGCTTCGCCAACCTGGCCCAGGCCCTGACCGCGCCCGGCGACGTGATCATCTGCCCCAACCCGGCCTATCCGATCCACGCCTTCGGCTTCATCATGGCCGGCGGGGTGATCCGCCACGTGCCGGCCCTGTCGCCCGAGCAGTACCTGTCCAACATCAGCCGCGCGGTGAAGCACTCGGTGCCGCCGCCCAGCGTGCTGATCCTGTCCTATCCGTCCAACCCGACGGCCCAGTGGGTGGACCTGGACTTCTACAAGGACGCTGTGGCGCTGGCCAAGAAGCACGACCTGCTGGTGATCAGCGACGTGGCCTATGGCGAGATCTATTTCGACAACAACCCGCCGCCGTCGATCCTGCAGGTCGACGGGGCCAAGGATATCGCCGTCGAGGTCAACTCGCTGTCGAAGACCTACGCCATGGCCGGCTGGCGCGTGGGCATGGTGGTCGGCAACGCCCGCATCTGCGCCGCCCTGGCCCGGGTGAAGTCCTATCTCGACTACGGCGCCTACACCCCGGTGCAGGTGGCCGCGGCCGCCGCCCTGAACGGGCCGCAGGACTGCGTCGACGAGATCCGCGCCATCTACAAGAGCCGCCGCGACACCCTGGTGTCGTCGATGCAGCGGGCCGGGTGGGACATCCCCAACCCGCCGGCCTCGATGTTCGCCTGGGCCAAGATCCCGCCGGCCTACGAGGCCGCCGGCTCGATGCTGTTCTCGCGCCTGCTGATCGAGGAGGCCGGCGTCGCCGTCGCCCCCGGCATCGGTTTCGGCGAGTACGGCGAGGGCTATGTGCGCATCGGGCTGGTCGAGAACGAGCAGCGCATCAAGCAGGCCGCCCGCAACGTCAAGAAGTTCATCGCCAACGCCGACACCATCCTGGCCAAGGCGCACAACAAGATGGAACAGGTCTGAGCCGCCCAAAATCCCCAAAAGGATGGGCGTCGCTCGGCCCCCGGAACCAGGAACGCAGAACATGACCCAGAAAACCTGGCGCGTCGGCGTCGCCGGCCTCGGCACCGTTGGCGGTGGCCTGCTGCAGTTCCTGGCCGAGCGCCCCGACTTCGCCCCGGCCGGCGACCGCGCCGTCGTGACGGCGGTGTCGGCCCGTTCGCGCTCGCGGCCGCGCACCGTCGACATCTCGGGCCTGACCTGGTTCGACGACCCCGTCGCCCTGGCCTCGTCGCCGGACGTCGACCTGTTCGTGGAGCTGGTCGGCGGTTCCGACGGTCCGGCCAAGGCCGCGGTCGAGGCGGCGCTGAAGCTGGGCAAGCCGGTGGTCACCGCCAACAAGGCCCTGATCGCCGAGCATGGCGCGGAACTGGCCGCCCTGGCCGAGGCCAACAACGCTCCGCTGCTGTTCGAGGCCGCCGTGATGGGCGGCACGCCGGCGGTGAAGATGCTGCGCGAGGCGATGGTCGGCGACGACGTCGTGGGCGTGGCCGGCATCCTCAACGGCACCTGCAACTTCATCCTCTCGGAGATGGAGAAGACCGGCCGCGACTTCGCCGATGTGCTGCGCGAGGCCCAGGCCCTGGGCTATGCCGAGGCCGACCCGACCATGGACGTCGGTGGCTTCGACGCCGGCCACAAGATCAGCATCCTGGCCGCCCTGGCCTTCGGCTGCGCGCCCGACTTCGGCGCCGCCGAGATCGAGGGCATCAGCGACGTCGAACTGCTCGACATCAAGCTGGCCAAGGACCTGGGCTATCGCATCAAGCTGGTGGCCGGCGCGGCCAAGACCGACGACGGCGTGTCGGTGAAGGTGCATCCGTCCCTGGTGCCGCTGGACCACCCGCTGGCCCAGGCCGGCGGAGCGCTCAACGCCCTGTTCATCGAGGGCAAGCGGATCGGCCGGATCTTCATCCAGGGACCCGGCGCGGGCTCGGGGCCCACCGCCGCCGCCGTGGCCGCCGACATCGCCGACGTCATGACCGGCGCCAAGCGTCCGGTGTTCCAGGCCCCGGCCGGCCAGCTGAAGCCGTTCGTCGCCGTCGATCCGGCCCGTTCGGTGGGCAAGGCCTATCTGCGGATCATGGTCCGCGACGAGCCGGGCGCCATCGCCGCCATCTCCGAAACCTTGGCCGAATGCGCCGTCTCGATCGACAGCTTCCTGCAGAAGCCCGTCGAAGGGGCGGGGGGCGTTCCCATTGTGCTCGTCACCCATGCGACTCCCGAATCCAATCTCCTGGACGCGATTAGCCGCATCGAAAAGCTGCACGCCGTGCTAGAGCGTCCCCGCCTTTTGCGCGTCGCGCGCATCTGAGAACCGCGCGAAGCGGTCGGGACTTAGGCCTCGCATAGGCTGGGAGACACTGATGAGTTCGAAGACCCTGGACCGCTCGCTGGTCCTGGACGCGGTCCGGGTGACCGAAGCCGCCGCCATCGCCTCCTGGACCATGGTGGGTCGGGGCGACGAGAAGGCGGCCGACCAGGCCGCGGTCGACGCCATGCGCAACGCGCTCAACGAACTGATCATCGACGGCGAGATCGTGATCGGCGAGGGCGAGCGCGACGAAGCGCCCATGCTCTACATCGGCGAGAAGGTCGGCACGGGCAAAGGTCCGAAGATCGACATCGCGCTGGATCCGCTGGAGGGCACCACCCTGGCGGCCAAGGCCATGCCCAACGCCCTGGCGGTGATGGCCTGGGCGCCCAAGGGCACGCTGCTGAACGCGCCAGACACCTATATGGACAAGATCGCCTGCGGTCCCGGCCTGCCGGCCGGCGTGATCGATCTCGACAAGTCGCCGGCCCAGAACGTCCGGGCCATCGCCGCGGCCAAGGGCGTCCCGCCGGAGCAGATCACCGTCTGCGTGCTCGACCGACCACGCCACGCCGAGATCATCGCCAGCGTCCGCTCGGTCGGCGCGCGGGTGCATCTGATCACCGACGGCGACGTGGCCGGGGTGATCAACACCACCGATCCCTCCACCGGCATCGACCTCTATGTCGGCTCCGGCGGCGCTCCAGAGGGCGTGCTGGCCTGCGCCGCGCTGAAGTGCGTCGGCGGCCAGTTCCAGGGCCGGCTGCTGTTCCGCAACGCCGACGAGAAGGCCCGGGCCGCCAAGTGGGGCATCACCGAGCTCGACAAGAAGTACGACCTGCACGACATCGTCCGCGCCGACGCCATCTTCGCCGCCACCGGCGTCACCTGGGGCAATCTGCTGGACGGCGTCACCTACAAGGACGGCTTCGTCCACACCCACACCCTGGTGATGAATTCGACCACCGGAACGGTGCGCGAAGTGCGGATGAAGCGGAAGGTCTAGGCGCGGCGTCGCAAGACTGCCGCCATTTCCGGGCCATAACCCTGAACCCCGCTTCGGCGGGGTAGCCGTCGTTGGCTCGCATCCACCCTTTGACTAAGGTCGCGGCGAATCCCGCCGCCATTCGAGGCCCCCGCATGACCACCCTGATCGACCTCGCCGACCATCTGGCCGCCGAGCAGACCGCCGACCCGGCGGTCAAGGACGTGATCGCGGCGATCGCCGGCGCCTGCGTCCAGATCAGCAAGGTCGTCGCTTCGGGCGCGATCTCGGGCAGTCTGGGCGCGGCGGGCCAGGTCAACGTGCAGGACGAAGAGCAGAAGAAGCTCGACATCATCACCAACGACATCCTCCGCGACGCCCTGAAGGGCTGCGCGGCGGTGGCGGGGCTGGCGTCGGAGGAACTCGAGGAGATCGAGGCGACGGGCCGGGAAGGGGGCTTCCTGGTCACCTTCGATCCGCTGGACGGCTCCAGCAACATCGACGTCAACGTCTCGGTCGGGACGATCTTCTCGATCCTGCCCGCGCCGGCCGCCGGCGTGCCCACCGAGGCCGACTTCCTGCAGCCGGGCCGCCGTCAGGTCGCCGCCGGCTACGCCGTCTACGGCCCCCAGACCATGCTGGTCCTGACCCTGTCGAACGGCGTCGTGGGGTTCACCCTCGACGCGGACGGCGCCTGGCGCCTGACCCACGGCGAGGTGGCGATCTCGCCCGACACCGCCGAATTCGCGATCAACATGTCCAACCAGCGTCACTGGGCCGAGCCGGTGCGGCGCTATATCGACGGTTGCCTGCAGGGCAAGACGGGGCCGCGCGGCAAGAACTTCAACATGCGCTGGGTGGCCTCGATGGTGGCCGACGTCCACCGCATCCTGATGCGTGGCGGCGTCTTCATGTACCCCTGGGACGCTCGCGAGCCCGAAAAGCCGGGCAAGCTGCGCCTGCTCTACGAAGCCAACCCGATGGCCCTGATCGTCGAACGGGCCGGAGGCAAGGCCACGCTCGACGGTCAGGCCGCGATCCTCGACGTACAGCCGACCAAGTTGCACCAGCGCGTGCCGGTGGTGCTCGGTTCGGCCAACGAGGTCGACCAGGTCGCGGCGGCGTAGGGGGATATGGAACGGCGGTGGCCGCCTTAGGCGTCCACCGCCTTCTTGAGAATCTCATTGATCCGGCTCTGCCATCCCGGCCCGCCTTCACGGAGCTTGTCGATAACCGTCTGATCAAGCCGAAGCGTGACTTGTTTCTTCGGTGTCTCCAGCTTTGGGCGGCCCCTCTTGGTCAGCGTGCCCGTCGCGGCCCGCACCTGTCGATTACCGTCCTTGATCTCGGCCCGCTCGAAAACCTCGTCGGACCATTCCGGCGCGTCGTCGGGATCAACCCACGGCGCTTTCGTATCTTTCACGTTCTCTGACATTGCACTCTCTCATCGAAATGATGCGTCGTGCTTCGCCACGAGGCGTCCAGACCACCAAAACCGTCTTGCGGCCAATCCGACCAATGGTCTGAAAGCGCGTTTCTCCATAGTCGAAACGATCGTCTTCCACGGTGAGCGTGAGCCCGCCGAAAAGCCTATCTGCGTGAGCGAAATCCAGCCCTCTGTTCGCAAGGGTCAACGCACGCTTTTCGTCATCGTACTCCAAATCCATTTTGAAGGCCTCGGTGTGGGTAGTCGCGGTCTTTGCCGCTGTTCAATGGCAACGTTGAGCGTGCGCATCACGACACTCCATTCCTCAGCTTCTAATTTTATGTAGCTCCAAAAAATGGTCGATGTCAATTATTGTAGCGCCAGAAAATCGTGGGGCCTGACGTCCGATTTTGACGCATCCACGCCCTATCCTCCATCTGCGCGCCGCATGGAGCGAATCCGCCAATAGGCGTACGCTCGGGAGATGACCACGACAGCCAAGTTCCGCATTCTCGGCCGCTTTCCCGCTCGGGAGCGCTGAATGATGGCCGATGGACACGCCCCTCTCGCCTCCGGGCACTTCCTCGACGTCTCGCACTCGCTGAGCGGCCGGGCCTGGCGTGAGCGGCCGGGCGACGCGGCCGCCGCGCGCAGCCACCAGCAGATCCGCGGCCTGTCCGAGCCCCTGGCCCGGGCCCTGGCCTCGCGTGGCGTGGGCGTCGACGGGGCCGAGAACTATCTGCGGCCGACCCTCAAGGCGCTGTTTCCCGACCCGTCGAGCTTCACCGACATGGACGAGGCGGCGCGGATCCTGATCGACGCGCTGGAAAGCGGTCGCTCGACCATGGTGTTCGCCGACTACGACGTCGACGGGGCCACCAGCGCCGCCCAACTGGTGCGCTGGTTCCGGCACATGGGCGTCGAGCTGCCGATCTACATCCCCGACCGCCTGACCGAGGGCTACGGCCCCAGCCCGGCGGCCTTCAAGACCATCCGCGACACCGGGGCCGAGTTGGTCGTCACCCTCGACTGCGGGGCGGCGGCCTACGACGCCATCGCCAGCGCCGCCACCATCGGGCTGGAGGTGGTGGTGATCGACCACCACCTGATGCGCGAGGACCCGCCGGCGGCCGCCGCCGTGGTCAATCCCAATCGTCCGGGCTGCCAGAGCGGGCAGGGGGTGCTGGCCGCCGCCGGCGTGACCTTCGTGCTGCTGGTCGCCCTCAACCGCGAGGCCCGCAAGCGCGGCCTGTTCAGCGAAGACCGTCCCGAACCCGACCTGCGCCAGTGGCTGGACCTGGTGGCCATGGGCGAGGTCTGCGACGTCACCCAGCTGGTCGGCTTCAACCGCGCCCTGACGACCCTGGGGCTGCGCACCATGTCCAGCTGGGGCAATCCGGGCCTCAAGGCCCTGTTCGAGGTGGGCAAGGGTTCGGGCCCGGCCTCGGTGTTCCACGCCGGCTTCATCCTGGGGCCGCGAATCAACGCCGGCGGCCGGATCGGTCGCTCCGACCTCGGCGCCCGTCTTCTGTCCACGGACGATCCGCTGGAGGCCCGGGCCCTGGCCGAGGAACTCGACGGCCTCAACACCGAACGCAAGGCCGTCGAGGCCGGGGTGGTCGAGGAGGCCGCGGCCATCCTCGAGCGCGGCAGCAACTTCAACCCCGACGCGCCGGTCATCGTCGTGGCGGGAGAGGGCTGGCACCCCGGGGTGATCGGCATCGTCGCCGGCCGCCTGCGCGAGCGCTATCGCAAGCCCGTCGTGGTGATCGGCATCGACCGCGCCGCCAATGTCGGCAAGGGCTCGGGCCGCTCGCAGCCGGGCGTCAATCTGGGCGCGGCGATCCAGGCGGCCTTCGAGGCTGGCTTGCTGATGGCCGGCGGCGGTCACGCCATGGCGGCGGGCCTCAGCATCCGCCCTGATTCCATTCCCGAGTTCCGCGCCTTCCTCGAAGAGCGCCTGGCTGGCGAAATGGAAGCCGTGGGCGTCGAGGGGGTCGATATCGACGCCCTGGTCCAGCCCCGCGCCGCCAATCGCGCCCTGTGGACCGAGTTCCAGCAACTGGCGCCGTTCGGTCCCGGCAACCCCGAACCGATGTTCGCCCTGGCCGGCGTGCGTCCCGAGCGGATGATGGCGATGAAGGGCGGCCATGTGCGAGTCGACCTGGTCGGGCCGTCGGGCGACCGAATCAAGGCGATCTCCTGGCGCTCGGCCGAGACCGTCCTGGGCCAGCGCCTCCTGGCCGGCGGCGGGGCGCTGCACGTCGTGGGTCGTCTGAAACCGGACGATTACATGGGCCGGGAAGGGGTTCAGCTGGAGATCGAGGACGCCGCCGACCCCCGTATGCGCACGACTTGAAAAAACTGCGCCGGGTCGCTTGCGCCCCGGGGGGAAGCTTTGTATATCGCCTGCTCTTCGCGGCCACGTGGTCCCTTCGTCTATCGGTTAGGACGCCAGATTTTCATTCTGGAGAGAGGGGTTCGACTCCCCTAGGGACTACCACCGCGAAGCCTACTTAGACTTTACATGCGAATACCCGCCTAATGCAGGCGCCGTGGTCCCTTCGTCTATCGGTTAGGACGCCAGATTTTCATTCTGGAGAGAGGGGTTCGACTCCCCTAGGGACTACCACCGCCACGGACATTTCAGGTTGATGTCGATCTAGACGCTGCGACGAAATGTCGCGGGCGTTGATTGACGGCCCTTCCCCGACGATTGGTTATTGACGGCTCTCGTTCCGCGAGAACAGTGTTATTCTGTGGTGCTCGCCCGCTAGGGCTGTTTGGGCGAGCCAGAGGGGCGGAATGTCTGGTTTCGATTTCGAAGAATCGGGATCGCACGAGGAATTTGTGCGCATCAGCGGTCGTGTGAAATGGTTCGATACGGGGAAGGGCTACGGTTTCATCGTACCCGACGATCCCGGTCAGACCGGCTTGAAGGACGTGCTGCTGCATGTCACCTCGCTGCGCAATTGCGGGCGGGAGACGGCGCTGGAGGGCGCGGTCATCGTCTGCGACGTGGTTAAGCGGCCCAAGGGCTGGCAGGTGTCCGAGGTCGTCGACCTGGACGAAAGCGCCGCCAGCGCGCCGATGGAGCGCCCCAAGCGGGCGTTCGGCGATGGCGGGATGGGCCTGCGCCGCGACCATGGGCTGCGCTCCGGCATCGACAGCGGCCGCCAGGCCCTGGAGCCCGTCGGTCCGGCCGAGCGGGCCAAGGTCAAGTGGTTCAACCGCACCAAGGGCTATGGCTTCGTGGTCCGCGACGGCCAGCCGGGCGACATCTTCGTCCATATCGAGACCCTGCGGCGCGGCGGTCTGGAAGACCTGCAGCCGGGCGACGACGTGATGGTGCGCTTCGCCGAGGGCCCCAAGGGCCTAGTGGTCGCCGAGATCACGGCCGGCGAGGACTGACTTTCGCCATCGGCCAGGCGCGTCGTATGGATTGAACCGTCGCGCGACGCGCGGCGGTTTTGGCCTGTTGGCGGCCGGGGAACAGCGGTGGCGAGGTTGGCGTGGCTTTGATGACGAAGATCGGACGGCGGGTCCTGGCCCTGGCGGCGCTCGGCGCGGTCCTGGTCGCGACTCCGACCTACGCCTACCAGGCCAAGCCAAGGCCGGCCGCTGTCGCCGCCAAGCCGGCGGCCAGGCTCGACACCGTCGAGATTCTGACCAGCCGGGGTCCGGCCAGGTTCACCGTCGAACTGGCCATCACCTCGGCCGAGCAGCAGCGCGGCCTGATGTTCCGCAAGTCGCTGGCCCCCGACCGCGGCATGCTGTTCCCCTACAGCAAGCCCCAGCGGGCGGCGTTCTGGATGAAGAACACCCTGATCCCGCTGGACATCATCTACATCGCGCCGGACGGCCGGGTGCTGTCGATCGCCCGCAACGCCGTGCCGCACGACGAGACCCCGATCCCCTCCGGCGGCGTCATCGGCGGCGTGCTGGAGATCGCCGGGGGGCGGGCGGCGCAACTGGGCATTCTGCCCGGCGACCGGGTGCTCAACAAAATCTTCCCGAAAGGCTGAGTTCTACCGGAAAGCTGGACGCGGCGCGTTGCCCCGCGCGGCGAAGCCCTGTAGAGCACGCGCCTGCCGGTGTTCCGGAGCGTAGCGCAGCCTGGTAGCGCATCTGGTTTGGGACCAGAGGGTCGCAGGTTCAAATCCTGCCGCTCCGACCACCGCAGGCCCCTCCTAGGGGCAAGGAACGACCTGGAGAGGCTCATGCTCGCGCGCATCTACCGCCCCGCCAAGACCGCCATGCAGTCCGGCAAGGCCAAGACCACCGACTGGGTGCTGGAATTCGAGCCGGCCTCGGCCAGACGTTCCGACCCGCTGATGGGCTGGACCCAGTCGAGCGACATGAACGGCCAGGTCCGCCTGAGCTTCGAGACCCGCGACGAGGCGATCGCCTACGCCCAGCGCCATGAGATCTCGTTCCAGCTGTTCGAGCCCAAGACGCCCAAGCGCATCATCAAGACCTATGCCGACAACTTCGCCGCTGGTCGCCGCCAACCCTGGACGCACTAGCCGTTCGGCCCCAAGGTTTCCTTGGTTCGCGCCCTTAGCTCAGTTGGATAGAGCACTCGCCTTCTAAGCGAGCGGTCGCTGGTTCGAATCCAGCAGGGCGCGCCAACGGTTCCTGGGGAAATATTCTCCCATAAAATCAATGATTTAGTGTTGATTTTGGATTTGGCGTCAAGCGCCACACCTGCAGAAATTTCATAAGCTTTTGATTCTGTTGAATATGTAGGGCCGTGCTGGTCGACATGACACATGTTCTGGGATTGCATCGCGTTCCATGCGTCGTGCGAGTTCGCTAGCGCGGCTTGATGTTCTGGAACAGGCATACGGTGTGGGGCCCACGGGGTTCGTCATCGCCTCGGCCGCCTGCCAACATTCTCCAACCTATCCGTGTGTGTCATGTTAGTCTCACCGACGAGGTGTGGAGGTCGTCGCCTTGTTGAACGCTTGTCCGGTTGGCGATCGCTCGGGCGGGCGATCTTCAGTTCACGCCGCCGCGCGGAGCCTGTTCCAGTTGCCATCGAGTAGCCAGGGCTGAAGGGGAGCTGCGGATGCGAATAACGTCTTGGACGCGATTGGCGATAATCCGGGTCCTCGGCGTGGCCGGGACCGCGATGGTCGCCACCGCCGTCCACGCCGAAACACAGATCAATTTCGCCAATCTCTCGATCGAGGAGCTCGGCGAGATCCAGGTGACGTCCGTCTCCAAGCGCGCCGAACCCGTGAGGGAGGCGCCGTCGGCGATCTATGTCATCACCCATGACGACATCGTCCGGTCGGGCGCGCGAACGGTGCCGGAAATGCTCCGCCTGGCCCCCAATCTCCAGGTGCAGCAGTTCTCCGCCAGCCGATACATCATCACGGCGCGCGGCTTCAACGGCAACGAGGCGGCACAGAACCGCACCAACAAGCTGCTGGTGCTGATCGACGGCCGCAGCGTCTACACGCCGCTGTATTCCGGCGTCTATTGGGACATGCAGGATGTCCTGCCGGCCGACATCGACCGCATCGAGGTGGTCAGCGGGCCCGGCGCGACCCTCTGGGGGGCCAACGCCGTCAACGGCGTGATCAACATCACCACGCGAAAATCGGGCGACTCCCAGGGCGGTTTCCTGGAGGCGGGCGGGGGAAGCCGCGAGCGTTCGATCAGCCTGCGCTACGGCGGCCGGCTCGGCGAAAACCTGACCTATCGCGTCTATGTGCGCGACCTGAAGGCGGACAGCATGGGGACTATCGCCGCCGACGGCTCGGCGGACCACGACCTGTCCCGGACGCAGGGCGGTTTCCGCCTCGACTGGACCCCGGCGTCGGGCAGCGCCCTGACGCTGCTGGGCGACGTCTACGACGGCGAGTCGGACAACGGCCTGGCGGGGCGCAATCTGCTCGCGCGCTGGACCCGTCTGGGCGACGGCGGGGCGGAGCTCCAGGTCCAGGCCTACTATGATCGCGCCGTGCGTCGCGGCGTCTTCAAGGTGGACACCTACGACGTCGATGTCCGCCACAGCTTCGATCTCGGCGCCCGGCAGGCAGTCGTCTGGGGCGGCGGCTTCCGCCACAGCC
>NZ_AKKF01000132.1 GCF_000281955.1 Caulobacter sp. AP07 | reverse complement strand
CGCCGGGTCGATGGGACGCTGAAGCTCTAAAAAGCCCGTCATCCCCCGACTTGTTCGGGGGACCCAAGCCACGTCGGCCGTGTCTGCTTGGGTCCCCCGCATAAAGCGGGGGATGATGACGGTTGTGTACGCTCTCGCCCCTATCGTCCGCCCCCAAACCGCCCGCTGACGTGATAGAGGGAGCGCCGGTTCCGGGAGCGACACGCCAGACATGAACTACCGCCACGCCTTCCACGCCGGCAATTTCGCCGACCTGCAGAAGCACGCGATCCTGATCGCCCTGCTCGCCGCCCTGACCGCCGACGAGACGCCGCTCTCGGTGATCGACACCCATGCCGGGGCCGGGGCCTACGACCTGGGCGGCGACATGGCCCAGCGCTCGGGCGAGGCGGCGGCGGGGATCGGCAAGCTGCTGGCCGCCAAGAACGCGCCGGCGGTGTTCGCGCCCCTGGTCGCGGCGGTGAAGGCGCTGAATGGCGGCGGCGAGGGCTCGCTCTATCCCGGCTCGCCGCTGCTGATCGCCCGATCGCTGCGCAAGACCGACCGTTACGTGGCCTGCGAACTGCGGCCCGACGACTTCGACAGCCTGCGCCGGTCGCTGGCCCCCTACCCCTTCGCCCAGGCGGTCCGGGACGACGGCTACGCCACGGCGGTCGCCAAGGCGGGCAAGGGCGGCCAAGGCGGGGGAAGGACGTTCGTGCTGATCGACCCGCCGTTCGAGCGTAGCGACGACTACGCCCAGATCGTCGCCACCACCAAGGCCGTGCTGGCCAGGGACAGCCAGGCGGTGATCGCCGCCTGGATGCCGCTGAAGGACCTGGAAACCTTCGACGCCTTCATGCGCGCGATGGAAACCGTCACCCGCGACGCGCTGGCCGCCGAGCTTCGACTGCGGCCGCTGGCGGACCCGATGAAGATGAACGGCTGCGCCATGGTCATGGTCGGGGCGCCCCGGTCCGCCGAGGCGGCGATCGCCGAAGTGACGACCTGGCTGGCCGAGAACGTGGGCGACGCCGGCGCCAAGGCGCGGATCTGGCGCGCGTGACCCTCCCCCGTCTGATCGGACCTTAAAGACGGCCGGATGGGCTTGATCCGCGGGTCAATAATTTCGCGCTTGCGAAGCTAAAAACCGTGTTATGCTGCATCGCAACAAAACGGTTGTTGGAGCCCGCGCCATGACCCTGTTCGTGCCTGAAATCCCCAAGATCGACCCCGAGAAGACCCCGAACCTGCTGGCGGGCGCGGCTTCGCCCCTGTGGCTGGTGTTCGGCGGCGCGGCCATGGCCGGCGCGACCTGGTGGTGGTGGACCGCGCGCTGGCGCGAGGCGGTCAATGTCGAGGCCCTGATGGCCCCGACCCTGGCGCCCAAGCCGGAACCGGCCCCGCCCCCCGTGATCGAGCCGGTGGCCGAAGCTCCGGTCCTGGCCCTCGCGCCGGTGGAAGACGTCGAACCGGCGCCGGTCGCGGCCGTCGCCGAGGTCGCCGAAACGGTCGAGGCCCTCGCCGCCGAGACCCTTGAAACCGCCAAGACCGCGGCCGAACCAGTGGTCGAGGCCATCGTCGAAACCGTCGAGGCGGCCGCCGACGACCTGACCCTGCTGACCGGCATCGGCCCCAAGCTGTCGGCCTCGCTGGCCGAACTGGGCGTCACCCGTTTCGCGCAGATCGCCGCCTGGGGACCCGAGGAACTCGCGGATTTCGACGCCAAGCTCAATCTCAGGGGCCGCGCCGATCGGGATGGGTGGGTGGCGCAAGCCAAGCGGTTGACGGCGGAAGCTTAGCCTCCAACCGCCCACCCTCATTTAGCGCCGTCATCCCAGGCCCCTCTGTCCGCCGCAGGTGCGAGAGGGTGGCGCGCCAGCGCGCCAAGGCGCTTCACCGTCAGCTGAACCAGGGGTTCCGGGCACAAGGCCCGGAATGACGGTTGAAAGGGTTGTGCGCTGGAGAAGCGCTACTCCAGCCCGAACGCCGCCAGCAGCCGGTCGGCCGCCGCCGAGGCCGGCAGCTCCCCCGCCCGCACCGCCCGCTCGACCTCCGCCGCGATCCCCGCCACGGCCGGCGCGGCCCTGAACGCCTCGGCCAGGCGGTCCTGGACCATGGCCCACATCCAGCGGCTGTCCTGGTCGGCCCGCCGCCGGGCGCGGTCGCCGTTGGCGGTCATGATCTGGCGGTGACGCTGGATCTGCTCCCATAGCCCGTCGAGGCCCGCGCCGGTCAGGCCGGAGGCGGTCAGCACCGGCGGCGTCCAGTCGGGCGAGGCCGGCGTCAGGATGTGCAGGGCGTTGCGGTAGTCGCGGGCCGAGCGCTCGGCCTTGGCCGGATCGGCGTCGGCCTTGTTGATCACCAGCAGGTCGGCCAGCTCGATCAGGCCCTTCTTGATGCCCTGCAGCTCGTCGCCGCCGCCGGGGATCAGCAGGGCCAGGAAGATGTCGACCATCTCCGACACCACGGTCTCGGACTGCCCCACCCCCACGGTCTCGACCAGGATCACGTCGAAGCCGGCGGCCTCGCACAACAGCATGGCCTCGCGGGTCTTGCGGGCCACGCCGCCCAGCACGCCGCCGGACGGCGAGGGGCGGATATAGGCGCCTGGATCGACGCTGAGCCGCTCCATCCGGGTCTTGTCGCCGAGGATCGAGCCGCCGTGCCGGCCGGACGACGGATCGACCGCCAGCACCGCCACCCTGTGGCCGGCGGCGGTCAGCATCGTGCCGAACGCCTCGATGGTGGTCGACTTGCCGGCTCCCGGCACGCCGGTGATCCCGATCCGCTGGGCTCCGCCGGTGCGCGGCATCAGCCGTTCGAGCAGGGCGCGCGCGGCCCACTGGTGGTCGTGGCGGCGGCTCTCGACCAGGGTGATGGCCCGGGCCAGGGCGGCGCGGTCGCCGGCCACCAGGCGGGTTTCGAGGTCGGCGATGTTCGGCTGAGCGCTCACCCGCCCCGCTTAGAGGACGACGGCCGTCCCGGAAACCGAAACCATCATCATCGAACCGTTGGGGCCGACGGTGTTGTAGTCGAGGTCGACGGCCAGGATGGCGTTGGCGCCCAGCTTCTCGGCCTCTTTCACCAGGTTCTTCATGGCGTCCTCGCGGGCCCGGGCCAACACTCGCTCGTAGGACTTCGAATGGCCGCCGATGAAGTCGCGGATCGCCGCCATCAGGTCCAGCACCACGTTCGCGCCGAGGATCGACTGGGCGTAGATCGCGCCCTTGTAGTCCTGGACCGGCCGTCCTTCGATGAAGGGGGTGGTCGAGATCAGCATCGATGGATCCTCGTCAGCCAGATCGGCGCGCCGCCAGCTTAAGCATAAACGGGCCGTTTGCCGAGGGGCTCCCTCCAAGCGCGAGCGCCGGGCGCGCGCGGTTCGCGTTGGGCGGGAAACTGTACCGTAGCCCTTCCTGCGCGCTCATGGTTAAGGCAGATTGGCGACTTCTCGCCGCTGGGGGCTGCCGGTGATCTTCGCCAAATCGCATCTGGATCTTCACAACATCCGCAACAACGTGGAGCGGGTGAAGAAGCTGTCCGACAACGTGGTCGGCATCGGGCCGCTGGGCATCGGCCTGGACGGCCTGCTGACCTGGATTCCCGGGGCCGGAGAGCTCTACAGCCTGGGCGCTGGCGGGCTGATCATCATCGACGCCGTGCGGGCCCGCGCCGCGCCGATGATCGTCATCCAGATCACCGCCATCATCCTGATCGACACCGTGGCCGGGGCCGTGCCGGGCATCGGCAACGTCGCCGACATGCTGTTCACCGGCCACAAATGGTCGGCCGACATGCTGACCAAGCACATGGACGACACGATCTATTTCGAAGGCACGCGCAAGGACGTGCAGGGCTCGGCCGAATATCGCGACCTGCTCGGCCGCATCCAGGCCGGCAAGGAAAAGCGCCGGGTCGTGTTCCTGGGCTGACAACCAACACCTTGCCGGAGCGTTGACCCCAGATGACCGACCGCACCGCAGAGCCTTATGTCGTCGATGAAGGGCCCGCCAGCCACCGGCGCAAGGCCCACCACGCCTGGCGCCAGGCCGAGACCGTCAAGCGCCTGTCGGACCGGCTGATCGGCATCGGACCGTTCGGCATCGGGCTGGACGGCGTGCTGGCCTGGGTGCCGGGCGTGGGCCTGGCCTATGGCCTGGGGGCCGGCGGGCTGCTGCTCTACCACGCCGTCAAGGCCAGGGCCTCGGCCGTGACCCTGGCGCGGATGGCCGCCTACCTGGCCGCCGACAACCTGTCGGACACCGTGCCGATGCTCGGCTGGGCCGTCGACACCCTGTTCCCCGGCCACCTGATGGCCGCCAAGGCCCTGCAGAAGGACATCGAGGCCAAGCACGGCCTGCCCGACGAGATCGACGCCAAGACCCGCAAGGAGAAGCGGGTCCGCAAGGGGCGCCGCTAGCCGGCCGCCTGGGCGCCGATCAGCGCCTTTACCGCCCGCTGCATGGGCCCGATGTCGCCCGTCGTCGCCAGCCACAGGGTCGCTCCCTCCAACCGCGCCAGGGTGTCCTCGGCCACCAGTTGGGCCTCCTCGGCGTCCAGCCCGGGCGCCAGGATGGCGGCGATGCGGTCGCGCTGGCCCGTGAAGAACGCCCGGACGGCCGCCATGGCCTCCGGCGTCTCGTCCGACACCCCATAGGCCAGGTGCAGGCCCACGCAGCGCTTCCTCTGGATGAACGAGTTGGCGATCCGCTCGACCAGTTCGGCATAGTCGGCGCGCCAGTCGCCACCCGGGCGAGGGAGGCCGGCGAAGGTCTCCTGCTGGGTCACCGCCAGCACCTCCGGCACCAGCGCCTCCTTGCTGGGAAACCGCGTGTAGAGGCTGGCCTTCTTCAGGCCGACGCGCTCGGCCAGGTCCTGCATCGAGGCGCCGTCATAGCCATGTTCCCGAAACAGCTCGCGGGCTTCGAGCACGATGTCGCCCAGGGTGGCTTTCATGGGGTCGCTTTCAGATAGACACTTTACATCCGACCGATCGGTAGTATTTATCTTTCCGACCGGTCGGTCGTATTTGAGCACGACCGCCGGCTTCGTCAACCTTTTCGGACCAGGAGCCCGATCATGTCCGTCGCCGAAACCTCCCCCCGCCGCGTCAGCCGCCGTCTCGCCCTGCTGGCGCCGGCCGCCGGCCTGGCCGCCATCGCCCTGGCCGATCCCGCCGCCGCGGGTGGCGGCAAGACGGCGGAAGCCGCCAAGGTCCACTATCGCCGGCAGGTCGTCGGCGAGGTCGACGTCTTCTATCGCGAGGCCGGCCCGAAGGATGCGCCGGTCATCCTGCTGCTGCACGGCTTCCCGACCTCCGGCCATATGTTCCGTGACCTGATCCCGCACCTGGCCGGCCGCTACCGCGTGATCGCCCCCGACCTGCCGGGCTTCGGCCAGACCAAGGCCCCGCCGCGCGGCCAGTTCGACTACACGTTCGACAACCTGGCCAAGGTGGTCGACGGTTTCACCCAGGCCCTGGGCCTGTCGCGCTATGCGATCTACGTCTTCGACTACGGCGCCCCGACCGGCTTCCGCCTGGCCGCCGCCCATCCCGAGCGCGTCACGGCGATCATCACCCAGAACGGCAACGCCTATGAGGAGGGGCTGAGCTCGGTCTGGGCGCCGCTGCGGACCTATTGGGCCGATCCGTCGCCGGCTCACCGCGCGGCCGTCCGGGCCTTGCTGACCCCCGAGATGACCCGTCGGCATTATCTGGACGGCGCCGACCCCGACCTGGTGTCACCCGACAGCTACGAGCTGGACATCGCCTACCTGGCGCGGCCCGGCCAAGACGAAATCCAGCTGGACCTGTTCTACGACTACCGCACCAACGTCGCCTCCTATCCGACCTGGCAGGCCTATTTCCGCCAGCACAAGCCGCCGATCCTGGCGGCCTGGGGCGACAAGGACATCTTCTTCCTGCCGCCGGGGGCCAAGGCCTTCAAACGCGACCAGCCCGAGGCCGAGGTGCGCTTCCTCGACACCGGCCATTTCGCGCTGGAGACCCACAGCGCCGAGATCGGGGCGTTGATCGTCGACTTCCTGGAGCGGACGGCGTCCAAGGCGCGTTAAGTGCCGAACGGAGGTCAGGCCCGGCGAGGACGCGGCCAGGCCTGACCTCCATAGGCGATCCGCCAGACGCCCAGGCCCGTGATCAGGCCGAGCAAGGCGCTGAGCGGGAAGACCACCAGGGTGTCGGTCGCGTGCCAGCCCAGCAGCCTGAACGCTACCGTGAAACCCGTGATCGCGCCGATCAGGCCGGCCAGCGCGCGATGGTGCCGCCCGAACTGGTGCAGGCAGGCCCAGACGCAGCAGGCGCTCAATACATAGGGCCAGCCCAGCACCGCCCCGAACGGCAGGGCGGCGATCGCGCCGGAAGCCGCCGTTGCGGCGCGCATGGCATAGGAGGAGGCCTCGTCGGTCCAGATCATCACCTGCGACAGGCCCAGGGCCGGAAAGCCGAAGGCGAAGACCACGGCCAGGACGATGCGGTTGACGCTGGTCTTTTCGCGGGCGGGCGGCGGGAGCATGGCGGGCCTCGATGGGATGTGCGTGACGTCCTCATCAGGCGCGCGGCGCATCCGGTCGGTATGGCGGCGGCCGTGGATATTCCATCGAGCGACCGTGCAGGCGCGCGCGACCAGGATTCAGGTCGCGGGCTGGTCGCCCACGACCGGCTGGGCCAGGCGATCCTGCCGCCCATACGCGACCCACCAGACGCCCAGGCCCGTCAGGGTTCCGATGACGAGGTAGGGCGCGACGCCGACGATCGCGACGCTCAGTGACCGGTCTCCGGCCAGGTTGGCGCCGACCGCGGCCCCGTCGGCCAGGCCGACAAGTCCCGCGGCCCAGAGCGTATGCCAACGCAACTTGTGAAGTCCCCACCAGGCGAGCAGGGCGGGAAGGACGAAGGGCGATCCGATGACGGGCCCGATCGTCAGGGACATCATCAGCATGCCCACCGAACCACCCACCCCTTCGGGATCGATGACGCCATTGCTGGTCATGAGCAGCAGTTGGCCAACCACGATGGCCGGTACGGCATAGGCCAAAACCACCGCCTTGATCACGCGCGGCGGCGAGGTGCGTCTTGTGGGGCGCGACATCGAAAGGCTCAGGTTGGCTTCAACCTTCAGTAGCCGCGCGCACCCTTGCCCGCAAGATCGACAATAGCGACGGCAATGTGATCGACCTCGGTTACGCCGCCTCGCCCTGCGTGTAGCCCAGCTGCTTGTTCAGCTTGTCCAGCAGCTCGATCACCGCCTCGGCGATCACCGTGCCGGGCGGGAAGATCGCCGCGGCGCCGGCCTCGCGCAGGGCGTCGAAGTCCTGGGGCGGGATCACGCCGCCGACCACCATCATGATGTCGGCCCGGCCCTGCCTGGCCAGTTCGGCCTTCAGTTCAGGCGCGAGGGTCAGGTGGCCCGCCGCCAGGGACGAGGCCCCGACGATGTGGACGTCGTTCTCGACCGCCTGCTTGGCGGCCTCGGCCGGGGTCTGGAACAGCGGGCCGATGTCGACGTCGAAGCCCAGGTCGGCGAAGGCGGTGGCGATCACCTTCTGGCCGCGGTCGTGGCCGTCCTGGCCCATCTTGGCGACCAGGATGCGCGGGCGGCGGCCGTCGGCCTGTTCGAAGGCCTCGACCATGGCCTTGGCCCGGGCGGCGGCGGGGTCGCTGCCGGCTTCCTTCATATAGACCCCCTGGATCGACTGGATGGTGGCGCGGTGACGGCCGAAGACGTTCTCCATCGCCAGGCTGATCTCGCCGACCGTGGCGTGGGCCCGCGCGGCGTCGACGGCCAGGGCTAGCAGGTTTTCGGTCCCCCTCGCCCCGTCCTCCAGGGCCTTCAGCGCGGCGGCGGTCCTGGCCGGATCGCGCTCGGCCTTCAGCCGGGCCAGCTTTTCCAGCTGCTGGGTGCGGACCGAGCTGTTGTCGACCTTCAGCATCGGGATGACGTCGGCCACCTCGGGCTTGTAGCGGTTGACGCCCACCACGCTCTGGCGATTGGCGTCGATGCGGGCCTGGGTCTTGGCGGCGGCCTCCTCGATCCGCAGCTTGGGGATGCCCTGCTCGATGGCCTTGGCCATGCCGCCCGCCGCCTCGACCTCCTCGATATGGGCCATGGCCCGGACCGCCAGGTCGTGGGTCAGGCGCTCGACATAGTAGGAGCCGCCCCACGGGTCGGCGACGCGGGTCGTGCCGCTCTCCATCTGCAGGAACAGCTGGGTGTTGCGGGCGATGCGGGCCGAGAAATCGGTCGGCAGGGCCAGGGCCTCGTCCAGGGCGTTGGTGTGCAGGCTCTGGGTCTGGCCGTTGACCGCCGCCATGGCCTCGACGCAGGTGCGCGAGACGTTGTTGAACACGTCCTGCGCCGCCAGCGACCAGCCCGAGGTCTGGCTGTGGGTGCGTAGGCTGAGCGAGCGCTCGTCCTTGGGCGCGAACTCGCGCTTCATCATCCGGGCCCACAGCAGGCGGGCCGCGCGCATCTTCGCGACCTCCATGAAGTAGTTCATGCCGATCGCCCAGAAGAACGACAGGCGCGGGGCGAAGGTGTCGATGCTCATGCCCGCCGCCACGCCGGCCCGGGCGTATTCGACGCCGTCGGCCAGGGTGTAGGCCAGCTCCAGGTCGGCCGAGGCCCCGGCCTCCTGCATGTGGTAGCCGCTGATCGAGATCGAGTTGAACTTCGGCATCTTCTCCGAGGTGAAGGCGAAGATGTCGGAGATGATCCGCATCGAGGGCCCGGGCGGATAGATGTAGGTGTTCCGCACCATGAATTCTTTGAGGATGTCGTTCTGGATCGTGCCCGACAGCTTGTCGGGGCTGACCCCCTGCTCCTCGGCGGCGACGATGTAGAGCGCCAGGATCGGCAGCACCGCGCCGTTCATGGTCATCGACACGCTCATCTTGTCCAGCGGGATGCCGGAAAACAGGGTGCGCATGTCGAGGATCGAGTCGATGGCCACGCCGGCCATGCCGACGTCGCCCTTCACCCGCTCGTGGTCGCTGTCATAGCCCCGGTGGGTGGCCAGGTCGAAGGCCACCGACAGGCCCATCTGGCCGGCGGCCAGGTTGCGCCGGTAGAAGGCGTTGCTGTCCTCGGCCGTCGAGAAGCCGGCGTACTGCCGCACCGTCCACGGGTTGGTGACGTACATGGTCGGATAGGGACCGCGCAGATAGGGCGCGACGCCGGGATAGCCGCCGGTGAAGTCCAGGGCTTCGACGTCGGCCTGGGTGAACGCGGCGGCGACGTCGACGCCCTCCGGCGTGACCCACACAGGGCCGTCGGCCGGTGCGCCGTCGGTCTTGCCGGCCTCGAACTCGACGTCCGCGAAATTGGGGAACTGGCTCATGCTTGCGCTCCCTCGAAGGCGGCGGCGAAACGGATCGGCGTCAGGGGCGGGCAGCGCGAGTCCGGCCCCGGCAGGCGGACGCTGGGCCCGTCGACGGCGAAGTCGGCGATCACCGGCGTGGCGACCTCGGCCGGCTTGTCCTCGCCGTTGGGGAAGGCGGTGACGCCGAGGATCTTGCGACTCCTGTCGGCGAACTGGGCTTCCTGGCCGGCGCGGGTCTCGCCGACGATGTCGGCGATCAGGCCGCTCTCCAGCGCCTTGACGATGCCGCCGTCCGCCTCGATGGCCTGGAAGCCGCCCCAGGCGGCGCGGGCCAGCAGGTCGGTCAGGTTGTCGAGATACCAGGCCCCACCGGCCGGGTCGGCGACGCGGCCCAGGTGGCTTTCCTCCATCAGGACCAGCTGGGTGTTGCGGGCCTGGCGACGGCCGAAGGCGGTGGGCAGGCCGATGGCGTCGGTGAAGGCGCCCAGCACCACCGCGTCGGCCCCGCCGACCGCGCCGGCGAAGCCCGCGGAGGTCAGGCGCAGCAGGTTGGTCCAGGCGTCGGCCCGGGTCAGCATGCGTTGGGACGAACGAGCCTCGATCACCGCCGGGACCGAAACCCCGCAGGCGTCGGTGATCCGCGCCCACAGGGCCCGGGCGGCGCGAACCTTGGCCACGCCGGTGAAATATTCCGCGTCCAGGCTGACACCCAGGACGATGCGCGAGAAGGCCTCTTCCATCGACAGGCCGGCGCGGACCAGGGCCTTGGCGTAGGCCACGGCGCTGGCGGCCATCGTCGCCAGCTCCTCGGTGTTGGAACCGCCGGCCTCGTGGGCGGCGCGGCCGGTGGCCAGGAACAGGCTGGCCTTGGCGTAGGTCTCCGCCAGCCGCGCCCCGACCGTGGCGGCCGAGACCAGGTGGCTCTCGATCGGGCCGGGGCTGGTTCCGGCCTGGGCGAAGGCGGTCAGCGGATCCAGGTGGAAGGCCAGCGGCGCGTTGGGCGCGGACTTGGCCAGGGTGGCCAGCCAGTCGGCGGCCTTGGGCCCCAGGAAGCCGGCGTCGAGGGCGACGGGGGCGAGGTCGAGCATCACGCCGTTCAGCGCCTGGGCCAAGTCCTGCAGCGAACCGACCGCCACGCCGTTGAGGCCGGACGGGTCGAGGGCCAGCAGCACCGAGGCCGCGCCGCCCTCCAGGTCCTTCATGATCTCGGCGGCCGCCTGGCGCGGGTCGGGGTGGGCGGCGCGCATGCGCAGGTCCCACGGCCGGTCGGCGTCGCGGGCCCGCAGGTCGCGGACCACCGCCGCGCCGTCCTCGATCGTGTAGAGCGGCTGGATGGCGATGCCGTCGGGGGTCTGGGTGATCAAGGCGTCGTCGAACGTCTGGCCCTTGAGGGTCTTTTCGACCAAGGCCATCCACTTCGACCGATCCGGGGCGCCAAAATCCTCGGCTAGCGGGGTGGTCGGGTGATTCACGACGTCTCTCTCCTGCACCGCAGCATTTTCTTGTTTTGGCCAGCAGATGCTCCCGTGCCCTAGGGTAGGTCAAGCGCTTGCGCATGTCGCGAACGAGCGTTTAAACTAACGCTGTTTACATGAGCGACCCGCAGCGGCCGCCGAAGAGGAGACGACTTCCATGGCCTTGCCGCCGATTCTGCGTGACCGCCTGCGCCTGCCCGTCATCGCGTCTCCGCTGTTCATCATCAGCAATCCGGACCTGGTGATCGCCCAGTGCAAGGCGGGGATCGTCGGTTCGTTCCCGGCGCTGAACGCCCGGCCGATCTCGCAGCTGGACGAGTGGCTGGCGCGGATCACCGAGGAGCTGGCGGCCTATGACCGGGCCAATCCCGACGCCCCTTCGGCCCCGTTCGCGGTCAACCAGATCGTCCACAAGACCAACAACCGCCTCGAGGAGGACGTCGCCCTCTGCGTCAAATACAAGGTCCCGGTGGTGATCACCTCGCTGGGCGCGCGCGAGGACCTCAACGCGGCGATCCACTCCTACGGCGGCGTCACCCTGCACGACGTGATCAACGACCGCCACGCCCACAAGGCCATCGAGAAGGGCGCTGACGGCCTGATCCCGGTCGCGGCCGGGGCCGGCGGCCATGCCGGCACCCTGTCGCCGTTCGCCCTGGTCCAGGAGATCCGCCAGTGGTTCGACGGGCCGGTGGCGCTGTCGGGCTCGATCGCCTCGGGCCGCTCGATCCTGGCCGCCCAGGCCATGGGCGCGGACCTAGCCTATATCGGCTCGGCCTTCATCGCCACCCAGGAGGCCAACGCCGTCCAGGGCTACAAGGACATGATCGTCGAGAGCCAGGCCGACGACATCCTCTATTCCAACCTGTTCACCGGCGTGCACGGCAACTACCTGCGCCCCTCGGTGGTCAAGGCGGGGCTGGACCCGGCCAACCTGCCGGTCAGCGACCCCTCGGCCATGAACTTCGGCTCGGGCGGCAACCAGGACGCCAAGGCCTGGCGCGACATCTGGGGCTGCGGCCAGGGCATCGGCGCGATCGGCGCGGTGCTGTCGGCCGGCGAACTGGTCGCCAAGTTCGCGGAGGAATACGAGGACGCCAAGGCGGAGCTGGCGGCCAAGACCGCCCTGACCTCGGGAAACCGCCTGGCTTTCGCCGCCCAGTAGACGAGGACGCGCGGGGGGACGGATGCGGGTCCGTCCTCCCTGACTCCCGGCGGGCCGACACTGGAGGTCTCTAGACCTTCAGGAGCAAGCCCATGTCCGACGACGCCACGCCCCGCCTGTCGCTGCCCTATGTGGCGGCCGGCCAGGCCCAGAAGCACATCACCGTCAACGAGGCCTTCGCCCGGCTGGACGGCCTGGTCCAGCTGGCCGCCGAGAGCCGCGCGGTCGCGACCCAACCCGCCGCGCCGGGCGACGGCGCGGTCTGGGTCCTGCCGATCTCGGCGACGGGCCCGGTCTGGGGCGGCAAAGCCGCCGGCCTGATCGCCCGCCACGAGGCCGGCGCCTGGGAGTTCCTGACGCCGAACGCCGGCTACATCGCCTGGATCAAGGACGAGGGGCAGGCCCTGGTCTTCGACGGCGCGACCTGGACGCCGGTCGCCTCGACCTTCAAGGCGGTCAGCGCCGCCCGGTCGCCGTTCGGCGCCGCCACCCGCTTCGAGATCCTCGAGCAGGAGGTGACCCTGTCGGGCGCCTCGGTCGCCACCACGGTCGTCATCCCCAACCGCGCCATCGTCCACGGCGTCTCGACCCGGACCAGCGTCGCCGCGACGGGCGCGACCTCCTACAGCTGCGGGGTGGCTGGGGACCTTGGCAAGTTTGGTTCGTCCCTGGGCGTCGCCAAGAACGCCAGCAATGTCGGAGTGATCGGCCCGACGGCGTTCTACGCCGACACCCCGGTGGTGCTCACGGCGGCCGGCGGCAGCTTCACCGGCGGCAAGGTGCGGGTGGCCATCCACCTGATGCGGTTCGACGGGCCGGGCGCGGTTTGACCCTCTCCCAGAGGGAGAGGGGGGGGCCATGCGGAGCATGGGAGGGTGAGGGGTTTCGACGTCCGACGGCGCGCCGGCAGGGAATCGGCCGACAGGGCGTAACCCCTCATCCTCCCACGCCTGCGGCGCGGGCCCCTCCTTCTCCCCTCCGGGAGAAGGTGCATCGAGGTTGACCTCGCCCCCTCGTCCCGCTACTCACCCGCCCACCTTTGGGGAGTAGCCGCCCGCACCGATCAGCGGGGCCCGTCGTCAACACACTTGGTCTTCGGACCATGGCGCGGGTGGAGGAAGCACCAGCTTCCGCGGCGAGACCAATGGCGTCGGTTTCCGTTCCGGGCTGGGCGGGGTCTCCGACGCTATTGGCGTGCGCTCGGCCCGGACGGTATCTGATCCATGGAATCCCTGCTCGTTTCGGCCCTCGTGGTGGCCATCGCCGAGATCGGCGACAAGACCCAGCTGCTGGCCATCATCCTGGCCACCCGCTTCAAGAAGCCCGTGCCGATCATCCTCGGCATCCTGGTCGCCACCCTGGCCAACCACGCCCTGGCCGCCCTGGCCGGCTCGCTGGTCTCCGACCTGTTCGACGGCGCATGGTTCCGCTGGGCGATCGCCGTCTCGTTCATCGCCATGGCCGCCTGGGCCCTGATCCCCGACAAGGCCGACGACGACATGCCCGGCGGCAAGGGGCGCTACGGGGTGTTCCTGACCACCACCATCGCCTTCTTCCTGGTCGAGATGGGCGACAAGACCCAGATCGCCACGGTCGCCCTGGGCGCACGCTTCCACAACGTGCTGCTGGTGGCGGCCGGCACCACCCTGGGCATGATGGCGGCCAACGTGCCGGCGGTCTATTTCGGCGAGGCGGTCACCAAGGTCGTGCCGCTGAAATATGTCCGCCTCGGCGCGGCGCTGATCTTCCTGGGCCTGGGGATCTGGGCGGCGATCGAGGCGATGGGCTGAGTTTCCGTGACGGGGGCAGGCGCATGCGCCTGTCCCCGACCGCGCAGGTCGCCACGGCCCTTGATGCCGCCGGCCCCCAGCGCCAAAAGGGTTCCGACGAAGGGGAACCTTGCATGACCGAGCGCGGCTGGGAGTTCTGGATCGACCGCGGCGGCACCTTCACCGACATCGTGGCGCGTCGCCCGGACGGGACCCTGGCCACCCACAAGCTGCTGTCGGAGAACCCCGAGCAGTACGAGGACGCCGCCGTGGCCGGGGTGCGCGCCCTGCTGGGCGACGAGACCGCCGTCGACGCCGTGAAGATGGGCACCACCGTCGCCACCAACGCCCTGCTCGAGCGCCAGGGCGAGCCGACGGTGCTGGCCATCACCCAGGGCCACGCCGACGCCCTGCGCATCGGTTACCAGGCGCGACCCCGCCTGTTCGACCGCAAGATCGTCAAGCCCGAGGCGCTCTACACCCGCGTGGTCGAGATCGACGAGCGGATCAGCGTCGAGGGCGACGTGCTGCGTCCCTTGGACGAGACCGCCGCCCGCGCGGACCTGCAAGCGGCCTTCGACGCCGGTTTCCGGGCGGTGGCCATCGTGCTGCTGCACGGCTTCCGGTTCACCGACCACGAGGCGCGGGTCGCCGCCCTGGCCCGTGCGGTCGGCTTCACCCAAATCTCCGTGAGCCACGAGGTCAGCCCGCTGATGAAGCTGGTCGGCCGTGGCGACACCACGGTGGTCGACGCCTACCTCTCGCCGATCCTGCGCCGCTATGTCGACAAGGTGGCCGACGCCTTGGGACGCGAGACCCGGCTCCTCTTCATGCAATCCAACGGCGGCCTGACCGACGCCCACGCCTTCCGGGGCAAGGACGCCATCCTGTCGGGTCCGGCCGGCGGCGTGGTGGGCATGGCCAGGACCGCCGCCCAGGCCGGGTTCGACCGGGTCATCGGCTTCGACATGGGCGGCACCTCGACCGACGTCTGCCACTTCGCCGGCGAGTACGAGCGGGCCTATGAGACCGTGGTGGCCGGGGTGCGGATGCGCGCGCCGATGATGAACATCCACACCGTGGCGGCCGGCGGCGGCTCGATCTGTTCGTTCGACGGCGCCCGGTTCCGGGTCGGACCGGCCTCGGCGGGGGCCAATCCCGGCCCGGCCTGTTACCGGCGCGGCGGGCCGCTGACGGTCACCGACTGCAACGTCATGCTCGGCAAGCTGTCGCCGGACTTCTTCCCGGCGGTGTTCGGGCCCCACGCCGACCAGCCACTGGACGGCGACGTGGTGGTCGAACGCTTCGAGGCCCTGGCCGCCGAGATTCTGGCGACGACCGGCAAGGCCATGACCCCGGCGCAGATCGCCGAGGGTTTCGTCACCATCGCCGTCGAGAACATGGCCAAGGCCGTGCGGCAGATCTCGATCCAGCGCGGCTACGACGTCACCCGCTACGTGCTGGCCTGTTTCGGCGGCGCGGGCGGCCAGCACGCCTGCCTGGTGGCCGACGCCCTGGGCATGGGCAAGGTGATGATCCACCCGTTCGCCGGCGTTCTTTCAGCCTACGGCATGGGCCTGGCCGATCTGCGGACCCTGCACGAGGCGACCGTCGAGCGGCCGCTGACCGAGGCGGCCGCCGACCTGGCGGCCCGCGCCGCCGACCTGGCGGACGAAGCCGAGGCGGCCCTGCGCGGCCAGAACGTGCCGCTGGTCCGGGTCGAGACGGTCGCCAGCCTGCTGGTCAAATATGCCGGGACCGACACCCCGCTGCGCGTGCCGCTGGGCGACGCGGCGACCGTGCGCGCGGCGTTCGAAACCTTGCACCAGCGGCGCTTCGGCTTCGTGTCGCCCAGCACCGCCCTGATGGTCGAGGCCCTGGCGGTCGAAGCCATCGGCCATGCCGACGCGGGCGCGGAACCGGATCTTGAGTCCGGCGCGTCTTCGAAAAACGCCGCACCGCTCGCGACCTTGACCGTCCGCATGGCCGGCGCCGAGCACGCCACGCCCGTGTACGACCGCCCCGCCCTGCCGATCGGCGCGACGGTCACCGGCCCGGCCATCATCCGCGAGGCCACCGGCACGACGGTGATCGAGCCCGGCTGGCGGGCCACGGTCGACGCCCACCTCAACCTGATCCTCGACCGCGTCGCCGCCCTGCCCAAGCGCCAGGCGGCCGGCACGGCGGCCGACCCGGTGATGCTGGAGGTGTTCAACAACCTGTTCATGGCCGTGGCCGAGGAGATGGGTTTCGCCCTGCAGAACACCGCCTATTCGGTCAACATCAAGGAGCGGCTGGACTTCTCCTGCGCCCTGTTCGACCGCGACGGCAACCTGATCGCCAACGCCCCGCACATGCCGGTGCACCTGGGCTCGATGGGCGACAGCGTGCGGGCGATCCGCGAGGCCCGCGACGCCGACGGCCGGGGCATGCGGCCCGGCGACGTCTACATGCTCAACGCCCCCTATAACGGCGGCACCCACCTGCCCGACGTCACGGTGGTCACGCCGGTGTTCGACGCGGCCGGCGCCCTGACCTTCTACGTCGCCGCGCGCGGTCACCAGGGCGACATCGGCGGGATCACGCCGGGTTCGATGCCGCCCAATAGCCGCACCGTCGAGGAAGAAGGGGTGCTGATTGAGAACTTCCTGCTGGTCGAGGGCGGGCGGTTCCGGGAGGCGGAGGTCCGGGCCCTGCTGGCCTCCGGCCGCTGGCCGGCCCGCAATCCCGACCAGAACATCGGCGACCTCAAGGCCCAGATCGCCGCCTGCGCGCGCGGGGCCGAGAGCCTGACCGGCCTGGTCGCCGAGTTCGGCCAGGAGGTGGTCGAGGCCTATATGGCCCACGTGCAGGACAACGCCGAGGAGGCCGTGCGCCGGGTGCTGGCCACGCTGTCGGACGACGCCTTCGCCTACGAACTGGACGACGGCTCGATGGTGAAGGTGGCGATCACCGTCGACCGCGCGGCCCGCACGGCGCGAGTCGACTTCGCCGGCACCAGCGACCAGGTCCCGACCAACTTCAACGCCCCGGCCTCGATCTGCCGGGCGGCGGCGCTCTACGTGTTCCGCACCCTGGTCGACGACGAGATCCCGATGAACGACGGCTGCCTGCGGCCGGTCGAGCTGGTCATTCCCGAAGGCTCGATGCTGAAGCCGCGCTACCCGGCCGCCGTGGTGGCCGGCAATGTCGAGACCAGCCAGGTGGTGGTCGACGCCCTCTATGGCGCCCTGGGGGTGATGGCCGCCGCCCAGGGGACGATGAACAACTTCACCTTCGGCGACGACCGGCGGCAATATTACGAGACCATCTGCGGCGGGGCCGGAGCCGGGCCGGACTTCGACGGGGCCGACGCGGTCCAGACCCATATGACCAACAGCCGCCTGACCGATCCCGAGGTGCTGGAGGCCCGCTATCCGGTGCTGGTCGAGGCGTTTTCGATCCGGCGCGGATCGGGCGGACAAGGCGCCCGCCACGGCGGCGACGGGGTGGTGCGCAGGATCGGTTTCCGCGAGCCGATGACGGCGACCCTGCTGTCCAACCGCCGGCGGGTCGCGCCGTTCGGACTGGCCGGCGGAGGAGCCGGTCAGCTGGGCGCGGCGCGGGTCGAGCGGGCCGACGGTTCAGTTCAGGCGCTGGGCGCCACGGACGCGGTCGAGGTGGCGGCGGGCGACGCGATCGTCATCGAGACGCCGGGCGGCGGCGGGTATGGGCCCAGGCCGCCGACCTAGTCCCTCCCCGACAGCCGCGCCGCCCGGCCGGCCAGGTAGCGCTGCTCGGGCAGGCTGGCCGTGCGGGCCGCCGCCGCGCGATAGGCCGCGACCGCCGCCGCGTCGTCGCCGGCCATTTCCAGCAGGTGGGCGCGGACGGCCTCCAGCCGATGATTGCCGGCCAGCCGCTTGTCGGTCTCCAGTTCGGCCAGACGTTCGAGCCCCAGGCGCGGTCCGCGCGCCATGGCCAGGGCCACGGCGTGGTTCAGCCAGACCATCGGATTGTCCGACATCCGTTCCAGCAGGCCGTAGAGCGCCAGGATCTGCGGCCAGTCGGTGTCCTCGGCCCGCGCGGCCTCGTCGTGGACGGCGGCGATGGCGGCCTGCAGCTGGTAGGGCCCGACCGCGCCCCGGGCCAGGCTGGCCGAGACCAGGGCCACGCCCTCGGCGATGGCCGGGCCATCCCACAGGCCGCGGTCCTGCTCGGCCAGGGGGATCAGGTCGCCGTCGGCGCTGGTCCGCGCCGCCCGCCGGGCGTCGGTCAGCAGCATCAGGGCCAGCAGGCCGGCCACCTCGCCGTCGGTCGGCAGCAGGGCCCGCACCGCCCGCGTCAGCCGGATCGCCTCGCTCGCCAGGTCGGCGCGCTGCAGGTCGGGGCCGGCGCTGCTGGCGTAGCCCTCGTTGAAGATCAGGTAGAGCACGTGCAGCACCGAGGCCAGGCGCCCGGCCCGCTCCTGGGCGTCCGGCGCCTCGAACGGCACGCCCGAGGCGCGGATGCTCTGCTTGGCCCGGCTGATCCGCTGGGCCATCGTCGCCTCGGGCACCAGGAAGGCGCTGGCGATCTCGGCCGTCGTCAGGCCGCCGACCGCGCGCAGGGTCAGGGCGATGGCCGAGGACGAGGTCAGGGCCGGGTGGCAGCACATGAACAGCAGGTTCAGCGTGTCGTCGCCGCCGGCCAGCGCGTCCAGGTCGTCGGCCGACGGCGACACGATCTGAACCTCGTCCGCGACCGCGACGGCCTCGCGTCGTCGCCGGGCGATCTCGCGGCGGATCTGGTCGGCCATCCGACGCGAGGCGACCTGCACCAGCCAGCCGCCCGGATTGGCCGGCACGCCGGTTTCGGGCCACTGGCGGGCGGCGGCCAACAGGGCCTCCTGAACGGCGTCCTCGCCGGCGGCGAAGTCCCGATAGCGGCGGACCACGGCCGACAGAACCCGCGGCGCCAGGTCGCGCAGCAGGCTCGTCGCCTGGGAATCCAGGGCCGCCGTGGTCACATTTCCTCACCGCTGGGCGACATCACGTGTCGCACCTCGACCGGGAGGTTCAACGGTTTGCCGCCGGGACCCGGGCCTTCCGACCAGCGCGAGGCGATATAGTAGGCCCGCTCGATCGTATCGACGTCGACGATCACGTAGCCGGCCAGGAACTCCTTGGTCTCCGGGAAGGGACCGTCCGTGACCTCCGGCGCCTCGCCCTGACGGGCGCGCACGAACCGCGCGTCGTCCGGGCCGGCCAGGCCGTGGGTCACGACCATCTCGCCCGAGGCGATGAACTCCTCGCGGAACTTGCGCAGGTGCTCCATGTGCACCTGGATGTCGTGGGCGGGCCAGTTGTTGATCATCTCGGTCCTCCATTCGGCCAGGGCGAACTGCATCATCAAAATGTACTTCATGGTCGGTTCCCTTCGGCTGGAACGCCGTCCTCCCGGCGCTTTCGAGGACAAGTCGGAGCCGAAGCGCCATTCTCGACACGGCCACGCGAAATTATCGAGCCCCAAGCGACATGTGGCAAAATATTATCGTTTGACAGAAATTAATTTCGGAATGAGCTTGGCGCCACAGGAGGACGCCATGACCACGGTCGTGAAACTCAGACCCACTGTCGACGCCGCGACCGCCGCGCGGGAGACCGCCGCCCAGCGCCGGGTGCGCCTGGGCAGCCGCGGCCTGGCGGTGCTGTTCAGCGCCCTGCTAGGCGTGTCGGCGGCGATCCTGGTCACCGCCCTGGCCGCCATGCTGTTCTACAAGGGCGAGTTCGTCAGGATCGGGCCCGACAACTGCTACATCGGCGAGGGTCCGCCCAACTCGGTGGCTTTTGGCTCGCTCCCCCTGCCCCACCGCCTGGTCTACTGCCTGGTCGGGATCGTACGGGCCACGCCGATCATCATGCTGTTCTGGAGCCTGCGGACGCTGTTTGGCCTCTATGCCAAGGGGCAGGTGTTCTCGCGCAGCGCGGCCGAAAGCTTCAGCCGGATCGGCGGCTGGCTGTGCGCCTACGCCCTGTCGCCCTTCGTCTGCCACCTGGCGCTCAGCGCCACCGGCTACGAGATCGACAGGAACTGGGCCCACATGGCCAGCGTACAGGCCTTCGTTCTGGGCCTGCTGGTGCTGGTGATCGGCCAGGTGATGCGGGTCGGGCGCGAGATCGAGGAAGACCGCGAGGCGTTCGTCTGATGCCGATCATCCTCCGCCTCGACGTGATGATGGCCCGGCGCAAGGTGCGCTCCAATGTGCTGGCCCGCGCCATCGGCATCACCGAAGCCAACCTCTCCCTGCTCAAGTCGGGCAAGGTGAAGGGCATGAAGTTCGACACGCTGGAGGCCCTCTGCGCCTTCCTGCACTGCCAGCCGGGCGACATCCTCGAATACGCGCCCGAGCAGCCGAACCAGCTTCCCGACGACCAAATTCACGGCCTCGGGCAGGACACGCTCAAGCGCGCCTGACGGCGCTTCACAGGAGACATCGATGAAATCGCCTTCAACGCCCGCTTGGGCGATCGCCCTCGGCTGCCTGCTGCTCGGCGCGCCGCTGGCGGTCCAGGCTACGCCCAGCTTCGCGCCCGTGGAGGGCGGCGGCAAGGTCGCCTACGAGACCTGCGGGACGGGACCCAAGGCCATCGTGCTGCTGCACGACGGCATTCTCGACGGCTCGGCCTTCGATGACGCCTGGCCGCTGCTGTGCCAACGCTTCCACGTAGTGCGCTACGACCGACGGGGCTATGGCGCCTCGCCCGCCGCGACCGCGCCCTACGACACCGCCGCCGACCTCGGCGCGGTGATGAAGGCGGCCGGCGTCACGCACGCGACCCTGGTCGGCTCGTCGTCGGGCGGCGGCGTCGCGGTGGATTTCGCCCTGGCCCACCCCGAGGCGGTCGACGGACTGGTGCTGGTCGGCGCGGCGGTGAACGGCTTCCGGCCCACCCAGCACTTCATCGACCGCACGATCGGCGTCATGCGGTTGGCCGCCCAGGGCAAGATCGCCGAGGCCGCCAGAGACCCCTACATCCTGACGCCCGGGGCCGACGCGGCCCGCGCCAAGGTGGTGGCCGACCTGACCGCCCATCCCGGCAATCTTGGAGCCGCCCAGATGATGGCGGACAGCGGGCCGGCCATGCCGCGCCTGGGCGAGATCAAGGCCCCGACCCTGGTCGTCACCGGCGAGGTCGACATCGCCGACGTCCACGCCCACGCCGGGGCCCTGGAGGCGCTTATTCCCGGCGCGACGCGCGTCGTGATGACCGGCGGCGGCCACTTCATCTATCTGGAACAGCCCCAGGCCTTCGCCGAGATGGTGGGCGGGTTCGTGGACAAGGAGTAGCGGCCGGGCGGCTCGCTCTAGATCGCAGGCTCACCCCGCGTGGGCCTTCAGCGCCGTCCTCAACTCCTCGACCATCATCTCGCGCAACACCGGCGGCGAGATGATCTCCACCGCGTCGGCCCAGGTGAACAGGTGCCAGGACAGTTCCAGCATGCCGCTGGCCCGGAAGGCGACCAGCACCGAGCCGTCCGCCTCCTGGGTCACCGTCTGGTTGGAGTGGAAGCGCCAGCGCAGGGCGTCGGCGGCGCGCTCGGGACGGACGCGCAGCGCCACGTCGTGCATCTCGCCGTGATAGATGCCGAAGCTCTCGTCGGCGAAGGCCTGCAGCGAGAAGTCGGCGGGCGGCGAGGCCGGCTTGTCGAGCACGGCGATGTCGTGGATGCGGTCCAGCCGCCAGGAGCGCGGGCGCGGATTGGCGCCCTCCAGGGCCACCAGATAGTTGCTGCGGCCGAACAGGATGCCCAGGGGCGTGACCTCGCGCACCCGACCCGGCGTGCCGCCGCCCTGATAGCGGAACGACACCGCCTGCAGGCTCTTGATCGCCGTGCGGATGGCGGTCAGCACCTGCTCGTCCTCGAACGGGCGGGGGCCGGCGTGGACGGCGATGGTCTCGGCCTGGACCAGGGCCTCGACGTCGGGGGCCACCCGCCGGCGGGCCGCGCCGCGCAGGGCCGACAGCAGCTTGCGCTCCAGGGCGTACAGCGCCGACGACCGCGCCCCGGCCCCGGCGGCGGCGTAGGAATCGGCCGCCGTGCGCAGCGCCGCCAGTTCCTCCGCGGTCGGGGTCTGGAACAGGCTGTCCAGGCCGGACGGGATGCGGAAGCGCTTGGTCGGCGGGTCGTCCATCGCCTCCATCTGCGGGAAGGCGGCCCAGACCGCGTCGCGCATGCGTTCGGCCGTGCGCCGGCCCACGTCCATGGCGCGGGCCATCTCGTCCAGGGTCATGCCTTCGGACGATCCGGCCAGCATCCGGGCCAGGTCCAGCAATCGGGTCGCCTTGTCGTGCCGCATACGCTCTCCATACGTCCGGATTTGACGTATCGCACCTGGATAAGGGAGTCATCGAAAAACGCCCCACGCCCGGAGCCTCGAACATGACCCGTCTCGCCTCCCAGGATTGGCATACCGCCCCGGTCAGCGCCGCGATGATCTCGGCCGTGCTGGACTTCGCCGACATCCACCGCGACCTGGGCGGCGGGCGCACCCTGCTGCGGCTGAGCCCCGAACGCGTCGTGCGGGCCGACATCATCCTGTTGCTGGGCCGCGACGCCGGACGGGCCGCCGACATCGGCCTGGTGTGGAACGACCGCGAGGACCAGATCGTCCGGGTGATCGACGATGCGGCCCTGCGCGCCTCCCGGCAGGCGGCCTGGGAAGACGCCTTCGACCTGTTCGACGGCGAGGACCGCGAGGCGGCGCCGCAGCGGTTGTGCGCCTGAAGCGGCGCGGCGCCCTCGAACAACGCCTGGCGACGGGCGGGTCCTCGGACTCGCTCGTTTTCATGCGCGAGAGTCGGGCGACCCACACGATCTAGTCTCTTCCCCCCTTCCGCGCCACCAGGGATGGTTTTCGCGTCGGACATCTTGAGTCTAGAGATTCATAGCCGGATCTTGATCGAGAGTTCGACCGCGCCATCGCCAGGAATAGATTCAGCCGACAAAGTCTTAATGCCTAACGGGCTGTTAGCCACATCCTGAAAATAGCCGTGACACTTTCACACTATCGCAAGGACGTTCTCGCACAGTGCTCCCGAGCAAAATGCTCCCGGCCGTCAAAATGACGTCGGACACCTTGAATGGGAACCTGCCGAAATGGCTCTGAATAGCATCAACACCAATTCGGGCGCGATGATCGCCCTGCAGAACCTGAACGCCACGAACGCGGAACTGGGCGTCACGCAGCAGCGCATCAACACCGGCAAGAAGG
>NZ_AKKF01000131.1 GCF_000281955.1 Caulobacter sp. AP07 | reverse complement strand
CTCACCCTCCCACCGCTGCGCGGCGGGCCCCTCCCTCTCCCCTCCGGGAGAGGGTTTCTTCCTACTTCGCCGCGCGGGCTTCCATCTTCCTGGGGTCGGTGTTGATCGGCGGCAGGGTGGTCGAGCGCTTCATCGTCAGCACTTCGAGCGGCATGATCGTCGCGCACTTCATCCACTTGCCGGCCCAGGCATGGTCGGGGCCCCTGGCCTCGCAGCGCGCCTTCGGCCAGACCCACAGATAGTGGTAGGTGAAAACACTGGCGGACCCGGCCAGGAACAGGCCCAGGAAGATCAGCTGCAGGCGCTTGATGTTGCTCTTCATGCGCGCCTCATAATCGCCCGCCGCCGGGCTGGCCAGAGGCTAAGTGGCCGCGCCACGTCCCTAAGGAACCGACAGCTTCAGTGTGCGGCGCAGCAGACGCGGGCCGGGAAGTGTCCTACGATCGTTTGAACGCTCCTGCCGATAACGTATTACGTTTACGTCAGGGGAAACTTGCAAACCTGCGTGGACGCGGTAATGGCCTCCCCGCAGGCAGGAAAAACTAGCCAGGAGGCGGCGTAGACCGATGAAGGTTCTGGTCCCGGTTAAACGGGTTATCGATTACAATGTGAAGGTCCGGGTGAAGCCCGATCAGACCGGCGTCGACTTGGCCAACGTCAAGATGTCGATGAATCCCTTCTGCGAGATCGCGGTCGAGGAAGCCGTGCGTCTCAAGGAAAAGGGCGTCGCCACCGAGGTGGTCATCGTCTCGATCGGCCCGGCCCAGGCGCAGGAAACCATCCGCACGGCCCTGGCCATGGGCGGCGACCGCGGCGTGCTGATCACTACCGACGCCGACCCCGAGCCGCTGGCCGTGGCCAAGCTGCTGGCCGCCGTGGTGGCCGAGGAGAAGCCCGACCTGGTCCTGATGGGCAAGCAGGCGATCGACGGCGACAACAACGCGGTCGGCCAGATGCTGTCGGCCCTGCTGGGCTGGCCCCAGGCGACCTACGCCTCGGCCATCGAGGTTTCCGGACAGGCCGCCAAGGTCACCCGCGAAGTCGACGGCGGCCTGCAGACGCTGGACGTCGACCTGCCGGCCGTGGTCACCGCCGACCTGCGCCTCAACGAGCCGCGCTACGCCTCGTTGCCCAACATCATGAAGGCCAAGAAGAAAGAGATCGCGCAGAAGACCGTCGCCGACTACGGCGTCGACGTCGCCCCGCGCCTCAAGGTCCTCAAGGTCGTCGAACCGGCCAAGCGCTCGGCGGGCGTCAAGCTCGAGACCGCCGCCGACCTCGTTTCCAAGCTCAAAACCGCGGGGGTGCTGTAATGGCCGTTCTCGTCGTCGCCGATAACGACAACGCGCACCTGCGCGATGGCACCCACAAGACCGTCACCGCCGCCCTGAAGCTGTCGTCCGACGTGGACGTGCTGGTCCTGGGCAAGGGCGCCAAGGCGGTGGCCGACGCCGCCGCCAAGATCACCGGCGTCCGCAAGGTGCTGCTGGCCGAGAGCGACGCCCTGGGCCACGGCGTGGCCGAGGCGGAAGCCGACGCCGTGCTGGCCCTGGCCGGCAATTACGACGCGATCCTGGTTCCGGCCACGGCCGGCGGCAAGAACTTCGCCCCCCGGGTCGCCGCCAAGCTGGACGTCGCCCCGATCTCGGAAATCGTCGAGGTCGTCTCGGCCGACACCTTCACGCGGCCGATCTATGCCGGCAACGCCCTGGAAACCGTCCAGACCAGCGACGCCAAGAAGGTGATCACCGTGCGCCCCACCGCCTTCGCGGCGGCCGAAGAAGGCGGCTCGGCTCCGGTCGAGACCGTCTCCGGCGCCGACGCGGGCAAGACCCGCTTCGTCTCCGAGGAAATGGTCAAGTCGGACCGTCCGGAACTGGCCGCGGCCAAGATCGTCGTCTCCGGCGGTCGGGCCATGGGCTCGGCCGAGGAGTTCCAGAAGGTGATCGAGCCCCTGGCCGACAAGCTGGGCGCCGCCGTCGGCGCCTCGCGCGCCGCCGTGGACGCCGGCTATGCGCCCAACGACTACCAGGTCGGCCAGACCGGCAAGGTGGTCGCGCCGTCGCTGTACATCGCCATCGGCATCTCGGGCGCCATCCAGCACCTGGCCGGCATGAAGGACAGCAAGATCATCGTCGCCATCAACAAGGACAGCGACGCCCCGATCTTCCAGATCGCCGACTACGGCCTGGTGGCCGACTACAAGTCCGCCGTGCCCGAACTGATGGACGCCCTGACGGCGGCCGGTAAGTAAGGCTTTCGCGGTTCGCGAATAGAGAAGGCCCGGGAGTGATCCCGGGCCTTTTTCTTTGGTCGCCGCCCCCTCTCCGCTCGTCATCCCCCGCTTTATGCGGGGGACCCAAGCAGCGCCCCAGATCGCCCACTCAGCTTGGGTCCCCCGAACAAGTCGGGGGATGACGACCGTAGGTGCGTGTTCGCAACGCTTTCACTTCGGGCTGTCGATCGGGATGCCCGCCGCCCAGGCGAAGGCTTCTTCCTTGACCGGCGAGCCGGGGTTGTCGGCCGAGGCGAACAGCAGGGAGAGCAGGGCGATACCGGCTATGAGCAGCAGCTTCATCACATCACCTGTGAGCAAGAGGGGATGGGCCGAGTTGGCCCGCACCCACAAGATGCCGCTGCACGACAGACTTTACGAACGATGGTATCTGCGCGAACTTGTCAGCGGAGCTAACATCCCATGCGCCTGCCACCGTTCCTGACCCTGACCGCCCTCGAGGCCGCCGCCCGTCATCGCAGCTACAGCCGCGCGGCCCGCGAACTGCACGTCACCCATGGCGCGGTCAGCCAGCAGATCCGCAAGCTGGAGGACGAGCTGGGCGCCAAGCTGTTCCTGCGCCAGGGCAACAGCATGATCCCCACCGCCACCGGCGCGCGGCTGGCGGGACAGGTGACGATCGCCCTGACCACCCTGCGGCTGGGCGTCGAGGAGGCCAGCCAGGCGGCGCGCGGGCCGCTGGTGGTGAGCACCGGCGCGGCCTTCGCCAGCCGCTGGCTGGTCACCCGCCTGGCCCGGCTGGCGGCCGACACCGGCGAGCCGGACCTGACCGTGCGGGCCGAGGACCGGGTGTCGGACCTGTCGAGCGACGGCGCCGACGTCGCCCTGCGCTTCGGACGCGGACCGTGGCCGGGCATGGAGTCGGTGACCCTGATGACCGAGCGCCTGTTCCCGGTCTGCAGCCCGGCCTTCCTGCGCGTACATGGCATCGCCCACCCGCGCGACCTGATCGACGTGCCGCTGCTGCGTCACACCGGCCTGCCGTGGAGCCTGTGGCTGTCGGCCATGGGGGTGGAGGAGACGCCGCTGCACCTGGGCCTGCGGTTCGACGACACCGCCCTGATGCTCGACGCCGCCGCCCAGGGCATGGGCGTGGCCCTGGCCCGCAGCGGCCTGTCGGAGCGCGACCTGCGCGACGGCCGCCTGGTGCGGCCCTTCCCCGGCGAGGTGGCGGTCGAGACCGGCCACCACTTCGTCTGGCGCGCCGACAGCCCCAAGCTGACGCGGATCCTGCGGCTGCGGGACTGGTTCCTGGAGGAGACGGCGGCGGCGCGGGCGGACCGCTCGATGGCCTCGCGATAGCTCGGCCGTCCCGCCCCGATGCGGGCGTTGGCCCAAGCATTCCCGAACGGTCGGTCCCGGCCTATTTCGCGGCCTTGGGCGAGGACGGCGACGGCGGCTCGGCGGGCGCGGCGCAAGGGGCGTCGGGGCTGGACCAGTCGATGACGTCGGGGTCCTTGACCCCGAACGCGGGCGCGCCCGCGACCGGCTTGGGGCCCGCGGCCTTCACCAGCCGGGCCGGGGCCTCGAAGACGATCGAGATATTGTTGTCGAACGTCGGCAGAGCGTCGTTGGTCGCCTTGGCCTCGGCCGCCGTGATCTCGGGCGTGTAGACGCGACGACTCATCACCGTGCGCACGACCCCGTCGCGCAGTTCGGCCTCACGCCAGTAGGCGACACCGCCCAGCCGACGGTTGACCGGCTCGGCGCGATAGGTCCAGGCCCGCTTGGGTCCAGCCGGCGGCAGCCGGATCGTCGTGGCCCAGCACCGGTAGCGTGGATATTCCGTCAGCCACGGCGCGGCCTGGTCCTGCTCCTTGGGGCGCTTGTACTCGCCGGGCGGCGAGAACCCCGCGCCGTAGATGTCGAGGCTCTGACCGTCGGCCGCGTCGCCTTCCCATCCCGGCTTGCCCTCGCCCTCCATGGCCAGGATCAGCGCGCCCTGCGCCTCGTCATAGCGCCAGGTCACCGTGTCGGGCTCGACCTGGTCCAGCTGCTGGCGCCAATAGGCCTTTTCCTGCCGCTCGGCGTCATCGGGCGACAGCCCGGCCAGCGTGGTGCGCAGGTTGACCACCGCATCGCCGCGCATCACCTGCTGGGCCTTGAACCGGGCAGGAACGGAAGGACCTCTGCTGGCGTCGATGGCGATGACCTCGACCAGTTGGGGGACGGCGGGCGGCTCGGCCGCGACAGGCTCGAGATCGACCGTGCCGGACCGCACCGGCAGCGCCCAGCGGAACGGCGGCGGCGGCAGAGTCGCCAGGCCCCGGTCGCCCATACGCGTACCGTCCAGCCAGTAGGCGCGCCCGCCGATCGTCGCCTTCACCAGGACGTGGTTGAAGACCGTCGGGCTAGGCAGGCGTTCGTTCGTGCCGTCGCCGCCCGCTGTGTTGCCCAGCACCGGCTCGGCGGACACGCCCAGCTCGCGTAGCAGGGCGATCAGCAGCACGGTCTTGGCCTTGCAGTCGCCGAAGCGGCGGCTCCAGGTCTCGTCAGCCGTAGCAGGTCGGAAATTGCCGCCGTCCAGGCCGACATAGACATAGCGGATGCGGTCCTGCACCAACCGCAAAGCCGCCTCGGCGCGCGCGGTCGGATCGCCGGTCTGCTGGGCGATCTTGCGGGCCTCCTCCCGCACCGGCGAATTTGGCGCCAAGGTCGCGCCGCCGTCGAACAGCGGCTGAACATGGTGGGATACGTCCGCCCAACTGGTGAAGCCCGAATACTCGATCGTGCGGCGCAGGTTCACGCGCGAAGGCGCGCCGTCGGCGACGATGGCCGACTTGGGATCGCGCAGCTCGTAGGTCAGCTCGTTACGGTCGTCGCTCGCGACGGGCGACAGGGTCCCCAGGTCGGGCGTCGCCCGCCACTGCACCGGCCGGCCGTCGGGCCAGACCAGACGCATGCGATAGGCGCCCAACTGTCCGGTCGGCGGGATTTGGATCGCTCCGTACGAGCGGTCGCCCAGAGTGGGATCCTTGCGGCGGATGGTGGCCGCGAAGACGATCTCGTCGCCCACCTGCAAGCCCGGCGTCTGCAGCACGGCCGTCATCTGGCCGTCCAGCATGGCGTAGTCGAGGTTGTTCTCGCGCTGAAGGACCTGAAACTTGTTGTCGGCCAACACGTCGATGACGCGATCGCCACGATAGATCTTCAGCGCGTGGACGAAGATGTCGTCGGACCCGGCGTTCCACGTCGCTCGCGTGTTGCCCAACATCAGCGCCTCGGGCGTCAGCAACTTGACCCGGTAGGCAATGTACATCTCGTCGCCGTCGCGCCCCAGCCGCGTCTGCAGGTCGTTGTAGACCACGCGCATCGGCGCGCCTTCGGGCGTGGGGGCTTCCGTCGTCTTCGGCGCGGGGACGACCCAGGCCGGAGGCGGACCATATTGAACCTGCTTGGACGCCGCCTGGGCAGAACCGGCCGCGAGCAGGATCGCGACCACCGAGACACCAATACGCTGATACATCGAACTACCCCCGAAGCGCCACCATAGCGCTCGGCGCGCCACCCGCAATCTCAGGACGTCCCGGCTCAAATCTTCCTGAACCCCCGCAGCACGTTGGCCTCGGTGCTCAGTTGCAGCCGTCCATAGTCGATGCGCGGCGTGTCGGAGAACAGCAGGTAGTAGTACTTCATCTGCTCGGACCACCAGTAGCCGGGGCAGTTGTCGCCCTGGGTCATCGGCCTGGTGGTGATGTCCTTCAGCGCCGTGTAGCCGAAGGCCGCGCGGCTGGTGGCCTTCATTTCCCGGTAGTGGATGGCGGCCAGCTGGCGATAGCGGTCGTCGCGGCCCTCCAGCCACAGGTTCAGGCAGGCGTCGGGATATTCCGGGCGCAGGCCGGTCTGCTTGCGGCGCGGCTGGCGGGTGGCGACGTCGATCGATTCCGGGATGACGCCGAACGTCGCCTGCAGCTCGGTGAATGAGGCCAGGTAGTCGTCGCCCTCGGTCTTGTGGCCGACCTGACCCAGCAGGCCGGCATAGTAGGCGGCCAGTTCGCTCTGGGCCGTGGCGGTCACCGCGCCGGTCTCGAAGTCGACCATCGGGAACCACAGCCGGCCGTCGTAGCGCTTGGCCTGGTGGGCCAGCTGGGCGTCGACCGTCTCGAGCGCCCAGCGCTTGCAGTCGGCGTCGCCGAACAGCTCCCAGGCGTCCCACAGGTACTCGTAGAAACTGTCGGCATAGACGTCGATGCTGGCGTTGCGGCTGGTGAATTCGCCGGTCATGGCGTGGATGTTGGCGGCCATTAGGCCGATCTTCGAGCGGCGGTCCAGGGCGTGGTGCATGGCCCGCTTGGCCATGTCGAAATAGCGCCGGTCGCCGGTCAGCTGGCTCAGCACCCCGAATTCCGACAGGTAGGTGCCGATCTCGGCCAGGTTGGTCTCCGGGTCGCTGACCGCGCCGGTGCGAAGGTTCACGTAGCGCCAGGGCAGGCCGTGGGGCGAGGCCTCGAACGCCTTGACCAGGCGGTCGGCCAGATCCTTGGCCTTGACCAGCAGCGCCGGGTCGCCGCAGGCCAGGTGGGCCGACAGCAGGCCGCCGACCAGGCGGATATTGGTCTCGAACACCTGGGCGTTCCCATCGACATCGAAATCGAGATGGGCCTTCACCCAGTCGACCCCGGCCTGGAACTCGGCGTCCAGCCCCATGATCCACAGGGTGTCCAGCGCCTCGACCAGCGACAGGCCCAGGTCGTGGCCCTCGACGAAGAACGACGACGACGTGCCGCTGACCGGGTTGATCTCGTCCTTGCCCCAGGCCTTGGCGACATAGCCGCGCCAGGCCCACTGGAACTCGGAGCGGACGTCGGCGGCCAGGGCCTTCCAGTCCTCGGGGGCGGCGGTTTCCGCGGCGAAGGCCGGGATGGCGGCGGCCGAGGCGACCAGGGCCAGGGCGTGGCGGCGGGAGGGGCGAAGGCTGTTCATGGCGCCAGCTTATGCGGGGTTCGGCGGCGGCCGCCAGACCGACGAAACAGGCTTGACCGTCAGTGCAACTTTAGATTCAGTTGAGTTGTCGAAGCTGCACCTGAAGATTGATGAATAGACGCCGATTTTTCATCGCCGGGGCTGCGCTCACGGCCACGCTCACGGATACGGAAGCGCGCGCTCAAGATCGCGGCCCCCGAGAACTGGCGGCCTACGCCGCGTTGTCGGAGGCGTTCATGAACCTGGCGAACTCGCCGAGACCCGCCGGAGACCTTGCCGAGCGGCTCGTCTTTCGCCAGCACGAGACCCCCTGCTTCGATGCGTTACGCAACCTTGGCCTTGCCAACAGGCAGGTCATTAACGGCCTCTACCAGAAGAATTGCCCCAGTCAAAAAGACTTTCCCGCCCTGGAAGGGGCAGCCGTCGCAATCGATGCCGAAACCTCTAGATTCGCCGCAAGATCAAAAGACCTTGCCCGAATAATCAAGCCCACCGACCTTCGGGACGCCATCTACAAGGCGAGCACTGATCTTGGTGCAGTAATACGGCACGAATGGCCGCATGAAATCAATAAATATTGTGCATTTTCGATCCCCGAGAAGATGGCCTATGTGGACAGGATCACAGCTTCCTCGCGAGCGGCAAGGCAATGCGAGGGAGCTCTGAACGCGGCGTCGCGGAAGGTGGACCCTTGGGGCTGAGATCGCCGGAACCAGCCGCGCCAGGCCATTTGGCGCTAAGCGAAGTCCCGTTTCCGCTGCGTCGCAGCAAAGCCTTGGCGACGGTGGGGTTGCTCGTGCTAGAAAAGCGGGCATGAACTCGGGCATGGCGCGCGACGCCTTGCCCCGCCTCGAACAAGGCTAGCCTGAATGACGGATATCAAGACGGTCGGCGTGATCGGCGCCGGCCAGATGGGGTCGGGGATCGCCCATGTGGTCGCCCTGGGCGGCTATGACGTACGCCTGCATGACATTTCGCGCGAGCGCATCGACGCCGGCCTGGTCCTGATCGAAAAAAACATGGCCCGGCAGGTGCATCGCGGCATCATCGACGAGGCGGCGATGGCCGCCGCCATGGCCCGCATCACCGCCGCCGAAGACCTGGCCCAGATCGGCGCGACCGACCTGGCCATCGAGGCGGCCACCGAGAACGAAGAGACCAAAAAGGCGATCTTCCGGGGCCTGCAGCCGCACCTGGGTCCCGACACCCTGCTGGCGTCGAACACCTCGTCGATCTCGATCACCCGTCTGGCCAGCGCCACCGACCGCCCCGAGCGGTTCATCGGCCTGCACTTCATGAACCCGGTCCCGCTGATGAAGCTGGTCGAGATCATCCGCGGCATCGCCACCGACGTGCCGACCTACGAACGCGCCGTGGCCTTCGCCAAGTCGCTGGGCAAGATCACCAGCAACGCCGAGGACTTCCCCGCCTTCATCGTCAACCGCGTGCTGGTGCCGATGATCAACGAGGCGATCTACACCCTGTACGAGGGCGTGGGCACGGTCGACGCCATCGACACGGCGATGAAGCTGGGTGCCAACCATCCGATGGGCCCGCTGGAGTTGGGCGACTTCATCGGCCTGGACACCGTGCTGTCGATCATGAACGTGCTGCACGAGGGCCTGGCCGACAGCAAGTACCGCCCCTGCCCGCTGCTGGTGAAATATGTCGAGGCCGGCTGGCTGGGCAAGAAGGCCGGCCGCGGCTTCTACGACTACCGCGGCGAGGTTCCGATCCCGACGCGGTAGGCTCCTTCCGGCGCCCGGTTGCCAAACCGGGGAACCGTGTTACGCAAGAATCCATCTCGGGGGCGGGTTCATGCGGCATCTGTATCTGGCGTTCGTGTTGGCGTTCGCCGTCACGCTGTTCGGCTTCTTTCCCAGCTTCGCCGGAGCCATGGGGCCGCTGGACCCGATGCGAATCGTCCATGGCGCGCTGGCCACCACCTGGATGCTCATGCTGGTGGTCCAGAGCTGGCTGATCGGTCACGGCCATAACCGCTGGCACCGCTGGATCGGGCGCGGTTCGCTGGTCATCGCGCCCGCCCTGGTGATCAGCGCCTTCGTGGTGGTCATGGACATGCTGGGGCCCAAGTCGCATTTCGACGTCCCGCTGCGCTTGACCCTGGCCTGGATCGACGTCTGGTCGCTGGCCCTGTTCGCCACGGTGTACGTCCTGGCCATCCTGAAGCGGCGGACGATGTTCCTGCATTCGCGCTTCATGGCTTCGACCGTGTTCGTGGCCCTGCCGCCGGCCTTGGGCCGGGCCTATGGCATGAACATCCCGTCGCTGAACGGCCTGGCCGGCGCCCTGCCGCCGAGCTATTGGACGATCGAGGCGGTGCTGGTGGGCCTGATCCTGTGGGACGGCGTCCGGGGTCGCTGGCTGACGCCCTGGTGGCTGACCCTGGCGGTGACCACCGCCATCCACCTGACCATGTTCCAGGCCCCGACCTGGCCCGCCTACGTGGCCTTCGCGCGGCTGATCGGCCTGCCGGCGAGCTAGAGCGTTTTCGAGCGAAGCGGATACCGGTTCGCGTGAAGAAAACGCGTTAAAACAAATATCTAGAGCCCCGGCCCGATGCCATCAGGTCGTTCGCTCCTACCCCGCCCCCATCGACACGGCGACGTGGTAGGTGATGAACGAGGCCAGGTAGGCCAGGCCCGCCATGTAGAGGAACATCACGGTCGGCCAGGTCCAGCTGTTGGTCTCGCGCTTGACCACGCCCAGGGTCGCCGCGCATTGCGGGGCGAAGATGTACCAGGCCAGGAACGACAGGGCGCTGGCCAGTGACCACTGGTGCGACAGCACCGAACCGAGGGTGGCGGTCGAGACGTCGGTGTCGCCCACGGCATAGACGGTGCCCAGGGCGGCCACCGCCACCTCGCGCGCCGCGAAGCCGGGGATCAGGGCCACCGTCATCTGCCAGTTGAAGCCGATGGGTTGCATGACGGGCGCGATCAGATGCCCCAGCCGGCCGGCGAAGCTGTAGTCGATGGCCGGCCCGGTCGCGCCCTCGGGCGGATAGGGGAAGGTCGACAGCACCCAGACCAGCACCATCAGCGGCAGGATGATCCGTCCGGCCCGGTTGAGGAAGATGCGGGCCCGGGTCCACAGGTTCATCAGCACGTTGCGCGGCTCGGGCCAGCGATAGGTCGGCAGTTCCATCATGAACGGCTCGACCGTGCCCCGCCAGAAGATGCGCCGGATGACGGTCGACACCACCAGCGCGCTGACGATGCCGGCGGCGAACAGGCCGAACATCACCAGCCCTTGCAGCGACAGCCCGCCCCACACCGTGGTGCGCGGCACGAAGGCCCCGATGATCAGCGTATAGACCGGGATACGCGCCGAGCAGGTCATCAGCGGCGCGATCAGGATGGTGGTCAGGCGGTCCTGCTTGTTGTCGATCACCCGCGTCGACATGATCCCGGGGATGGCGCAGGCGAAGCTGGACAGCAGCGGGATGAACGCCCGGCCGTGCAGGCCCGCCACCCCCATCAGCTTGTCCAGCAGGAAGGCCGCGCGGGTCATGTAGCCGCTGTCTTCCAGCAGCAGGATGAAGAAGAACAGGATCAGGATCTGCGGCAGGAACACCAGCACGCTGCCGACCCCGGCGATCAGGCCGTCGGCGATGAAGCTGCCCAGCAGCCCGTGCGGCAGGTGGGTGGCCACCAGGTTGCCCAGGGCGGCGAACCCGCCGTCGATGAGGTCCATTACCGGCGCCGCCCAGGTGAACACCGCCTGGAACATCACGAACATCAGGGCCACCAGGATCAGCAGGCCGCCGACCGGGTGCAGCAGCACCGCATCGACCTTGCCGGTCACGGTGTCGGGCCGCTCGGGCGGGCGGACGCATTCCTTGACGATGCGCTGGGCCTCGCGGTGGGCGGCGCGGATCTCGTTGGCGGTCGGCTCGCGCCAGACGTTCTCGTGCTGGCCGGCGTGGCTGAGCGACAGGGCGTCGGCCTTGGCGACCAGTTCCTCCAGCCCGCGCTTGCGGGTGGCGACCGTGGTGACGATCGGCGCGTCGATCTCGGCCGACAGCCGCGCCAGGTCGATACGAAGCCCCTGGCGCTGGGCGATGTCGTACATGTTGAGGGCCAGGACGAACGGCCGGCCGACCTGCTTGAGCTCCAGCACCAGGCGCAGCACCAGCCGCAGGTTGGTGGCGTCGGCCACGCAGATCACCACGTCGGGCGCGACCTCGCCGGCCAGCCGGCCCAGCACCGCGTCGCGGGTCACCATCTCGTCGGGGCTGCGGGCCCGCAGGGAATAGGTGCCGGGCAGGTCAAGGATGTGCGCGCCCCGGCCGCTGGCCATGGTCAGCACGCCTTCCTTCCGCTCGACGGTGACGCCGGCGTAGTTGGCGACCTTCTGGCGGCTGCCGGTCAGGGCGTTGAACAGGGCGGTCTTGCCCGAATTGGGATTGCCGACCAGCGCCAGGCGCACGGGCCGCGCGGGCGCGGGCCTCGGGGGGGCGGACATCACGGTGTCGGTCACGGACTTAGATCTCTTCGAACTGAACGGTGACGGCCCCGGCTTCGCGGCGACGCAACGCCACGCGCATGTCGTCGACGCGCAGGGCGATCGGGTCGCGGAAGAACAGGCCCTCGTGCAGCACCTCGAACGCCGCGCCCTCGACGAAGCCCATCTCGAGCAGGCGCCGCTCCAGTTCGTCGGGGTCGATGGCCTCGGACCGGCCCGTCTGGCCGCCGACCCGCAGGATCACGCCGCGCTGGCCCTTGCGGGCCACGCTCAGCGGGCGCTCCGCCCCCGCCGCGGCGGGGATGTCCGAGATGTCGGGGGCAAGGCTGAGAGCGTCTGACATGGTCGCACCGGAAAAACTTGCGAACGATTATCAGTCTGAAGCCATGCTGTCATGCCCGGAATGGGGCGCCGCCCTCCTGCTCGTCAGCCGCGGGCCTGCGCCCCTCCAAACCGACACAGGTTCTTCGCGGCCATTGAAGGCCCGCCAACGTCCCAGGCGCCGACGGAAGACATTCGGAAGGTCTGGAAAGGGTGGTCGGTGGATATGGCCGCGTCAGACTTTCCGCTTCAGGGAAACATCGCCTGTCAGGAGAGTTTTGGGAATCATGCTTAATCGAGCGATAGCTAGAATGTAGTATTTGCCGACGGCATTCGGCCGAAATTTCAAATTTTATTCAATAATGACCCCAAAATACCCTGTATTGGGTATTTAACAAAGAGTTAATATGGGTAAATCATGAACCACTCGCCGCTGATGCGACGGGAGTGGGCGGGAAATTTCCACATTTGCAGGATCAGGATACGGAGACACACATGAAGATGCTTGTCGGCGTCGCTGCGGCGCTCACCCTGACGGCCCTGGCCGTTCCGGCCTTCGCTCAGAGCACCGCGTCGGCCTCGGGCTCGGGCACGGCCACCATCATCCGGGGCCTTTCGGTGACCAACAACGCCAACCTGGCCTTCGGCACCATCGTCCGGCCGTCGGCCGGCAGCAATTCGGTGGTCGTCAGCACCGCCGGCGCCCGTTCGATCACTGGCGGCGGCGACGCCGTGGCCCTGGGCTCGACCAGTTCGTCGGCCGCCCAGTTCACCGTGGCCGGCGAAGGCGGCCAGTCGATCTCGGTCGGCGTGCCGGCCTCCTTCAGCATCGTCAACGGCGCCGACAGCCTGCTGGTGACCACCAGCAACGACATGGTCGGTTCGGCCAGCGCCCAATTGCTGAGCGGCTCGCTGGGCGGTTCGGGTTCGCTGGTCGTCAAGGTCGGCGGTTCCTTCCCGGTGGCGACGTCCACCGCCACGGGCACCTATACCGGCAACTTCACGGTCAGCTCGAACTACAACTAACCCTCGGACGCAGCCACATTGGAACTCGCGGTTTTCAGGAAAACCGCGAGTTTCCGTTTGCTCCGAGCGGCGGGGGTGGGACAATTCGCGCCGTTGCGCACCCCCATGATTTCGTAAACGCTTGGATTAAAGACCAGAACGACTTGCTGTGGGGGAGCTATGTTTTCGCGAAGACTGTTGGGTCTCGCCGCGATCTCGATGATCGTCGCAACCACCGTTGGCGCGCCGTCGCTCGCCGAGGCGCAGGTCGGCGCCGAACTCAGCATTTCGCCCAAGCGCGTGACCTTCGACGAAACGGGGCGCAGCGCCACGGTCTACATCTTCAACCGCGGCTCCCAGGCGGCGACCTACAGCCTGGGTCTCGTCGACCGGGTCATGACCCCCGACGGGCAGATCCGCACGGTCGCGGAATCGGCGAGCGCGCCGGAAGGGGTCGCGGCCAACGCCCGGCTGAAATCGGCGACCGCGCTGCTGACCTTCGCGCCTCGGCGGGTGACCCTTCGCCCGGGAGAAAGCCAAACGGTGCGCATCCGCGTGCTGCGCCCCGCCGATCTGGCGGTCGGCGAATACCGCACCCACCTGACCGTGACCGACGTGCCGCCCGAGACCGCCGGCCTCACCGCCGAGGAGGCCGTGGCCCCCGGGGCGGGCGAGCTGGCCGTCCGTATCGTCGCGCTGTTCAGCGTCAGCATTCCGGTCATCGTCCGCCAGGGCCCCGCCGACGTCCAGGCGGGGATCGACACCGTCCGGTTCGCGGTCAAGGATCCGCCCGCCGCTGCGGATGCCGCCGCGCCGAAGCGGACGGGCTTGCTGACGATCGACCTGGTCCGCCAGGGGGCCAGTTCGCTGTTCGGCGATGTCGAGATCCGCGCCGTCAAGGCCGGCAAGCCGGGCGAGATCGTCGGCGGAGCCAAGGGGGTCGCCGTCTATGGCGAGATCGACCGCCGCACCCTGGCCCTGCCCCTGACCCGGATTCCGACCAGCGGCGAGACCCTCAACATCGTCTTCCGCGACGATGACACCCGCGCGGGGGCGCCCCTGGCCACGGCTGATTTCACGGTCCCATGAACCGCCGCGCCCCGCTGATCCTGGCGACGGCGCTGCTGGCGGCCGGCGGCGCCCGGGCCGCGACCATGGCGCCGCCGGCCGGGCCCGATGGCGTATCGACGCCGGTGGCCGCCGGTCCCCAAGACGCCGCCGCCCCCCAGGGACCGATCGTCGATCGGCCGCCGCTGTTCTCCCCCGACGACCTGCTGCTGTTCGAGGTCCATGCCGCGAGCGAGACGCTCAGCGACGGCCTGGGAGCTTACTCCTCGCGCGCCGGGGTGTTCGTGCCGCTGGGCGAGCTGTCGCGGCTGCTGGACCTGGCGATCGTGGTCGACCCGTCCCGGCGCCGCGCCGAGGGTTGGGTGGCTTCGGAGGACAACCGCTTCCGCCTCGACCTCGACAGCCGCCAGGCCCGGGCGGCTGACCAGGACTTCAGCCTGTCGCCGACCGAAGCCGTCTTCTACGGCGACGAGATCTATGTCCGCCTCGACCTGCTGCAACGGATCCTGCCGCTCGACGCCAAGGCGGACCTGGCCGACCTGACCCTGACCCTGACGCCGCGGATCTCGCTGCCGTTCCAGGACCGCCTGGCGCGCGAGCGTCGCCGCATCGGACCGGCCGGAGGCGCGGGCCAGGAGGCGGTCACCACCCTCGTCACCCCCTACGCGGCGTTCACCGCCCCCTCGATCGACATCAACCTTTCCGCCGGGGCCGGCAACCATCAACCGCGACGCACCGGCGTCTACGAGGTCCGGGCGGCCGGCGACCTGGCCTGGACCGGGCTGCAGGTCTTCGCCGGGTCCGACAGCGACTGGCGGCTCAACACCCTGCGCGTGCTGGCGACCCGCAAGGACCCCGACGGCAGGATCGCCGGGCCGTTCGGCGCCACCCTCGCCAGCGCCGGCGACACCTTCTCGCCCGCCCTGACGCTGGGGGCGCGCAGCGTCGGCGGGCGAGGCGTGGCGATCACCTCCGCGCCCCTCGAACAGCTCAACGTCTTCGACCGGGTCGATCTGCGCGGCGAACTGCCGCTGGGCTACCAGGTCGAGCTCTATGTCAACGAGGTGCTGCGCGCCGCCCAGTCGCAGCCGGTCCAGGGCCGCTACGAATTCCTCCAGGTCAGCCTGGCCTACGGCCAGAACGTCATCCGCCTGGTGTTCTACGGCCCGCATGGCGAGCGGCGCGAAGAGGTGCGGCGGGTCAATGTCGGCGGCGGCCAGCTGGCCAAGGGCCAGACCGTCTACAGCTTCGGCACCGTCCAGGAAGGCGCGCCGCTGTTCGACGTCGATGGCGCGGTCGCGCCGGCGACGGTCGCCGGCCAGGGGCGGTGGCGGATCGCGGGCAGCCTTTCGCATGGGATCAGCGCCTCCACGACCCTCACGGCCGGCGTCTCGCAATACACGCCGCGCCCGGACGACACGCGGCGGGTCGCGACCCTGGGCGTGGCCACGTCCCTCGGCGGCTACGCCCTGCAGCTCGACACCGCGGGCGACGACTCCGGCGGCGGCGCGGCGGCGGTCGGCCTGGCCGGACGGGTGGGCGACGCCTCGCTGGTCGTCCGCCACAGCGAGTATGCCGGCGGGTTCGTCGACGAGGTGCAGCCGGCGGCCCTGGGCGCCGCGGTCGCCCTGCGCCGCAACACCAGCCTCTATGCCGATGTCGTGGCGCGGCTGGGCAAGGCGGACCTGCCGCTGTCCCTGCGGCTGGGCCGCGACCAGTTCGTCGACGGCGAGCAGCGGATCCAGGCCAATGCACGCCTGAGCCAGGTGCTGGGCCGCTACCTGATCTCCTCGGCCTGGGACTATCAGCGGGTGTCCGGCGGCGCGGCGGCCAGGAACGAGATGTTCACCGGCATGCTCGACGCTTCGGTCCTGACGGGCGGGGCCTGGCAGATGCGCGGCGGCCTGGCCTACGAACTGGCGCCGACCGCCCAACTGAAGGCCGCCGTGGTCTCGGCCGACCGCCAGATCGCCGAGCGCAGCGCTCTGCACCTGAGCCTGGGCCACGCGTTCGAAGGCGGTCAAACCACCGTCCAAGCCGCCCAGACCTGGCGGCTGCGGCCAATGGATCTGTCCCTGGCCGCCAGCTACACCTCGGGGATCGACGATTTCCGGGTCGGCCTGCAGATCAATCTGGGCCTGACCTTCGACCCGCTGCGCGGAGCGTACCGGGCCCTGGGCCCCGGGGCCGCGTCGGGCGGGGCCGTGGCGGTCCAGTCGTTCGTCGACACCAACGGCGACGGCCGGCGCCAGGCGGGCGAGCGGGCGCTGCCCGGGGTCTCGGTCCTGGGCGGCCGCCGCCCGGTGGTCACCGACGCCTCGGGCGAGGCGGTGGCCAGCGGCCTGGGCGACGGCGCCTGGGCCCAGGTCCAGATCGACGCCGACACCATCGACGACCCCTATCTGGCCATGCCGCCGCGGACCCTGCGGCTGACACCGCGCCCCGGCCGAGTGGCGGTCGCGCGCTTCCCGCTGACCGTGACCGGCGAGGTCGAGCTGCACGTGCTCTTCCGACGCCCCGGCCAGGCCCCGCGCGGGCTCTCGGCGGTCCAGATCCAGCTGGTCGACGCGGCTGGCCAGGTCGTCGCCGAAGGGCGGAGCGAATATGACGGGACCCTGATTCTGGAAGCCCTGAGGCCCGGCGCCTACGCCGTCCGGCTGAACCCCGAACAGGCCCGACGCCTGAAACTGGCCATGACCGCGCCGGTCGGCCTGACCGTCCCCGCGACGGGCGGGTTCGCGGGCAAGGCGACGATCAACCTGGAGCTGGGCGCGCCATGACGCATCTCCGCCGCACAGACATCGGCCCATGCGGGCGACCGCGCTCGACGGCCGTCATCGCCTCCACCGCGACAAGAAAGCCCAGCGGAAGATATCCTCGCCCCAAACGGGCGATATACCCAGTATGGGGGATTGAAGGCCGCCCTCTTTGTCCGCAACAATTTCTTATGGTCGGGACATTACGCAAAATTATTCTGGGCCTTGGACTGGCATTTGTCTTAGGCGCCGGCGCATCGCATGCGGAAAACCTTTCGATCTCGGCGATCCCGGCGCTCGACATTGGCAAGGTCGTGGCGGATTCTTCGGTGTCGCGCTTCCATGTGGATGCGGCGACCGGCGTCGTCACCCGGGTCAGCGGCACGGCGATCCGGCTGACCGCCACCAACGCCACCGTGCCGACCGTGACGATCACCTGCGCCCAGTCGTCCGGCAACTGCAAGAAGACCTACACGGTGACGGTCACCAACGGGACCACTACCTCGGGCCGTTCGACCACCATTCCGACCTTCAACGTCTCCAACCTGTCGACCCAGGCCGGCGTCACCTTCTCGCCGGCCGCGCCCAGCCCGGCCGCGCCCCTGGTGTTTTCGATCGTCAGCACCAACAACAGCTTCACCGCCAGCTTCAAGCTGGCCTTCGACGCGACGTTCAATTCCAGCGCCGTGACCGGTTCCACGGCCTGGACCTATTCCGTGGTGGTGAACTAGATGCGCGCCCCCCTTCCCGGCCAGGCGGCATGGCGGATCTGCGGCGCGATCGGCGCGGCGGCGCTGATGGCCACCTTCGCCTACGCCGCCCAGCGCACCGTCGCCGGGACGGCGTCGATCATCCGCACCATGAGCGTCTCGACCACCGCCCAGATGTCGTTCGGCAGGCTGCAATACAATGGCAGCGGCCCGGCGACCGCCAATGTCGTGTTGAGCTCCGCCCCGCCGACGACGCGAACCTCGGCCAATGTCCAACTGCTGCCCAACGGCGGCGAGACCCCGGCCATCCGCGTCATCACCGGCGAGCCGGGCCGGATCTACCGGGTGACGCCGCCGGTCTCGGCGACCGCCACGCCCGGCGGGCTGACGGTCACCGCCTTCACCCTGTGGTCGGCCAACAGCGGCAACATCACCGCCAGCCGGCTTGGCCAACTCAACGCCCAGGGCACCGACACCGTCCGCATCGGCGCGAGCCTGGTCGTGCCCAAGGGCGCCAAGAACGACACCTTCACCGCCAACGCGCCGGTGACCATCACCTACGACTAGACGGTTGTCGGCATCCAACCCGCACTCGGATCTTGGATCGCGGTCCAGGCTGAGTGTCGGTTTCGGTCAACGCACGCCCGTGAAGCGGGGTCGGGCGCCGGGCGCCAGCGCTCCGGAAGGCGCCGAGGGGCTTTCGTCACGCGCCGAAGCCCGCAGACACATCCAAAAATAGTTCAAAGCATTTGACTCAACCTTTGAGATGTGTGGGAGCTGAAAGCTCTCAGCGGCCGAGCTTCCAATGGCAAGGAGGTGTTCAGTGCGCGTCTGCAGCATCACGATGAAGAACGCCGGCGCCGGCGACGCACACGTCGCCGATAGCCATCCTGGCCAGGGCGAATGGCGGGCCGACTTCGCGAGCACGCCCCGCCGGTGGCTTCCGCGAGGTTCAGGCGGCCCTCGGCTCCTGGCGTCCGCCCGCCGCGCCCTGGTCGCCTCGGCCTTCGCCCTGACCGCCGTCACGGGAACGGCGGCGTTCGCCGCCGACCCGCCCTACGCCGGGATCACCGAACCGGAGGTGCTCGCCGCCCAAAAGGCCTGGGGCGACGCCCTGGTGGCCATCTCGCGCGACTACGAGACCGGCGGCATCAAGAAGGCCCGGGCGACCGCCAGCGCGGTGCTCGACCAGGCCTATGGCTACAATCTGGGGCCGGTCCTCTTCAAACCGACCCTGACCCGCGACCCGCAGACCTTCCGCACCACCAAGGAAGGCGCCCTGGCCTATTTCGTCGGCCATGATCGGAACTACCCCCGCGACCGCGGCTTCGCGCTCAAGCACTGGCGCTCGGTGGAGATCCGGAACATCGGCATCCAGATCAACGGCGACGTCGCCAACACCATGGGCACGGTCATGATGCGCGACAAGGCCGGCAAGGTGACCACGGTCGACAAGACCTGGACCTTCAAGAAGGACGAGGCCGGCGTGGTCCGCATCGTCCTGCACCACTCCTCGTTGCCCTACACCGGCAGGTAAGGCCCCCGCCCCCCCCTGGACGCGCGCCTGGGCCTCCGGGCGACCCGAAAGACGCCGTCGCGCGTTCACGAAGAACTGATTTGTGGTTAAGGCGCGGCGTAATGGCTCACGGGCGTTAATCTGTTCGACTCGCGGCCTCCGCGACTCACATAATCAGGCTGGACGATTCGTGGGAAACCCTATGCGAAGGCTGATGCTGGCGCTGCTGACCGGCGCCTATCTCTGTCTGGCCTTGGTGACCTCCCTGGCGCTGTGGCGCATGGGAGCGGCGCCCGCCGTCGGCCTGGCCGCCTTCATCGGGGCCATGGGCCTGTGCTTCGCCGTGCACGCCGTGATCGCCAACGCGTTGCAGGGCGCGGCCCTGCGCGTCGACATCGAGACCATCCGCGAGGCCCACGGCATCCTGCTGGAGCAGGTCGAGAAGGTCGACGCCCGCATCACCGGCCTGCTGGAGACCGTCGCCGACGACGCCCAGCGCCGCTCGGCCGAACTGACCAGCGAGGTCCACCAGCTGGAAGACCTGGTCGGCCGGATGAGCGACCGCCTCGAACACCAGCTGACCTACCAGGTCGCCGCCGCCCGCACCGAAACCCGCGGCCGCTCGCCCCAGTCCGCCGCCCTGATCGACGTCGTGCAGGACGCCCTGGCCGAGAACCGCGTCGACCTCTACCTGCAGCCGGTCGTCAGCCTGCCGCAGCGCCGCACCGTCTTCTACGAAAGCTTCTCGCGCCTGCGCGACGACACGGGCCGCATCATGATGCCGGCCGAGTACCTGGCCGTGGCCGAGCCCGAGGGGCTGACCGCCGCGATCGACAACCTGCTGCTGTTCCGCTGCGTGCAGATCGTCCGCCGCCTGGCCAAGCAGGACCGCAAGGTCGGGATCTTCTGCAACATCTCGCTGGCCAGCCTGGCCGACGAGGTGTTCTTCGCCCAGTTCCTGGAGTTCCTGCAGGTCAACAAGGACCTGTCGGGGGCCCTGATCTTCGAACTGGGCCAGGCCGCCTTCAACGACCGCGGCCCGGTCGAGGCCCGGCACATGGCGCGTCTCGCCAGCCTCGGCTTCCGCTTCAGCCTGGACAAGGTCCACGACCTGGACCTCGACTTCCAGGACCTGGCCCGCGCCGACGTCAAGTTCCTGAAGATCGGCGCCCAGCTGCTGCTGGACCAGCTGGAAGAGCAGGACGGCAAGCTGGTCATCGCCTCGCTGCCCGACCTCAACGCCGCCGACTTCGCCGGCCTGACCCGCCGCTACGGCATCGAGGTGATCGGCGAGAAGGTCGAGACCGAGCGCCAGGTGGTCGACATCCTCGAACTCGACATCGGCTACGCCCAGGGCCACCTGTTCGGCGAACCCCGCGCCATCCGCGACGCCATCCTGGCCGAGGCCGATCCGCCCCAGGACTTCATGCGCGGCGCGCTGCGGCGCCGGGCCGGGCGGTAGGGCGGCTACGCCCTAAACCTCTCAACCGTCATCCCGGGCCTTGTGCCCGGGCCCCCTCGTTCAGCCGACGGTGAGGCGCCTTGGCGCGCTGGCGCGCCACACCCCCGCACTTGCGGCGGACAGAGGGGTCCGGGATGACGGTTGATATTGAAGCGTCGCACCACAGCCCCTACCAAACACCCCATGCTGATCGAGACCACCGACGCCCATTTCGCCGCCCTGATCGCCGGGGGCGCGCCCGAGGGCCTGACCGTCGCCGAGGGCGGGGTCGAGACGCCGGAGATGCTGGAGATGCTGCGCGACCTGTCGGCGACAGTCGGCGAGGAATTCGCCCCCAACGCCTGGATGATCGTCGAGGACGGCGAGGTGGTCGGCCTGTGCTCGCTGGTCAGGATTCCCTATGTCGGCGACACGGTGATGATCGGCTACGGCGTCGCCGAGTCCCGCCGCCGGCGCGGAATCGCCCGACGGGCGGTGGCCGACCTGCTGGACTGGGCGCGGGCCGACTACCGGGTGAGCGTGGTCACCGCCGAGACCTCGATCCACAACGCTCCCTCGCAGCGGGTGCTGGAAGCCAACGGCTTCACGCGGTCCGGCGAGCGGACGGACGAGGAGGACGGCGAGCTGTTCTGCTGGCGGGTCGAGGTCTAGAGGCCCCGGACGCGAAGGGGACACACACTCACCCCCTACGCCTCGCTATCCGGGTGGAGACCGTGGGGTGAGTGTGTGTCCCCGGCCCGATCTCCGGCCTCAGCGCGCCGCCGCCAGCTCGTTTTCGGCCGGGGTCTTGGCGATCTGGGCGGGGTTGCAGGCCGCCAGGTCGGCGGCCTCCAGCGCCACGCCCCGATAGCTGAAGGCCGTGACCGGACCCAGCTCGCGCGCCAGGCGCTTGCAGCTGCGCAGTGGCGGCAGCGACTTGACCTGCGGCGAACGGCAGACGTCGGCCTTGCAGCGCCAGACCGCGCCGTCGAACACCACATGGTCGCGGGTGGTCGGCGCGCTGAGGGTCAGCCAGCCGCTCTGCGGCTTGGTTTCGGCCATGGCGGGGCCGCCCGTCGCGGCGAGGGCCGCGACGGCGATGATGAGACTACGCATGACTTAGCTCCTGGGGAGAGGATTGAGGGGTGGGAGGGAACACCCACTCACGGCCACGTCTCGCCAACCCGGCTCTGACCGTGGGGTGGGTGGGTGTCCCCGTACGCGAACTAGGCGGCGGCCTTGTAGAGCGTGAACTCCTCGCCCAAGGCCCGGGCGACGGAGGGACGGGCTTTCAGGCGATCGTGATAGGCGGCCAGGGCTGGGTAGGCCGCCAGGTCCAGCTTCACGGCTCCGGCCCAGGTCAGCATCACCAGCAGATAGGCGTCGGCGACGCTGAACCGGCCCTGCAGGAACTCGCGCCCGGTCAGATGGGCGTCGAGGTGGGCGAAGCGCTCGGCGGCCGCCTCGCGGGCGAAGGCCTTGGCGCCCTCGGGCGCCTTGGCGTTCAAAAGCGCGATGAACGCCCCGGTGTGCAGCTCCGAACCGATGAAGCTCAGCCAGCTCTGCACGCGGCGGCGCTCGATCCCGTCGGGGGCGATCAGGCCCGCGGCCGGGAAGCGGTCGGCGACATACTGCAGGATCACCGGGTTCTCGGTGATCAGCTCGCCGTCGTCGGTGCGCAGCACCGGCACCTGGCCCATCGGGTTGATGGTCAGGAATTCGGTCCCATCCTCCACCCGCTTGGGCGAGGCCTTGGTGTTGACCTTGTGGAAATTGGCGTCGGCCCCGGCTTCGTAGAGGGCGATGCGGGTGGCCATCGAACAGGCCAGTGGGGAGAAGTAAAGATCCATCGGAGCCTCCGTTTGCATTTTCATACCATTTCGCATAAAAATAGCGGACGCAAGGTTTTTATTCGAAATGGTACAAAAATCAAATCCGGCTGAACCGCGTCTCCCGCCTGAAGGCGAGGCCCCTCCGGAAGCCCGGCGCAGGGGCAGGCCCCGCCGCTACGATCCGGACGTCGCGGTGCGCCAGGCGACCGCGACCTTCTGGGACCAGGGCTATGCCGGGGCGTCGCTGGACGACCTGAGCGCGGCCACCGGCATGAACCGCCCCAGCCTGTACGGCGCGTTCGGCGACAAGCAGACCCTCTTCCGCATCGCCCTGGATCGCTACATGGACGAGTCGCGGGCGGCGATGATCCAGGCCTTCCGCGCCGGCGGCACGCTGCGCGAGGCGCTGGAGCGGGTCTATCACGCGGCGCTGGGCTTCTATCTTTCGGGCGACGTCGGCGGGCGCGGCTGCTTCCTGGTCAGCGCCGGCCTGGGCCAGGCGGTCGTCGATCCGGTGGTGCGCGAGACGGTCGCCAACGGCCTGCACGAACTGGATCGGGGCTTCGAGCGGCTGTTCGCCCGCGCCCACGCGGCCGGCGAGCTGGCGCCCGGCGCGGATCATGCCGCCCTGGCCCGGGTGGCCGGGGTGATGATCAACGCCCTGTCGGTGCGCGCCCGGGCCGGCGAGACCCGCGAGCAGCTGGAGGCGACGATCGCCGCCACCATCGACCTGATCTGCGGACCGCGCGTCGCGGAATGACGGAATCCAGGCGCGCCGACGCGGCGATCGCCCCCGGCGCCCGACCGCCGAGGTTGTAGGGGGTCGGGGCCCTGGGTGATAGGCTACCGCCTCCGCAAATCCGGAGAACCGCCATGTTGAAGACAACGGTAGCGTTCTGCATCGGCCTCGCGTTCGCCTCCGCCGCCCAGGCCCAGGTAAATTCGCAAGACCTGAAATGGGGCCCCGCCCCGGCCATGTTCCCGAAGGGCGCGACGATCGCGGTGCTGTCGGGCGACCCGGCCAAGGCGGGTCTGACGACGGTGCGGATAACCGTGCCGGCCGGCTACCAGGTCCCGGCCCATCATCATCCGACCACGGAATATGTGACGGTGCTCTCCGGCGACCTCCATCTGGGCATGGGCGACAAGCTGGACATGACCAAGGCCGCCGCCCTGGCCGCCGGCGGCTTCGCCGAGGCGCCGGCGGGCATGAACCACTACGCCTGGAGCCAGGACGGCGCGGTCCTGCAGATCCACGCCCAGGGGCCCCTGGATATCGTCTACGTCAATCCGATGGACGATCCCCGCAAGAAGTAACGCCGCCGCGGGACGGAACGGGGACACGCCCATGTGCGTGTCCCCAGCCGTGTTCTGCGGCCCTACAGCGTCGCCCCCTACAGCGTCGCCATGTCGATCACGAAGCGGTAGCGCACGTCGCTCTTGAGCATGCGGGCATAGGCGTCGTTGATCTGGTCGATGGCGATGGTCTCGATCTCGGCGACGATGCCGTGCTGGCCGCAGAAGTCGAGCATCTCCTGGGTCTCCTTGATCGAGCCGATCATCGAGCCGGCCAGGGTGCGGCGGGCCGGGATCAGGGCGAAGGCGTTGACGGGCGCCGGCTCCGCGGGCGCCCCGACCAGCACCATTGCGCCGTCCACCTTCAGCAGGTTCAGATAGGCGCTCCAGTCCAGCACGGCCGAGACCGTGCAGATCAGCAGGTCGAAGGTCCCCGCCAGGGTCTCGAAGGTCGCCGCGTCGCTGGTGGCGTAATAGTGGTCGGCCCCCAGCTTCAGCCCGTCCTCCTGCTTGGACAGCGACTGGCTCAGCACGGTGACCTCGGCCCCCATGGCGTGGCCCAGCTTGACGCCCATGTGGCCCAGCCCGCCCATGCCCAGGATCGCCACCTTCTTGCCGGGCCCGGCCTGCCAGTGGCGCAGCGGCGAATAGAGGGTGATGCCGGCGCACAGCAGCGGGGCGGCGGCGTCCAGCGGCAGGTTGTCGGGGATCGACAGGACGTAGCCTTCCTTGACCACCATGTGGTCGGAATAGCCGCCATAGGTCGGGGTGTCGCTGCCCGGCTGCAGGCCGCTATAGGTCAGGACCAGGCCGGGCTGGTACTGCTCCAGGTCCAGGTCGCGCTGGGCGCAGGTGGTGCAGCTGTCGACGAAGCAGCCGACGCCGACCCGGTCGCCTTCCTTGAAGCGCGTGACCCCGGAGCCCACGGCGGTGACGACGCCGGTGATCTCGTGGCCCGGCACGATCGGATAGAGGCTCTGGCCCCAGCCGTTGTCGACCATGTGGATGTCGGAATGGCAGACGCCGCAGTGCTTGATGGCGATGACGACGTCGTCGGCGTTGGGTTCGCGCCGCTCGAAGGTGAAGGGGGTCAGTTTCTCGGACGCGGCTTGAGCCGCGTAGCCCTTGGCGATGGCCATCGGATAGTCCTCGGATTTGGGGGAACGGCCTGGGGAGCGGCCGGACGGCCAAGACTTGCCACGCGCCGGGCGTCCGGCGTTAAACCGATCCTGCACGTCTGATGCACGATCCTGTCAGAGCCGCCGGACGCGGCGCGCAAAGCTGGGGACACACACTCACCCGACCGCGCCTCGCCATCTTGGCGACGACCGTGGGGTGAGTGTGTGTCCCCGTCCCTGCAGCGAACCTTATCGCGCTCGCAGCATTCCCCCGCTGGCCTCCGCGCCTTGGCGGCCCTACATGCGCTACCGTTGACGCACCCGTCTCCGCCCGGTACCGCCCGTCTCCATGACCGACCTGCCCGCTGGACTATCCGCCCTCGCCGACCGCTACGACGTGCTGCTGTGCGACGTGTGGGGCGTGATCCACAACGGCGTCGCCAGTTTCCCGGAGGCCTGCCAGGCCCTGGTCGAGTGGCGGGCCCATCATGGCCCGGTGATCCTGATCTCCAACTCGCCGCGTCCGTCGGCCGACGTGGTGGCCCAGTTGGACGCCCTGGGCGTGCCGCGCGCGGCGTGGAGCGCCTTCGTCACCTCGGGCGACGCCACCCGGACCCTGCTGGCCCAGCGCGCGCCGGGCCCGGTCTGGACCGTCGGCCCCGATCGCGACGCCGTGCTCTACGAAGGCCTCGGCCTGGCCTTTTCGGGGCCCGAGGACGCGGCCTTCATCTCGGTCTCGGGCCTCTTCAACGACGAGGCCGAGGGTCCCGAGGACTATCGCGAGCGCCTGACCACGGCGGCCGAGCGTGGCCTGGCCCTGATCTGCGCCAATCCCGACCGGGTGGTGCAGCGCGGCGACCGGCTGATCTATTGCGGCGGCGCGCTGGCCGACCTCTATGAAGGCCTGGGCGGGCAGGTGCTGATGGCCGGCAAGCCCTACGGCCCGATCTACGACCTGGCCCTGGCCGAGGCCGAAGCCCTGAAGGGCGGAGCGGTCGACCGCTCGCGGGTGCTGTGCATCGGCGACGGGGTGATCACCGACGTCAAGGGCGCCCAGGACCAGGGCCTGGCCTGCCTGTTCATCGCCAAGGGCATCCACGGCGAGGCGGCGCTGGGCCCCGACGGCAAGCTCGATCCGGCCAAGGTCGAGGGCCTGCTGGCCGCCGAAAGCGTCGGCGCGACCCACGCCATGGGCGATCTGGTCTGGTGAAGCCGCCGCTGATCGCTAGATTGGTTGCAACGCACAATAAGAAAAGGGCGTGGGATGCGGGGACTATTTCTTGAGGATCTGAGCGTCGGCCAGTCGGCCGAGCTGGTCCGCACCGTCGGCGAGGTCGACATCGTCGCCTTCGCCGCCGTGACCGGCGACAACAACCCCGTCCACCTGGACGCCGACTACGCCGCGACCACCAGCTTCGGCGAACGCATCGCCCACGGCATGTTGTCGGCCGGCTACATCTCGGCGGTGCTGGGAACCACCCTGCCCGGCCCCGGCGCGATCTACCTGTCCCAGACCCTGAAGTTCAAGCGCCCGGTCAGGATCGGCGACGCGGTCACCGCCCGCGCCACGGTCACCGAGATCGACGAGGCCAAGGCCCGCGTCACCTTCGCCACCGTCTGCCTGGTCAATGGCAAGCCCGTGGTCGACGGCGAGGCCGTGGTCATGGTCCCGCGCAAGAACGTCTAGAGAGAGCTCGCATGCGCCTGAAGATCGTCCACGGCTGGAAGGACCTGCCCGAAGAGCAGCGGGGCGCGGCCGTGGCCCTGGGCAATTTCGACGGCGTGCATCGCGGCCACCAGCAGGTGATCGCCCAGGCCGCCAAAGCCGCCCTGACGGCCAAGGTCCCGCTGGGGGTGGTCACTTTCGACCCGCACCCGCGGCGGCTGTTCCGGCCCAGCGAGCCGGCCTTCAAGCTGATGACCCACGACCAGCAGGCCCGCGCGCTCGAGGCCCTGGGCGTCGACATCCTCTACCTGCTGCCGTTCGACTTCGAGATGGCCAGCTTCGGCGATCGCGAGTTCGTGGAGAGGGTGCTGGTCGGCGGTCCGGGAGAGGGCCTGGGCGTGAAACACGTGGCGGTCGGCTTCGACATCTCGTTCGGACGCGGCCGCACGGGCAGCGCCGACCTGATGAAGACCTATGGCCAGCAGGACGGCTTCTCGGTCTCGGTGGCCGAGCCGGTGGCCAGCCGCGACGGCGAGAAGTTCTCGTCGACCGCGGTGCGCTGCGCCCTGCGCGACGGCCATCCCGAGCAGGCCGCCCGCATTCTGGGCCGTCCCTTCGCCATCGAGGGCGTGGTGCGCCGGGGCCAGCAGCTGGGCCGCCAGCTGGGCTTTCCCACCGCCAATGTCGAGGTCGAGGACTATGTGGTGCCGAAACTCGGCGTCTACGCCACCCGCACCCGCCTGCCCGACGGCCGCCTCGTGCCCGGCGTCGCCAACCTCGGCAACAACCCGACCACCGGCGTGGTCGAGACCCGGCTGGAGACCTGGCTGTTCGACTTCGACGAGGACCTCTACGGCCAGATCATCGAGACCCAGCTGATCACCTTCCTGCGGCCGGAGCTGAAGTTCGACAGCATCGAACTGCTGGTCGAGCAGGTGCTGCGCGACGAGGTGGCCGCCCGGGCGATCGTGGCGCCGGGGTTCTAGGGGGACGGCCGGAGGTCCTCCCCCTATGGGGGAGGCGATCGCGCAGCGATCGGTGGGGGGCGTTTTAGGGTCGACCGTCGCAGGTCTGGCCATCGGCCGATCGCTCCCCCCACCGTCGGCTTCGCCGACACCTCCCCCAAAGGGGGAGGACCTGCCCCCGCTCGATCAAGCGCATGGCGCGGGGCCCCGCCAGGGTTTATTCTCAGGGCATGGCGACCAACCTGACCAAGGCAGACCACCTCCTTCTGGATCGCTATCTGGATTGTGTGCTCCTGCGCCACGCGGAAGGCGTCTACAATCTCGAGATGGCCCGGGCTGAACTGGCCGAGGCGTTCACCCAGATCACCCGCGACGAGCCCGCGTTCCGCAACCACATGCAGGCCGTCCTGGACGCCCGCGACGACGCCTGAAGGCCCGGTCGCCCCCGGCCGCTCATCGACTCGCCAACCCGCGTTCTTCCCGTTAACCTTCGCCATACGCAGGCGGGGGCCGGGACGTTGAAAGCACGCAAGTACGAACGGTTCGCCCAGGCCCGGCGGCCCCGATCCACGCGTCTGCGCGAGATCCTGGCCTATCCCGACATCGACGCCGACGGGGCGACCTTCGTCCTCGACCCCGGCGAGCCGCCGCGGGCCGGCGGCGCGGCGTCCGACGACACCCTGCTCGACGCCTATTCCAACGCCGTGGTCCGCGCGGTCGAGGCGGTGGGCCCCAGCGTGGTGCGCATCCATCCGATGCTGGACGATCCCCGCATCCAGGGCGTCGGCTCGGGCTTCGCCATCGCGCCCGGCGGGCTGATCCTGACCAACAGCCACGTGGTGCAGGGGGCGGCGCGCTTCGTGGTGATCACCGCCGAGGGCCGCAGCCTGACGGCCCGCTGCGTCGGCGACGACCCCGACACCGACCTGGCCCTGCTGCGCCTCGACCAGAAGACCGACCTGCCGGTGGCGCGGCTGGGCGATTCCAAGGCCCTGCGGCGCGGCCAGCTGGTGATCGCCATCGGCGCGCCGCTGGGCTTCGAGGCCACGGTGACCACCGGCGTGGTCTCGGCCCTGGGCCGCTCGCTGCGCGGCGAGCGCGGCCGGCTGATCGAGGACCTGATCCAGACCGACGCCGCCCTCAACCCCGGCAACAGCGGCGGGCCGCTGGTCGCCTCGAACGGCGAGGTGGTCGGCATCGCGACGGCGGTGATCGCCGGCTACCAGGGCCTGTGCTTCGCCGTGGCCTCCAACACCGCCAGCTTCGTGATCGCCCAGCTGCTGCAGCACGGCCATGTGCGGCGCGGCTCGATCGGCCTGGTCGCCCAGCAGGCCCCGATCCCGCCGGGCCTGGCCAAGGCCACCGGCGTCACCCAGGGCTATGCGGTGTTCGTGGCCCAGGTCGACGCCGGCGGACCGGCGGCCAAGGCCGGGGTGCGCGAGGGCGACCTGCTGGTCAGCGCGGCCGGCGCGCCCCTGACCGGCCTGGACGACCTGCTGCGGGCCCTGGACCACCACAGCATCGACAAGCCCGCCGCCTTCGTCCTGATCCGCGAGGGCCGGCTGATGACGGTGACCATCACGCCCCGGACTCGAAAGCGGGGCTAGGCGGGCGGGAACCCACAAATCCGGGTAACGATGGTTTTTCACCATAGACGCGACCATTTGACGCGCCTACACTTTTTCCGTCAGCGTCGGGGAATGGGTCTTGCATCACGACTTCAGGGGGCATCGAATTTGGCGGCGGTCCCTGCGGGCCGTCAAGCGGCTTACGCCGCCCGGGTTGGCGCGCCAGTCCCGCGAAGGCCGTTTGCTGATGGTCGCCTGGACCCTGGCCGCCCTGCTCACCCTCGGCGTCGCCCTCGCCCAGAGCCTGCCGATGTTCCTGGCCTCGTTCGCGGCGGTGACCTTCGGCACCTGCACGGCGCTGTGGCTGATGAACGCCATGGCGCGGCGGTAGGGGCGCGGCTTCCAACTTCCACGCACAATTCGTTGTCATCCCGGAAGCCTCGCAGAGGCTGTCCGGGACCCAGGGGACTGGGCAGATGCGGTGCGGCCGCCCCTGGGTCCCGGACAAGCGCTGCGCGCTTTCCGGGATGACAACGGTGGGGGATGACCTAGCAGTTCCAGGTCTCATAGAGATCGCGCCAGTGCGGGTTCGTCTCCTCGATCAACCGCAGTTTCCACGCCCGACGCCACCGCTTGATGCGCTTCTCGCGGATGATCGCGTCGCTGATGTCCGGATAGTCCTCGTACCAGACCAAACGGATGACGCCGTACTTCGAGGTGAAACCCGGCGTCAGACCCTCCTTGTGCTCCCATACGCGCCGCGACAGGTCGCCCATCACACCGACATAGAGCGTGCCGTTGCGCTGGCTGGCGAGGATGTAGACGTAGTAGGTGCGCATGAAACTCAACCATCGCGCGTAAACCTCTAGTTGTCATCCCGGAAGCGCGCAGCGCTGTCCGGGACCCAGGGGCCGGCGCATTGCGGTTGCCGCTGGGTCCCGGCTCTCCGCTTCGCTGCGGCCGGGATGACAACCTTTGATGATGTGAGGAAGAAGGTAACGCACCTCGCCGTTTGCCCCTCCCCTCCGCCTCTGCTATCCCCCGCCCATGCCTTTCGTTCGGAAAACCCCGCGAATTAACCGCCCGGCGTGACGCCGCCGGACGACTGCTCCAGCGCGCGCCGGGACGACCACCCGCACTTTCCGAACACTCCAAGCTGGATAGCTCTCCCATGGCCGACGACGCCACGCCCGCTCGCGACTACCGCGAAACCGTCTTCCTCCCCGACACCTCGTTCCCGATGCGCGGCGGCCTGCCCAAGAAGGAGCCCGAGATCCTGGAGGGCTGGGCGGCCCTGTCGGACAAGGGCCTGTACGGCGCGGTCCGCGCCAAGCGCCAGGCCGACGGCGCCCCGCTGTTCGTGCTGCACGACGGCCCGCCCTACGCCAACGGCGCGATCCACATCGGCCACGCCCTGAACAAGACGCTGAAGGACTTCGTGGTCCGCTCGCGCTTCGCCCTCGGCTACGACGTCGACTACGTGCCCGGCTGGGACTGCCACGGCCTGCCGATCGAGTGGAAGATCGAGGAGGAGTTCCGCGCCAAGGGTCGTCGCAAGGACGAGGTGCCCGCCGCCGAGTTCCGCGAGCGCTGCCGCGAATATGCCGCCGGCTGGATCGAGGCCCAGAAGGTCGAGTTCCAGCGCCTGGGCGTGCTGGGCGACTGGTGGAACCGCTACGCCACCATGGACTATACGTCCGAGGCCACCATCGTCGCCGAGTTCCACAGGTTCGCCACCAGCGGCCAGCTCTATCGCGGCTCCAAGCCGGTGATGTGGAGCCCGGTCGAACGCACGGCCCTGGCCGACGCCGAGATCGAGTACCACGACCACACCAGCCCGACGGTGTGGGTGAAGTTCCCGGTCAAGGCCTATGACGAGGACCGCTACGCCCTGTCAGGCGCCGAGGCCGGCGACAACGTCTTCCGCCTGCCGCCCAACGACGCCAGCGTCGTGATCTGGACCACCACCCCGTGGACCCTGCCGGCAAACCGGGCGATCTCGTTCGGGCCCAAGGTCGAGTACGGCCTGTACGAGGTCGAGGAGATGGAGGCCGACCTGGCGTTCGCCCCGTGGGCCGCGCCGGGCGACCGGCTGATCGTCGCCGACAAGCTGGCTGACGATGTGGCCAAGGCCGCGAAGATCGCCAAATGGCGGCGCGCCGAGCCGGTCGATCCGACCGGCCTGGTCTGCGCCCACCCGCTGGCCCAGTTCGCGCCTGATCCGGTGGGCGGCTACGGCTACGACGTGCCGCTGCTGCCCGGCGAGCACGTCACCGACGACGCCGGCACCGGCTTCGTCCACACCGCCCCGGGCCACGGCGCCGACGACTACCTGGTCTGGCTGAAGAGCGGCCACAGCCTCGACTCGATCCCCGACACCGTCGATCCCGACGGCGCCTATTTCCCGAGCGTGCCGCTGTTCGCGGGCCTGAAGGTCATCGAGACCGAGGGCAAGAAGGCCGGCAAGTTCGGGCCGGCCAACGGCGCGGTGATGGACAAGCTGATCGAGGCCGGCGCCCTGCTGGCCCGCGGCCGGGTCGAGCACAGCTACCCGCACAGCTGGCGCTCCAAGGCCCAGGTGATCTTCCGCAACACCCCGCAGTGGTTCATCCGCATGGACCACGCCGTCGACCAGCTCGGCGGCAAGACCCTGCGCGAGACCGCCGTCCAGGCCATCGCCGACACCGCCTTCCACCCCGAGGCCGGCCGCAACCGCATCGGGGCGATGGTCGAGACCCGTCCCGACTGGCTGGTCAGCCGCCAGCGCGCCTGGGGCACGCCGCTGGCGATGTTCGTCGACAAGGAGACCGGCGTCCCGCTGATGGACCCGGACGTCAACGCCCGCATCCTGGCGATCATCCGCGAAGGCGGCAGCGACGCCTGGTTCGAGCGCCCGGACGCCGACTTCCTCGGCAACCACGACCCGGCCCGGTACGAGAAGGTCGTCGATATCCTCGACGTCTGGTTCGACAGCGGCTGCACCCACGCCTTCACGCTGGAAGGCCGCGACGACAGCCGCACGCCGGCCGACCTCTACCTCGAAGGTTCCGACCAGCACCGCGGCTGGTTCCAGTCCAGCTTGCTGGAAAGCTGCGGCACGCGCGGCCACGCGCCCTACAAGGCGGTTCTCACCCACGGGTTCACCCAGGACGAGAACGGCGAGAAGATGTCCAAGTCCAAGGGCAACACCGTCGAGCCGCAGACCATCACCAAGGAGAGCGGGGCCGAGATCCTGCGGCTGTGGGCGGCGATGGTCGACTATTCCGAGGACCAGCGGATCGGCAAGACCATCCTGGCCACCACCACCGACGCCTATCGCAAGCTGCGCAACACCACGCGCTACCTGCTGGGGGCCCTGGCCGGCTTCGACGAGGCCGAGCGGGTGACGGACTACGCCGACTTCCCGCCGCTGGAGAAGTACATCCTGCACCGCCTGTGGGAGCTGGACGGCCAGGTCCGCGCCGCCTACGAGGCCTTCCGGTTCAGCGACGTGATCCGGCCGCTGATCGACTTCTGCCAGGGCGACCTGTCCAGCCTGTTCTTCGACATCCGCAAGGACAGCCTCTATTGCGACGTCCCCACCGCCCTGCGCCGCCGGGCCTATCGCACGGTGCTGGACTACGTGTTCGAGCGCCTGACGGTGTGGCTGTCGCCCCTGACCAGCTTCACCATGGAAGAGGCGTGGACGACGCGGTTCCCCGACGCCGGTTCGAACGTGCTGCGGGTGATCCCGGAGACCCCGGCGGATTGGGAAAACCCGGCGGAGCAACTTCGATGGGATCGGGTTCAGGAAGTGCGTCGCGTCGTGAACGGCATTCTTGAGGAAGAGCGTCGCGACAAGAAAATCGGCTCGTCTCTCGAGGCCTCCATCGAAATCTTCATCGCCGACCCGGAGCTGTTTGAAGCGTTTTCGGGCGTCGAGGCCGCCGAGACGTTCATAACCAGCATTGCCGTCATAACCCCCGTGAAACACACTGATTTCAAGGCCGCGTTCCCCGAAGGCGCACGCACCCTACCCGACCAAAAACTCGTCGGCGTATTGGTGAAATTGGCGTCCGATGAAGGCGCCAAGTGCGCTCGCTCGTGGCGGATTCTGCCGGAGGTGGGCAGCGACCCCCGCTATCCGGAGCTGTCCTTGCGCGACGCCGAAGCGGTGGCGTGGTGGGATGAGCGGCAGACCACAGCCTGAAGCCGGGGGCTTGATAAACGCGCGTCATCCTCCGCTTTATGCGGGGGACCCAAGCCGAGCTGGCCAACGCCGCTTGGGTCCCCCGAACAAGTCGGGGGATGACGGGATTTTTGAGTGACGGGATTTTTGAGGTCGGTCGAACGCCGACCAGGTTTGAAGAGGCCTCGTGAAACAACAGACCATCACCCGCCTCGGCTGGGCCGCCTACGCCATCGCGATCGCCACCCTCGTGCTGGACCAGGTCAGCAAGGCCTGGATCCTGTCGACCCTGGGCGCCGACCCCGGCGCCAGCCAGCCGCTGCTGGGTCCGCTGCACCTGACCATGGTCCATAACCAGGGCATGAGCTTCGGCCTGTTCCGGGGCTCGGAGCTCAGCCGCTGGCTGCTGACGGCCTTCTCGGCCGCCGTCGTGGTCGGCCTGGCGATCTGGGCGCGCAAGACCACGCGCTGGCTGATGGCCGGCGGCCTGGGCCTGATCATCGGCGGGGCGTTCGGCAACAACCTGATCGACCGCATCCGCTATGGCTACGTGGTCGACTTCATCGACGTCACCCGCCTGCACTTCCCGTGGGTGTTCAACGTCGCCGATTCGGGGATCACCGTCGGGGTAGCGCTGCTGCTGCTCGACAGCTTCCTGTCGGAGGAAAAAACCATCGCCCATCCCGACGGGCATGGGCTGTAAGCGTCTTCGCGCGAAGTGGCCGCCGGTTCGCGTGAAGAAACCGCGCCGAAACCCGGGAAACGAGATCGCGACGGCGATCTCGCCGCCCTAACGTAGCCACGTTTCCAAGGAAGATTGGCGCCCGGCCCCGGATGTCGTATCGAGGGCGTCCGAAATTTGGCCTACCCGGGGGCGGGCCGCTGGAGCATGGGTTTCATGAGTTTCTATCGGGTCGCGACCCTGAGCGCATTGGTCGCCGTGGCCGCCACCGGCTTGGCCGGCTGTCAGACGGCCTCCAAGGCCCTGGGCATGAACAAGGTGGTCCCCGACGAGTTCCGCGTCGTCACCAAGGCCCCGCTGGTGGTGCCGCCCGACTACAGCCTGCGCCCGCCGGCCCCGGGTGAGCCGCGCCCGCAGGAACTGCAGCCGGAAAGCGCCGCGCGCCAGGCCCTGATCGGCCAGAGCAACGCCGCCAGCCGTTCGGACGGCGAGAAGCTGCTGGTCTCCAAGGCCGGCGTCGAGAAGGCCGACCCGCTGATCCGCTTCGTCGTCGACGACGAGAACGGCGACCTGGCCCACAAGGACGAGAGTTTCGCCAGCAAGGTGATGTTCTGGAAGAAGGGCGACAAGACCGCCGCCCCGACCGCCTCGGAAACCGGCGCCACCGACGCCGCCCCGGTCGACGCCGCCACCGAAGAGGCCCGCCTCAAGGCCCTGACCGGCAACGGCGCCATCGTCATCACCCGCGACAAGCAGGGCAAGATCAAGCTGCCGGGTCTGTAGGCTTCGGCGGTCTTCGAATTCTGGAAAGGCTCGGCGGCGAAAGCTTCCGGGCCTTTTTTTAAGTCCTCCCCCCGTGGGGGAGGTGTCGGCGAAGCCGACGGTGGGGGGGAGCGGTCCGACCGCTCAAAACTCCCCCCACCGATCGCTACGCGATCGCCTCCCCCACGGGGGGAGGACCTAGTCCCCCGGCGTCGACACCGTGAACCCTCGCGCCCGCATCTGGTCCAGCACCCCGTCCCGGGCCACCAGGCCCCGCACGCCATAGACCGCCACAGCGTGCCCCGGCGTCCGCATCGCCGCGCTCAGCGCCTCGACCTCGTCCTGGGTCCCGCGCCGCTCCAGCTCGGCCATGCCCGGCAGGCCCAGCAGGCAGCGCTGGAAGTTGCGCGGCCCGCTGATCGCGCCGCGCACGTCGCCCAGCGCCCAGGCCCGGGCGGCGGTCCGCGTCGCGCCGGCCCCGGCGTTGATCTCGTCCAGCACCCCCTCCAGGCACACCAGTCCCGCCTCCGCCGAGTGCCCGCGCACCGCCGTCTTGAGCACCGGCATCGCCTTGTAGGTCGCGGCCGGGCGGACCTTGACCCGATGCTTGCGGGCCAGCCGGGCGATGGCGCGTTCCGGCTCGGCCGGCTCCAGCCTGACCGCCTTGCGATAGTCGCCGGCCATCATCACCCCCGCGCCCAGCGGGCTCCACTGGCGATAGGCGTCGGGGGCCTTGCCCAGGGTGGCCCGGGCCCGCGCCAGCTTCGGCGCCAGGCTGGCGGCGGCGACGTCGAGCGGCGTGTCGGACTTCAGCCGGCCGCGCAGGGCCAGGGCGGCGGGGAGGTCGCGGAGCCCGGCCTTGCCCTCCGGCGGCAGGATCACCGCGAAGGCCCCGGTCAGCCGTCGCTCCAGCACCGACTTGTCCCAGCCCTGGCCCTCCGGCAGGGCCTGCAGCACGCCCAGCATGTAGATCGTGGTGTCGCCGTCGGAAATCCGCCACCAGGCCGGGCCCGGCAGCTTGGCGCTGACGACCAGCTCATCAACGACGTTGGCTTCGGGGTCGTCGATCACCTGGGCGCGGGCGGGAGCGGCCGTCGCGAGGGCCAGCAGGGCGAAACCCAGAAGCGCCGATCGCCACATGCCGAATCTCCAACCCCGCCTGTCATCCCGGACGCAGCGTAGCGGAGATCCGGGACCGACGCCTGAGCGCCGCGCTTGAGACGGGGACACACACTCACGGCGAGGTCCATATGAGCCTGGCGGAAGGCGGTTGGGTGAGTGTGTGTCCCCACCGCGTCTCCGGTGTCACTCCCCCGGCGTCGTCACCGTGAACCCCTTGGCCTTCAGCCGCGCCAGCACCCCGTCCTCGGCGAGCAGCGAGCGCAGTTCGATCACCGCCACCGACTTGCCGGGCGTCTTCAGCGCCGCTTCGATGGCTTTCACCGCGTCATCGCGGCCGTCCCGCAGCTCGCGGGCGATCGACGGGGTCGAGGCCAGACAGCGCTGGAAGCCGCGGTCGGCCGAGACCACCTCGCGCACCTGGCCCTTCGCCCAGCGCTCGGCCAGGGTCTTGATCCCGCCTTCGCCCAGATCGGCCTCGCGCAGGCCCGCGTCCAGGCACAGCGCCTGCAGCGGCTCGGGCGCCTCCGCCAGGGTCTTGACCGCCCCCACCAGGCTGTAGCCGCCCAGTTCCTGGATGCGCGGCCGCTTGCTCAGCGACTTGTCCTTGGCCAGGTCCTTGATCTTCTCGGTGACGCCGCCCAGGCTGATCGAGACATTGCCGTCCTGCGAATTGGCGATCAGGAAGCCGGCGAAGGCGGGCTTGATGTCATCCATGCTGTCGGGCCTCTGCTTCGAGGCCTCCAGCCGCGCCTCCAGCCGGGTGCGCAGGTCCGGCGGCAGGGTCTCGCGCATCGGCCGGTCCATGACGAAGATCTTGCGCCCGCCGATCGCCAGGCTGATCAGCCGAATGACGCTGACCTCGGCCTCCTGCCCCATGATCAGCACGTTGGAACCGTCGAGACGGCGGCGCAGCACGGTGTCGTCGAACTCCAACTTGCTGGGCGTCATGGCCGGCGCGCCCATCACATAGACCGTGGTGTCGGCGTCGCTGACCTTCCACCAGGCCGGGCCCGGCAGCGTGGCGTTGACCACCAGTTCCTCGACCAGGTTGGCCTCGGGATCGACGCGACGCAGGTCGATCGGTCCGGAGGCGTCGACGGCCTGCTGGGCCAGGGCGCCCGAAGCCTGCGCGGCGGCGGCCGTCACGGCCAGGGCGGCGCAGAGGGCGGCGAAGCGTCTGGTCGTCACTATGTACAATCCTCGAAGGCGGGCGGAATCGATCTAGGATGATCACCCCCTCGCATAGATCGGGCCAAGCTGGGCCGGTCAAATTACGAAGGCGCAATGCGGGCCCTTGCCCGCGTCCCGAGAGTTCCCGATGCCGATCCGCCGCCTGCCGCCCGAGACCGTCAACCGCATCGCCGCCGGCGAGGTGGTCGAACGGCCGGCCAGCGCCATCAAGGAGCTGGTCGACAACGCCATCGACGCCGGCGCCACCCGGATCGAGGTCGAGGCCCACGGCGGCGGCCTGACCCGGATCATGGTCGCCGACGACGGCTGCGGCCTCAGCGCCGAGGAACTGCCGGTGGCCATCGAGCGCCACGCGACCTCCAAGCTCTCCCCCGACGCCGAGGGCCTGTGGGACCTGCTGGCCATCCACACCATGGGCTTCCGGGGCGAGGCCCTGCCGTCGATCGGCTCGGTGGCGCGGCTGTCGATCAGCTCGCGGGCCAAGGGCCAGAGCGACGCCTGGTCGATCCTGGTCGAGGGCGGGGCGGTCGGCGACGTCGCCCCCGCCGCCTTCGCCGGCGATCACGGGGCGCGGATCGAGGTCCGCGACCTATTCTACGCCACCCCGGCCCGGCTGAAGTTCATGAAGTCCGAGCGCGCCGAGGCCCTGGCGATCACCGAGGAGCTCAAGCGCCAGGCCATGGCCAACGAGTCGGTGGGCTTCAGCCTGGATATCGACGGCCGCCGGATCATCCGCCTGCCGCCCGAGCATCCGGGGCCGCAGGGACGCCTGGCGCGGCTGTCGGCGGTGCTGGGCCGCGACTTCCAGGACAACGCCATCGAGATCGACCAGACCCGCGACGGCGTGCGCCTGACCGGTTTCGCCGGCCTGCCGACCTACAACCGCGGCAACGCCGCCCACCAGTACCTGTTCGTCAACGGCCGGCCCGTACGCGATCGCCTTTTGCAAGGCGCCCTGCGCGCCGCCTATGCCGACTTCCTGGCGAGGGATCGCCACCCGACGGCGGCGCTCTACATCTCGCTCGACACCTCGGAGGTCGACGTCAACGTCCACCCGGCCAAGGCCGAGGTGCGGTTCCGCGACCCGGCCCTGGTGCGCGGCCTGATCGTCGGGGCCCTGCGCCACGCCCTGGCCGGGGCCGGCCACCGCGCCTCGACCACCACGGCGGCCAGCGCGCTGGAGGGGTTCCGGGCGCAGAGCATGATCCCCGGCTACCAGCCCGGCCCGTCGCCCGCCGGCTTCTCGGCCTGGCAGGCCGGCGGCTGGACGCGGCCTTCGCCCCAGGTGCTGCCCGGGCTGTCGGACGTCTCGGCCCGGGTCGAGCCCGCCCCCGATGGCGGTTACGGCTATGGCGTGGCCGAGGCCGTGCGCGAGGCGGCCTATGGCGATTACGGCGCGCCACCCGCCATTGCCTATCCCCGGGGGACCTATCCCGGGATGAGCGAAGGCCCCGCCCCGGTGTTCGACCCCGTCGACTTCCCGCTCGGCGCGGCCCGGGCCCAGGTGCACGAGACCTATATCGTCGCCCAGACCCGCGACGGGGTGGTCATCGTCGACCAGCACGCCGCCCACGAGCGCCTGGTCTACGAGCGGATGAAGACCGAGATGGCGGCCGGCGGCGTCGCCCGCCAGGCCCTGCTGCTGCCCGAGGTGGTCGAGCTGGACCCCGCCGAGGCCGAGCGCGTGGTGGCCCGAGCCGACGAGCTGGCGGCCCTGGGCCTGGTGGTCGAGAGCTTCGGCCCCGGCGCCGTGCTGGTGCGCGAGACCCCGGCCCTGCTGGGCAAGGCCGACGCCGCCGGCTTGGTCCGCGACATCGCCGACGACCTGGCCGAGAACGGCGCGGCCCTGGCCCTCAAGGAGCGCCTGGAGGAGGTCTGCTCGACCATGGCCTGCCACGGCAGCGTCCGCGCCGGGCGGCGGCTGAACGGCGCCGAGATGAACGCCCTGCTCCGCGAGATGGAGGCCACGCCGCATTCCGGCCAGTGCAACCACGGGCGGCCGACCTATGTGGAGCTGAAGCTGGCGGATATCGAGAAGCTGTTCGGGAGACGGTAGGGCGCGCGATGACCTGGCCGGTCCCCGCCCGCGCCGTCTAGCCCGCCATCACCCGCGCCTCGTAGATCATCACCGCCTTCTCCCCCGCCTCCAGCCGCACCCGCGCGGGGCCGGCGCCCGGTGGCAGCGGCAGGTCCACGGCGAAGAAGCCGTCGCGCGTCTCCGTCGGGGTCTCGAAGACGCCGGCCGGAGCGCCGTCGACCAGGACCTTGGCCGCCTGGCCCGCGTCCTGTCCCCAATGGATCAGTTGCAGGCCCAGGGGCCCGGGACGGCGGGCCAGGGTCATTTCCAGCCAGCCGCCGGGACCGAGCTTGCGACCGCTGCGGCCATTCAGCTGGATGATCTCGCTGTTCCCCGCCGTCACCTTGTGGTCGACCTCGGGCTGCTGCTCGCCGAGATAGACCGTGTCGACCGTGCGGGCGACGGCGTCGATGCGGGCGCGCTCGGCCGCCAGGAAGCCCTGCCCCTCGGACGCCCAGCGGGCCCTGGTGAAGACGGGGGCGTAGACGGCCGTGCGACGATCGTACTGGGCGAAGAACGGGCTGAAGGTCGCCGTCCCGCCCGCGGCCAGGTCGGCGGCGTAGACATGTGGCGCGGAGCTGGCCTTGCGCAGCAGGGTCGCCGGCGGGCCGTCGCCCAGCAGGGCCGGGGCGGCCCGCTCGAAGGGGCGCTCGGCCGGACCGAGATCGGCGGCCAGCACCAGCGGACCGCTGACGAAGGCGACCAGATTGGGATCGTCCGGCGTCGGCTCGGCCCGTAAGTGCATCGGCAAGACAAGCTCGATGCGGTCGCCCGCCTTCCAGCGGCGCTTGAGACGGGCGTAGCCGTCGCGCCCCGGCCGCCCGATCGCCGCGCCGTTGACCTTGACCAACGGAGCCGCGCACCAGGCCGGCAGCCGCAGGGCGATCTCGCGCTCAGCCGACGGGGCCCGGACGACGCTCAGCCGCACCAGGCCCTCCGCCGGATACCGGGTGTCGAGGTCGATGGCGAAATCGCCGTCCGGCAGGTCCAGGCGCGAGGGGAGGAAGAGGTTGAGATAGAGGGTGTCGCCGCCCCGCCACCAGATGGAATCGGCGTGCTTGGCGTGGCTCTCCATGCCCGACCCCACACAGCACCAGAAGCTGTCCTCGGGTGTGGAGTAGCTGCGCCGCCCGCCGGCGGCCATCGGCATGAAATAGACGAACATGCCATCGCTCGGCCGCTGGTGGGCCATGATGTGGTTCAGCTGGGCGCGCTCGTAATAGTCGAACAGCGCCCCGTTCGGCGCCCAGCTCCACAGGCGGCGGGTGAGCTTCAGCATATTGTAGGTGTTGCAGGCCTCGCAGGTGGTCTCGGCCATGTGGCGGGCGATTTCGTTCGGCTTGCCGAAATGCTCGCGGTCGGAATTGCCGCCAATGACGTAGCTGTGGTTTTCGGTGACGACCTGGTGGAAGAACCGCGCCGCCCGGGCCTCGGCCGGATCGCCGCCCACCTCGTACAGGCGCGCCAGGCCGATGACCTTGGGGATCTGGGTGTTGGCGTGCAGGCCGGCCAGTTCGTCGCGGCCCTCGGCGATGGGGTCGAGCACGGCCTTGTGGCGCAGGCGGCGGGCCACCTTCAGCCAGCGCTCGTCGCCGGTCAGGGCGTAGGTCTCGGCATAGGCCTCGTTGATCCCGCCATGCTCGGTGATCAGGATCTGTTGCACCTGCGCGTCGCTCAGGCCTTCGACGATGGTCGCGAAATAGCCGGCCAGGCCCACGGCCACGGCCAGCGCCCTGGGCGTACCGGCCAGGCGGTGGGCGTCAAGCAGCCCGGCGTGCACCTTGTGCCAAGTGTAGATCGGCACCCAGCCATCGTTGAGGCTGAAGCGCGACGCGCGGATGTCGCCCCGGCGCAATTCCTCGAACACCTGCTTGCCGCCGGCCGCGTCGGACTGGCCCCAGCGGGTGGTCCCGCCGACATAGCCGTCGCCGTGGGCGGCCTGGACGCGGGCCAGTTCGGCGACGATGTAGGTCAGGCGATCGCTCAGCACAGGGTCGCCCGTGCCGGCCACCTGCAGGGCGCAGGCGGTCAGGTAGTGGCCCAGGGTGTGGCCAGCGATGCTCTGGGCCTCCCAGCCGCCATAGACCGGCGCCTTGACCGACAGGCCGGCGCCTTGATGGAAGTTGTGCAGCAGTCGGTCGGCCGACAGTGAGACCAGATAGGCGCGATTGGCGGCCTGAGCTTGCTGGAAGATCGAGGGCTTCAGCGCGACATGGCGGGCCGGCACGGGTTCGGCCACCACGCGACCGGCCGGCGCGGCCAAACCCGGCGAGGCCGCGCCGACAAAGGCCATGGCGCTGGAGGCCAGCAGAAAGGCGCGTCGGCTTGGCCGATCATAGTCCATGGCGCTCACTTCCGTCCGGTATTTTGTCTGACTATTTCCCGCAAGAAAGCACGGCGCGCCTTGTGGACTCAAGAGCGGTTTCTCAGACCTCGCCGTGCCGCCTGCGTCCTACGGCCTGCCAATTCTCGATAATTGTTTGACAAAATACGGGGCGGGATCCGGCTCCCGGAGGCTTCAAAGAGGACCGCGCCCCCGCCAGCCGACCGGTTCATGGATCTTTTGTAAGATTATAGGCTTTGTGCGCTCGCCCGCGCCCGATCACTCTCGCGCCCACAGCAGATTGGGGGAGCCGCGATGAGACGGGTTTCGAGCGCGATCATCGGCGGCGGCCTCGCCCTTCTGGCGGCCTGCGCGAACGCCTCGCCCTCGGTCGGCCGCGATCCGCTCGCCGCCCTCGACCACGGCCTGCGTCCCAGCGTGATCGCGCCGGGCGCGGCGGAGCCCGGCTGGTCGCTGGCCGAGCGCATGCGCCACTACAAGGTGCCAGGGGTGGCGATCGCGGTGCTGAAGGACGGCGAGGTCGTGCAAGCGGTCGGCTACGGCGTGCGCCAGGCCGGCGCGCTGGACAGGGTCGACGGCGACACGCTGTTCTCGGTGGGCTCGATCAGCAAGGTGGTGACGGCGACGACGACCTTGCGGCTGGTCGCGCAGGGCCAGTTGGACCTGGACCGCGACGTCGACGACTACCTCAAACGCTGGAAGTTGCCGGCCTCCGCCGAGGCGCCGCGGCCGCCAGTCAGCCTGCGCATGCTGATGTCGCACACCTCCGGTTTGGGCGTGCACGGCTTCGCCGACTACCAGCCCGGCGAACCGCTGCCGACCGTGGTGCAGGTGCTGAACGGCCAGAAGCCCGCCAAGGGCGAGGCGGTGCGATTCAAGACCGCGCCGGGGCGGGTCCAGGACTATTCGGGCGGCGGCGTCACGGTGGAGCAGGTGGCGATCGAGGACGCGACCGGCCAGCCGCTGGGCGCGCTGGCCCAGGCCCAGGTGTTCGCGCCGCTGGGCATGAGCCGCAGCACCTTCGAAAGCCCGTTGTCGGCGGCGCGCGGCAACATCGCCAAGGCGCACGACGGCGCCGGCGCGCCGACGGCCCTGCCGCGCGGCTGGGAGAGCTTCGGCGAGACCGGCGCGTCCGGGCTGTGGACCAGCGCACGGGACCTGGGGCAACTGGTCGGTGGCCTGATCACGAGCTACCAGGGCCGCGGCGACTTCCTGCCGCAACCCCTGGCGACGGCGATGATGACCGAGGTGTCGCCGAGCTCGTTCGGGCTGGGGCCGAAGCTGGGCGGCGCCGGCCCGGGCCGGCATTTCTTCCACCTGGGGGCCAACGACAGCTACCGGGCCTTCATGGAGGGCTATCCGGAGACCGGCGACGGCTTCGTGATCCTGACCAACGGCGCCAACGGCGACGCCCTGGCCGCCGAGATCCGCAACGCGCTGGCCGACGCGATCGGCCTGGGCGCCCATGCCCCGGTGCGGGCCGTGGCCCTGCGCGCGCCGCCGTCGCCGTCGCCGGACTATGCCGGCCGCTACCGGATCGACCCCGCCGTGCCGATGGACCTGCGCCGGGCGGCGGCCGACAGCTTCGAGTACGAAACCCTCCAGGTGCGGGTCGCCGGCGACGCGATCGAGATCGTCCTGCCGGGCCAGGACAGGCCGTCGCCCTTGCTGCCGCTGGGGCCGGCCCAGTTCGTCCAGGCCGGCCTCTACACCAACGTCTTCGCGTTCCACCGCGACGCCTGGGGCAAGGTGCGCGGCGTGACGGTGTCGATCCCCGAGGCGGATTCGATGGCCTACTACGCGCGGGATTGACCGGTAGGCGCCCGACGGCTGGAGCCGCGCGCGCCTAGCGCCGTCCCCGCAGCCACGGCGCCAGCCGATCCTGCAGCGGCTGGTCGACATAGGTGTGGAACAGCCAGGCCGCGCCCATGGCGATCGGGAACGAGGCCAGCCACATCAGCCATTGCCAGCCAATGCCGATCGGCACCGTCTCGATCAGCTTGTGGACCGCGCTCCAGTAGATCACCCCCACCAGGATGTGGGTGATGAACAGGGCGAAGGACAGCTTGGCGCCTTCCTCGATCCAGGCCCGGGGATGCTTGACCGGCAGCCGGCCGGCCCCCAGCACGATGGCGGCGATGGCGATCAGGCAGGGAATGTCGAAGATCAGCTCGTCGGGCAGGGCGTAGCGGTCCAGCGGCTGCATGACGGCCAGCAGCCCGCAGCCGGCGACCAGCAGGGCGCGCGCCGCCTTCTCCGACGGCCAGTTCATCTCCACGGCCCGGGCCAGGCAGACGCCGAGGATGAACAGCGGCAGGGCCCGCACCACCCCGAATCGGAACTGCAAGTCCGACAGGGCGTGGTCGAAGACCAGGCGCGCCAGCACCTCGCAGGCAACGAAGGCCAGGGCCCCGATCAGCGGCAGGATCCACGGGTGGCGGACCTTGTCGGCGGCCCGCCACAGCCACGGGAACACCGCGTAGCAGACGACCAGGGCCGACAGTGACCAGCTGGGCAGGTTCCAGCCGTCGCTGTTGAATCCCCAGGCGTGGACCAGCAGGGCCTGGACCGGCAGCTGGTCCCAGGCGAAGCGCGAGGGCTTGTGGGCGTCGGTGCCCAGGGCGTTGAGGGCCAGCACCAGCCCGGCCATCATCACCAGCACGATCAGGTGCCCCGGCCACACCCGTCCGACCCGTCGCACCCAGAAACGGCCATGGCTGATCCGGCCCGTCAGGGTCGAGGCGCCATAGGCCCGGCCCAGCACGTAGCCCGACAGCATCAGGAAAAAGTCGGTGGCCAGGAAGCCGCGCGAGAACACCTGGCCGAAGCGCTCGATGCGCATCGGCCCCTCGGCCCCGTAGTGGTAGACGACGATCAGCAGCGAGGCGAGCAGCCGCAGCAAGTCCAGCGCCCCGCCGCGGGTGGAGGCCCGCGCCGGGCGCGCCGCCACCGGCGAGGCCACCGCGGGCGTCGCCTCGCTGGATGCCTCGGAGGGCGTAACGGGAGGAAGGACGGGTACGTTCACAACGCCCGCCTTAACAAAGCCGGACGCGCCGGGAAAGCACGCGTCGCGACGCGGGGCGCGACACCGCGACGCGGCGCCCCGGCTGTGACCAAATGGTCGCCCCCGGCGTTGTTGAACACACGGCGGAAGTTCCTATCTGTAACTCAATCAGTATCTAATTGGATCGCCACGGATGACCGCCCGCCTCCCCGTCCTGTTCCTCGGCCACGGTTCCCCGATGAACGCCATCGACGACAACGCCTGGAGCCAGGCCTGGGCCCGGCTGGGCGCCGAGCTGCCGCGTCCCAAGGCGGTGCTGATGATCAGCGCCCACTGGGAGACGATGGGGGCCAGCGCGGTCAGCGCCGCCGAGCATCCCGAGACCATCCACGACTTCGGCGGCTTCCCCCAGGCGCTGTTCGACGTGCGCTACGACGCGCCGGGCGACCCGGCCCTGGCCCTGCGGGTCGCCGAACTGCTGGCCCCCGACCGTGTGGTCCAGCACCCGACGCGCGGCCTGGACCACGGGGCCTGGGGCGTGCTGCGGCCGATGTATCCGCACGCCGACGTGCCGGTGGTGCAACTGAGCCTGGATCGCGGCCGCCCTGACCAATGGCACTACGACGCCGGCGCGCGCCTGGCCGCCCTGCGCGACGAGGGCGTGCTGATCGTCGGCAGCGGCGACATCGTCCACAACCTGCGGGCCGTGAACTTCCGCACCGGCGAGATCCCCGACTGGGCGCCGCGCTTCAACGACAAGGCCAAGGCCCTGATCGCGGCCGGCGACCATGGCCCGCTGATCGACTGGCGCAGCCTGGGCCCCGACGCCGAGGCCGCGATCAACAGCGCCGAGCACTACCTGCCGCTGCTCTACGTGCTGGGCGCCCAGCAGCCGGCCGAGCCGGTGTCGTTCTTCACCGACGACCTGTTCGCGGCGATCTCGATGACCAGCGTGCGGATCGGATAGGCATTCCGGCCTCAAACGCCACGCTGACGCTTGCATCGGCCGCCCGACACCGCCGATGGTCCCGGTGTTGAACGCAGGAAAGTCGTCATGATGCGCCGCAGCGCCCTCGTCGCCGCCATGATCGCCCTGGCGGGAACGGCGAGCGCCCAGACCCTGGACGCCCGGACCCCGAACGCCAATACCCAAGGCGTATGGCGCTCGCGCGGCTACGGCTACATCGTCAGGATCGACGCCGCCGGCCCCAAGCTGTTCCACGCCGTCGACGGCGCCTGCTACGCCGACCCGCGTCCGCAGGCCGATCCCGACGGCCTCCTGGCCGTGCGCCGGGCGGTCAGCCCGAGCACCATCGCCTTCTCGTCGGGCCCGGCCGACACCGCCTACCTGTTCGACCGCCTGCCCGCCCTGCCCAAGGCCTGCCTGGCCAAGACCGACTGGACGCCCCGCCGCGTCGCCGCCGTGACCGCCGACACCTTCGCGGCCTTCTACCCTTCCTCGCGCGAGCGCCACATCGACTGGCCGGCCCGGGCCCGCATCGCCGACAAGGCCGCGGGCAAGGCGACCAGCGACGCGGCCCTGTTCGACGTGCTCGACGGGCTGATGGCGGGGCTGAACGACCCGCATGTCGGCCTGCAGGCCACGCTGGGCGGAGGCGAACGCGAGCTCGAGAGCGGCCAGGCCGCCACCCTGATCCGGGTGCGCTCGGAATCCAAGGAGGCCGACCCCGCCGCCTCGGAGAAGGCCTGGCTGCAGGCCTACAAGCGCGGCGTGATGGACGGCGTGCTGAAGGGGCGCGGCCACCAGACGGCCAACAACCGGGTGATCTGGGGCCGGGTGGGCGAGATCGGCTACCTGAACGTCGTCACCATGGGCGGCTTCGACAAGGACGCCGCCCCCGGCGACCCCGCGGCCCTGGACAAGGCCCTGGACGAGGCCATGGCGGCCTTCGCGGGCGCCAAGGCGGTGATCGTCGATGTCAGCAACAATCGCGGCGGCTACGACGACATCAGCCTGCGCATCGCCGGCCGTTTCGCCGATCGCTCGCGCCTGGCCTGGACCAAGGTCGCGGTCGGCGCGCGCGGCGTGGTTCCCCAGGCCTTCCATGTCGAGCCGACGCGCGGCCGCCGCTACCTGGGACCGGTGTACCTGGTGACCAGCGACGTCACGGTCAGCGCCGGCGAGACCTTCACCCTGGCCATGCGCGCCCTGCCCAACGTGGTGCAGGTGGGCGAGCGCACGCGCGGCGCCCTGTCGGACAAGCTGAACAAGCCCCTGCCCAACGGCTGGATGCTGACCCTGCCGGGCGAGATCTATCGCGATCCGCGGGGCATGCGCTTCGAGGCGGTCGGCATCGCACCGGACGTCCCGCGCGCGGTGTTCGCCGGCGACCTGGCCGAGGGCCATGCCCGGATGATCCGCGCCCTGATGGACCAGATCGAGCAGGGCGGCGCGCCGTCACCGGTCGCGCGGAGCTGAGGGCGCGTCCTAGGACGCCGCGTTGGCGGTGACGCTGTCGACCCGCCGCCAGGTCTGCGACTTGCACAGGAACGCGCCGACCAGGCAGCCCTTGGCCTTCATGGTGGTGGCGTCGGGGAAATCGGCCGTGCCGCTCAGGGTCATGTTGAGGTCCGGCACGAACACCTTGCCCCGCCAGCTGCCGTTCTTCTGCAGCTGGAAGTCGCGCAGCAGCTGCAGGCCGATCAGGTTCGGCGTGCCGCCCTTCCTGGCGTCGGCCTGCGCCTCGGCGGTGGCCCAGACGACGTTGCCGCAGGCGCGGCCACCGCCGCAGGGCTTGATCTCGACATGCACGCTGTTCTTGGGATTGCGCCAGACGCCATAGGTGAACGGGACGTCCTGGGCCGCGGCCGGCAAGGCCGTCGCCAGGCCGGTCAGGGCCGCCAGAAGGGCAAGGGCGGATTTAACTGAACGCATGAGCGCCTCCGAACACCCCCATGTTGTGGTGCAGGTCAGCGCCCGGATCAAGGCGGGCGGGGCGATTTGGCGCGGGACGCCGGTCAACCAGGCTGGAGCAGATCCCAAAATTCCGCTCATCCCGGCGAATGCCGGGGATGAGCGGAAGTGAGGCGATGCCTTACGCCCCCGCCAACACCCGCTCCCCCGCCGCCCGGGCCGCGGCCCAGCGCGTGTCCATGCCCCGGCCGTAGATCGCCTGGACCCGCTCCAGAACGGCCGGCGGCGCGGTCTCGGGGCGGCCGGCGTCGAACGGCGGGGCGGGGGCGTATTCGACGGCCAGCTGGATGGCCTGGGCGACGTCGGGACCGGCGATCTCGGCGGCGATGGTCAGGGCGAAATCGATGCCCGCCGTCACCCCGCCGCCGGTGAACACATTGCCGTCGCGCGCCACCCGGGCCGGGTCGGGCATGGCCCCGAACAGCGCCAGCTGGTCGCGCCAGGCCCAGTGGCAGGCCGCCCGCCT
>NZ_AKKF01000130.1 GCF_000281955.1 Caulobacter sp. AP07 | reverse complement strand
GGGGCTTCACCGCCCCAAGAACGCCCGGCGCCGATCCCCCACCCGACCCCTTCGGGGCCACCCTCCCCGCAACGGGGAGGGAAAGCGCCTTCCACGGAGTACGACTTCCTCACCCCGAACCTAGCCTCCGCCGCCACTTCCCCCTATACCGCCCCCATGTTCCAAGGCCTCTCCCCCCTCGCCCGCGACGCTCGCGCCTGGCCGTTCGAGCAGGCGCGCGCCCTGCTGGCCCGCACCCTGCGCCTGCGTCTGACCGACACCGAGCGCGACTTCGCCTCGACCCTGATCAACGCCGGCAAGACCGACGAGGCGGTGAAAGTCCTCGAAGCCCTGCGCAAGCCGGTGGTGCTGGAGACCGGCTATGGCCCGTCGGGCCTGCCGCACATGGGCACCTTCGGCGAGGTGGCGCGCACGACCATGGTCCGCGCGGCGTTCCGCGCCCTGACCGACGACGCCATTCCGACCCGGCTGATCTCGTTCAGCGACGACATGGACGGCCTGCGCAAGATCCCGCCCAACGTGCCGAACGGCGAGGTCATGGTCCCCGACCTCGACAAGCCGCTGACCGTGGTCCGCGACCCCTATGGCGAGCACGAGAGCTTCGGCCATCACAACAACGCCCGCCTGCGGGCCTTCCTCGACGGTTTCGGCTTCGACTACGAATTCGTCTCTTCGACCGACTGCTATCGCGGCGGCCGGTTCGACGAGACCCTGCTGATCGCCCTGGAGCGTTTCGACGCCATCCAGAAGATCATGCTGCCCTCGCTGGGCGAGGAGCGGCGGGCGACCTATTCGCCGTTCCTGCCGATCAGCCCCAAGACCGGCAAGGTGCTGCAGGTCCCGACCCTGGAGCGCAACGTCGCCAAGGGCACGATCGTGTTCCGCGACGAGGACGGCGAACTGACCGAGGTCCCGGTGACCGGCGGCGGCGTCAAGATGCAGTGGCGACCCGACTGGGCGATGCGCTGGACGGCCCTGGGCGTCGACTACGAGATGAGCGGCAAGGACCTGATCGACAGCGTCCGCCTGTCCAACCAGGTCTGCAAGGTGCTGGGCGGCTCGCCCCCCGAAGGGTTCCACTACGAACTCTTCATGGACGAGAACAACCTGAAGATCTCCAAGACCAAGGGCAACGGCCTGACCATGGAGGACTGGCTGCGCTACGGCGCGCCGGAAAGCCTGTCCTACTACATGTTCCAGAGCCCGAAATCGGCCAAGAAGCTGTATTTCGACGTCATCCCCAAGGCGACGGACGAGTATCTGCAGCAACTGGACGCCTACCAGAAGCAGGAACCGGCCAAGCAGATCGACAACCCGGCCTGGCACGTTCATTCCGGCCAGCCGCCCGCGCAGGGCTCGCCGGTGTCGTTCAGCCTGATGCTGAACCTGGTCTCGGCCGCCGACGCCTCGACCAAGGACATCCTCTGGGGGTTCCTGGGCCGCTATGTCGGCGGCGCGACGCCGGAGAGCCATCCGCTGCTGGACCGCCTGGCCGGCTATGCGATCAACTACTACGAGGACTTCGTGAAGCCCTCGAAGACCTTCCGCGCCCCGGACGACAAGGAGCGCGCGGCGATCATCGACCTGCGGGGCCGCCTGGCCGCCCTGCCGGCCGGCTGCCAGGACGCCGAACTGATCCAGAACGAGGTGTTCGCGGTCGGCAAGGACCACGAATTCGACCCGCTGCGCGCCTGGTTCCAGGCCCTCTATGAGGTGCTGCTAGGCCAGAGCCAGGGCCCGCGCTTCGGCTCATTCGCGGCGATCTTCGGCCTGGACCGCACCATCGCCCTGATCGACGAGAAGCTGGCCGCCTAGGGCGTCGCGGAAAGAGTGACGCATTTCGCGGCTAAATCGCTGTTGCGACACCCGGCCACGCGGCCGGCGTTGTCACCACGTTCGAGTGCTGAGTAGGGTCAAGACATGCATAGCCACGCCGGCCTCCAGGCCCGTCCCGAAGACCTCGTCGACTTGGCCGCCCTGACCGCCGCCTATCACGACCTCCAGCCCGACGTTTCCGACGTCAATCAGAAGGTGGTGTTCGGCACCTCGGGCCACCGGGGCTCCAGCCTGGACGGGGCGTTCAACGAGAACCACATCCTGGCCATCACCCAGGCGATCGTCGAGCACCGCGCCGGCGCCGGGATCACCGGCCCGCTGTTCATCGGCCGCGACACCCACGGGCTGTCCGAACCGGCCTGGCGCACGACGCTGGAGGTGCTGGTCGGCAACGGGGTCGAGGTGCTGGTCGATTCGCGCGACGGCTACACCCCGACCCCGGCGGTGTCGCACGCCATCCTCAGGCATAACCGCGCCGCCCCGGGATCGTCCGACGGCATCCTGATCACCCCGTCGCACAACCCGCCCCGCGACGGCGGCTTCAAGTACAACCCCCCCACCGGCGGCCCGGCCGGTTCGGACGCCACCACGCCGATCGCGGCGCGGGCCAACCAGTTGCTGAGGGACGGCCTGAACGGCGTGCGCCGCGTGCCGTTCGAGCGGGCCCGCGCCACGGTCGGCGAGTACGACTTCCTGGCCCATTACGTCGACGACCTGCCCAGCGTGCTGGACCTGGACGCCATCCGCTCGGCCGGCGTGAGGATCGCGGCCGACCCCCTGGGCGGGGCCGGCGTCGCCTATTGGGGCGAGATCGCCGACCGCCACCGGCTGGACCTGACCGTGGTCAACGACCGGGTCGATCCGCGCTGGGCGTTCATGCCGCTCGACACCGACGGCAAGATCCGCATGGACTGCTCGTCGGCCAGCGCCATGGCCAACCTGATCCGCACCATGCAGGGCGGCGCCCAGTTCGACATCGCGATCGGCAACGACGCCGACGCCGACCGCCACGGGATCGTCACGCCGGACGCCGGCCTGATGAACCCCAACCACTATCTGGCCGTGGCCATCGCCTATCTGTTCAGCCATCGGCCGCGGTGGGGCGCCGAGGTCGCGGTCGGCAAGACCCTGGTGTCGTCCTCGATGATCGACCGCGTGGTCGCCAAACTGGGCCGCCGCCTGCTGGAAACGCCGGTCGGCTTCAAGCATTTCGTCCCCGGCCTGCTGGACGGCGGCGTCGGCTTCGGCGGCGAGGAATCGGCCGGCGCGTCGTTCCTGCGCCAGGACGGCGGCGTCTGGACCACCGACAAGGACGGCCTGCTGCTGGGCCTGCTGGCCGCCGAGATCCAGGGCGTCACCGGGCAAAGCCCCAGCCAGATCTATGCGGAGCTCACCGCCGAGCACGGCGCGCCCGCCTATGCCCGCGTCGACGCCCCGGCCTCGCGCGAGGAAAAGGCCCGCCTGGGTTCGCTGAGCCCCGCCGACGTCACCGCCAGCCAGCTGGCCGGCGAGCCGATCGAGCACATCCTGACCAAGGCCCCCGGCAACGGCGAGGCCATCGGCGGCCTGAAGGTGGTGACCCGGAACGCCTGGTTCGCCGCCCGGCCGTCGGGCACCGAGGACGTCTACAAGATCTACGCGGAGTCGTTCCTCGGCCCGGACCACCTGGGCGAAGTGCAGGCCGCCGCGCGCGAAGTGGTGGCCGGCGCGCTGGCCGGCTGATCGCTCCCTGCGACACCATGCCTCAATAGATGAACGAAGTCTGAACTAGCGATTAAGGGTCTGATCGTAATTCAGGGTCTAATCTGTGGTCATCAGAACCAAGGTTAGACCGATGGCTTGCTTCACCCTTCGCCCGTCAGATCGCTCTGAATTCGACTCGTTGCTCGGCGAGTTGGCGTCCCAGTTCCCCTCGGCCCATATCGAGGCGGCGCACAACGACACCTGGCATTCCTACCGCGTCGACGTCTCGTGCGACGCCCCCTGGGAAGGCGACCTGACCGCCTGGCTGCAGACCAAGCACGCCGACTGCCCCCGCACTTGAGGATTTGACCGCCCGCGGACCTACTGGCTGGCCCAGAGGATGCGGGCGATCCACACCACCTCGGCCAGGTCCAGCGTGCGATCCTGGCCGCCCGGCGTCAGAGAGGCCAGTTCGACACTGCGGGCCGTAACCCGCGCCAGTTCCTTGACCAGCAGTTCCCCGCCCGTGGTCTTGACCACCACCCGGTCGCCGCGTCGCGGCTCGACCGACGGCGAGACCAGGATGCGGTCGCCGTCGCGATAGACCGGGGCCAGGGCGTCGCCGGTGATCTCCAGGGCATAGACCCCGTCCTCGCCCTGACCCGGGAAATCGATCTCGTCCCAACCTTCGCCGACCGGCGCGCCGGCCTCGTCGAACATCCCGGGCGCCTCGGCCTGGGCGAAGCCGATCAGCGGCACGGCGCGCGGACTGGGCGGCCGCGCCCGCTCGGTCAGGGCCGCGAACTCCGAAAACCCCACCCCCGTGGCTTCCAGCACCTTGGCCAGGCTCTCGGTCGAGGGCCAGCGCGGGCGGGTGTCGCCGTCGCCGCGCTTGGAACGGTTGAAGCTGGTCGGGTCCAGCCCGGCCATCCTGGCCATGGCCGACGGGCTCATGTCGAACCGCTTGGCCAGGGCGTCGATCGCGGTCCAGATTTCGGTGTGCGAGAGCGACGACATGGGGTTGATCCTAGCCTCGGGCCAGCACCACAGGCCTACGGGAAATATGCCTCGGCCCTAGTAAAGTAAACCGAGTTATATACGTGACAAAAGTGGATAATTGTCAAAAGCAGGCTGGCGACAGCTTGGCAACTGAAACTGGGATCGACGAGCTGATGATCGATGCATCACGCGTAACATTTCTGACACCAAGATATACCTTAGACCGCAGAGATAAGGCATCATTTACCCATTACCAACATCAATAAAGACCGGTTCCTGCCAATGTGGCTTATTTGCTTCTGCTTGAAGAAGCGGGAATATCCGTTGGGCTTCGGTTACAAGCGCCCGCATGTTAAATTCCTCTCCCCAGAATATGACATTGGTCGTATTCGGATCGAACATACGAAACATATCCGTCGGCTCCATACCAACTATGGCACCATCTTTCGGTCCTATGATCTTATCTGCGAGATTGTGGGCCTTAGATTCTACCCACCATCTGTCTATGCGCTCGTCTATGTGTTCAAAATTGTTTCGCATGGTCACCTCCCGAAGGGGCGAGTCATCTGCAACGCCGATGCTATCTCGAAGTTGCGCACGCTGATTGGCGAACTTTCCTTTTTGCCCCCACAGCATTTTGGAAATGTTGGCTCCAGCATTCAATAGGTTCTGTATCCCATATAGAATATGGTCAGTGTCCCGCAAGGCCATCCCAGCATTGATCTCGTCAGCGGATTTCAGCAAGAACTTACATTGATCTAGGACTTGGCGCTGAAAGACCCTGAGATGGAACGTTTCCATGGCCGAAACCCGTAGAGACAAAGACCTTGATGAAACCAAGCGTATCATGGCGTTACTTTTGTCAAATAGTCATTAGGAAAATAAACCTAAGCCGCTGCAGCTAGATTGACGTTTACGTAAACGTTGACGGCGGTTTGTCGCGCGCATATGGTGATCAGCGATAACCAACCGGCCCGTCCGCAGAAGCCGGGCCTGCCCAGGGAGGGTTTCGATGTTGGCCGACCTGCGACGTCCAGAGCGCACCTTTACAATCCGCCAGTTGTGCAACGAGTTCAAAGCCACGCCGCGCGCGCTGCGCTTTTATGAAGACAAGGGTCTGCTGACCCCGGCCCGCGAGGGCCTCAACCGCGTCTATTCCCACAAGGACCGCGTCCGCCTGCAGCTGATCCTGCGCGGCAAGCGCGTGGGGCTGTCGCTGTCGGAAATCCGCGAACTGCTCGACCTCTATGACGAGAACGACGACGGGGCGGCCCAGATGGCCCGCTCGCTGAAGAAGTTCCGCGAACGCGCCACGGCGCTGGAGCAGCAGCGCGAAGACATCGACGGCGCCCTGATCGAACTGCGCGAAGCCTGCGCCCGCCTCGAGCGGCGCCTGGCCGAGATCCGCCCCGACCTGCTGCCCCGCGCCGCCGACTACGACCAGGTGCTGCGCGCCCGGCTCGACGGCCACGCCGACGCCGCCCTCGGGAAATAACCCGCCCTCCGCCCGCTTTCGCCAGACCGCGACGGCGGGCGAGAGCCTCCACCCTCCCCGACCCGCCTGACCAGGACTGATCCATGACCTACCAGCCGCCCGTTCGCGAACACGCCTTCATCCTGCGCGACGTGCTCAACATCGATCAGCACGGCAACCTGCCCGGCTTCGCCGACGCGCCGTTCGAGACCGTCGAGCAGATCCTCGAGGCCGCCGCCCAGTTCACCGGCGAGGTGCTGGCCCCGCTGAACCACGTCGGCGACAAGCAGGGCTGCGTCTGGAACAAGGACTTCACGGTCAAGACGCCGGACGGCTTCAAGGAAGCCTACAAGCAGCTGTGCGAAGGCGGCTGGACCGGCCTGGGTTCGGACCCGACCTATGGCGGCCAGGGCCTGCCCCACGTCGTCAACCTGGCCTTCAGCGAGATGAGCTCGTCGGCCAACATGGCCTTCTCGATGTATCCGGGCCTGGCGCACGGCGCCTATTCGGCCATCCACACCGGCGGCAGCGACGCCCAGAAGGACCTCTACCTGCCCAAGATGGTCTCGGGCGAGTGGACCGGGACCATGAACCTGACCGAGCCGCACTGCGGCACGGACCTGGGCCTGCTGCGCACCAAGGCGGTTCCGCAGGCCGACGGCAGCTACCGCATCACCGGCCAGAAGATCTGGATCTCGGCCGGCGAGCACGACATGGCCGACAACATCGTCCACCTGGTGCTGGCCCGCATCGAGGGCGCCCCGGCCGGCGTCAAGGGCATCAGCCTGTTCATCGTGCCCAAGTTCCTGCCCAAGGAAGACGGTTCGGTCGGCGACCGCAACGAGGGCGCCAAGTGCGTCGGCCTCGAAGAGAAGATGGGCATCCACGGCAACGCCACCTGCGTCATGCAGTACGAGGACGCCAAGGGCTGGCTGATCGGCGAGGAGAACAGCGGCCTGAAGCTGATGTTCGTGATGATGAACGAGGCCCGGATCGGCGTCGGCCTGCAGGGCGTCGCCCAGGCCGAGGCCGCCTACCAGGCCGCCGCCGCCTTCGCCAAGGACCGCCTGCAAGGCCGCTCGCTGACCGGCCCGAAGAACCCGGACGGCCCGGCCGACCCGATCATCGTCCACCCGGACGTGCGCCGCATGCTGCTGGAGAGCAAGGCCCTGATCGAAGGCGGCCGCGCCTTCCTGTTCTGGACCGCCCTGCACGGCGACCTGGCCCACCATCACCCGGACGAGGCCACCCGCACCAAGGCCGAGGACTATATGGGCCTGATGACGCCGGTGCTGAAAGGCTACCTGACCGACAAGGGCTTCAAGATCTGCTCGGACGCCATGCAGGTGCACGGCGGCAGCGGCTTCACCGAGCACTTCCCCGCCAGCCAGTACCTGCGCGACGTCCGCATCGCCCTGATCTACGAAGGCACCAACGGCATCCAGGCGCTGGACCTGGTGGGCCGCAAGCTGGCCTCCAAGGGCGGCCGCGGCGTGATGACCTTCTTCCAGGAAATCGACCAGTTCATCGGCGAGAACGACAGCGACGAGGCCCTCAAGCCGTTCGTCGAGGCCCTGGCCGGGGTGAAGGCCCAACTGCAGGACGGCACCATGTGGCTGATGCAGAACGGCCTGCAGAACCCCGACAACGCCGGCGCCGCCTCGACCGACTACATGCACCTCTTCGGCCTGACGGGCCTGGCCTACATGTGGACGCTGATGGTCAAGGCCGCCAACGCCAAGATCGCGGCCGGCTCGTCCGACCCGTTCTATTCGACCAAGGTGGTCACCGCCCGCTACTTCATCGAGCGCGTCCTGCCCGACGCCGGCGCCCACCTGGCCAAGCTGAAGACCGGTTCGGCCACCCTGATGGCCCTGCCCGCGGAGGCCTTCTGATCATGGGCGTGCTCAACGTGGAAAAGCCGGCCTTCATGGCCGAGGAAGACATCGCGATCTTCGAGGACGCGGTCGGCAAGTTCTTCGACGAGCACGCCCCCGAGGCCGTGGTCGCGACGTGGCGCAAGAACCACGTCGTCGACCGGGCCATGTGGAACAAGTCGGGGGAGGCCGGCCTGCTCGGCCTCTCCATGCCCGAGGAATACGGCGGGGCCGGCGGCGACTATCGCCACGAGGCCGTGCTGATGGAGCAGTTGGGCCTGAAGGGCGTCGACGGCTTCGGCATCAGCCTGCACAACGCCATCGTCATGCCGTACATCCTGCACTACGGCACGGAAGAGCAGAAGCAGCGCTGGCTGCCGCGCCTGGCGACCGGCGAGCTGGTCGGGGCCATCGCCATGACCGAGCCGGGCGCGGGCTCGGACCTGCAGGGGGTCAAGACCACCGCCAAGCCGGTCGGCAACCAGTATGTGATCAATGGGTCGAAGACCTTCATCACCAACGGCCAGACCGCCAACCTGATCATCGTCGTCGCCAAGACCGACCCGACGGCCGGGGCGCGCGGGACTTCGCTGGTGGTGGTCGAGACCGACGGGGCCGAAGGCTTCGAGCGCGGCCGCAACCTCGACAAGCTGGGCCACGAGGCCCAGGACACCTCCGAGCTGTTCTTCAACGACGTCAAGGTCCCGACCGAGAACCTGCTGGGCTCCGACGAGGGCCAGGGCTTCTTCCAGCTGATGGGCCAGCTGCCCCAGGAGCGGCTGAACATCGCCGTCCAGGGCATGGCCACCATCGAGCGGGCCCTGGAGCTGACCATCGACTACGTCAAGCAGCGCAAGGCGTTCGGCAAGGCGATCCTCGACTTCCAGAACACCCAGTTCGTGCTGGCCGAATGCAAGACCGAGGCGACCGTCGCCAAGGTGTTCGTCAACCACTGCATCGAGCAGCACCTGGCCGGCAAGCTCGACGCCGCCACCGCCTCGATGGCCAAGTACTGGGTCAGCGACCTGGAGAACAAGATCGTCGACCGCTGCCTGCAGCTGTTCGGCGGCTATGGCTTCATGAACGAATATCCGATCGCCCGGATGTACCGCGACAGCCGCGTGCAGCGCATCTACGGCGGCACCAACGAGATCATGAAACTGCTGATCGCGAGGACGCTTTAGCCATGTTCGTCGACGCCCCCCCGCCTGCCCAGGAGTCCCGTTCCGCGGTCGTCTGCGTCCGCGCGGAGGGCCGTCGCCCGCTGGAGTTCTCCGGCAAGCTGATCGCCAAGCGCCCAGGCTACAAGCCGCCGCCGGGAACCGAGTTCACCGTGCCGCTGGGGCCGAACGTCCAGTGCAACAACCTGCTGCGCTCGAAGGTGGCCGACTGGTCGCTGTCGGTGACGACGTCGGGCTTCACGCCCTGCCGGCTGGCCGCGCCGGAGTTCGGCTACCGCGTCACCTACAGCGCCAAGTCCGGCGCGCGCGGCCTGTCCTGCGCCCAGACGGCGAAGGCGCCGATCGGACCGTGGAAATAATGACCCACGCCTCAGGCCTTGTTGACGCTGTTCGCCTTGATCTGGGCCGCCCCGCGCGCGTCCAGGTCCTGGCGCGTGGCCTCCAGGCTGAGCGGACCCAGCAGGGTGGCGTTGACCGCGTCCATGCCCGGGGCGGGAACACCCGGCTTGCGGGCGATCAGGTAGCGCAGGCTCAGGCGCTCGTTGTCGGCGGCGTCGGGCTGGGTGCCGTGCAGGGTGCAGGCGTGCCACATGGCCGCGTAGCCGGTCTGGCCGGTCAGCAGGTGCTGCCGGGTCTGGACCTCATGGCCGCGCCCGTCGCGATACAGCCAGCCGACCCCATTCTCGCCCGTGGCGTTCTTGGTCAGGTCGTGCGGGAACAGCGTCCCGCCCAGCTTGTGGCTGTCCTCCAGCAGGAACAGCGGCGCGTCATGCGTGCCGACGTCGTGCAGGTAGATGTACAGGGTGATGAAGTCGGCTTCCCGGTCCTTGTAGTCGATCAGGTCCTGGTGGAAGTCGATGCCGTAGAAATAGGTGATGTCCCGGAACGGGGCCTTCACATAGGCGCCCAGGTTGTTGACCGGGTTGCCGGCGATGCGGGCCTTCAGCCAGTCGGGCACGACGCTGGACGGCACGCCGCAGATCAGTTTCTTGAGCAGGATCTCGTAGCCCTCGCCCAGCAGGGCGGTCAGGGCCGAAACGATGGCCGGGTCGTTCTCGACGAAGGCCAGCTCGGCCTCGAACCGTTCCAGCAGGTTGCGGCCGGGCGCGGGGTTCACCCCGATATATTGCGGGTCGGCGTCGAACTCGGCCTCGCCGAGGAAGAGGTCCGTATCGAAGGTCCGCAGCGCCCGGATCTTGGCCAGCAGGTCGCCGGCCGCCGCCGGGTCCACGCCGCCCTCGAACACATGATAGCCGCGCGCGATGAAGTCGCTCACCACCGGGTGGGCGGCGTCCGTCGAGCGCTCAGCTGCCGTCATCGTCCTGTTCTCCAAGCCACCGGAAACAGACGCCCTTTTGGTTAACGAACCATCCAAGCCTACGCAGGAAGGAGCCATCAAATGGCCGACGCTTACATCTTTGACGCCGTGCGCACCCCGCGCGGCAAGGGCAAGAAGGACGGGTCTCTGCACGAGATCACCGCCCTGTCCCTGGCCACCCAGGTTCTCGAGAACCTGCGCGACCGCAACGGCCTGGACACCTCCAAGGTCGACGACGTCGTCCTCGGCTGCGTCTCGCCGGTGGGCGAGCAGGGCGCCGACGTGGCCCGCACCGCCGTGCTGACCGCCGACTACGCCGAGAGCGTGGCCGGCGTGCAGATCAACCGCTTCTGCGCCTCGGGCCTGGAAGCCGTGAACATGGCCGCGGCCAAGGTGATGTCGGGCGAAGCCAACCTGACCATCGGCGGCGGCGTCGAGAGCATGAGCCGCGTGCCCATGGGCAGCGACGGCGGCGCCTGGCCGACCGACCCGTCCTCGGCCTTCAAGACCTACTTCACCCCGCAGGGCGTCAGCGCCGACCTGATCGCCACCCTCTACGGCTTCTCGCGCGACGACGTCGACGCCTATGCCGTGGAAAGCCAGAAGCGCGCCGCCGCCTCGTGGGCCGACGGCCGCTTCAAGAAGTCGGTGATCGGCGTGAAGGACCAGCTGGGCCTGACCATCCTCGACCACGACGAAACCGTGCGCGGCAACACCACCATGCAGACCCTGGCCTCGCTGAACGCCTCGTTCGCCGGCATGGGCGAGATGGCCTTCGACGCCGTGGCGCAGCAGCGCTACCCGCAGGTGGAAAAGGTCAACCACGTCCACCACGCCGGCAACAGCTCGGGCATCGTCGACGGCGCGGCCGGCGTGCTGATCGGCACCAAGGAAATGGGCGAGGCCCTGGGCCTCAAGGCCCGCGCCCGCATCAAGGGCATGGCCTCGATCGGTTCGGAGCCCTCGATCATGCTGACCGGCCCGTCGCTGGTCACCGAAAAGCTGCTCAAGAAGCTGAAGATGGAGGTCAAGGACATCGACCTCTATGAGCTGAACGAGGCCTTCGCCGCCGTCGTCCTGCGGATGATGCAGGCGCTGGACATCCCGCACGACAAGATGAACGTCAACGGCGGCGCCATCGCCATGGGCCACCCCCTGGGCGCCACCGGCGCGATGATCCTGGGCACCATGCTCGACGAGCTGGAGCGCTCCGACAAGGAGACCGCCCTGATCACCCTGTGCGTCGGCGCCGGCATGGGCACCGCCACCGTCATCGAACGCGTCTAGTCGACGATCTAAGGATTAGAACCATGGAAAACTTCAAGATCGAGGTCGACGGCGACGGGATCGCCCTGGTCACCTTCGACGTCCCCGGCCGGACGATGAACACCCTGACCGCCTCGGTGATCCGCGAGATCGGCGAAGTGGTCGAGGCCATCAAAGCCAACGACGCCATCAAGGGCGCCGTCCTGACCTCGGGCAAGACCACCGGCTTCTGCGCCGGCGCCGACCTGGGCGAACTGGGCGGGGCCGAAGGCGGCATCGGCGGCGGTGATTTGAAGGCGGCGTTCGACGCCGGCTTCGCGCTGAACAAGGCGTTCCGCGCCCTGGAGACCGGCGGCAAGCCGATCGCCGCGGCGATCAACGGCCTGGCGCTGGGCGGCGGCCTGGAAGTCGCCCTGGCCTGCCACTATCGCGTGGTGGCCGACAATCCGAAGATCCAGCTGGGCCTGCCGGAAGCCAAGGTCGGCCTGCTGCCCGGCGGCGGCGGCACCCAGCGCCTGACCCGCCTGATGGGCGTGATGGCCGCGGCCCCGTTCCTGCTGGAAGGCAAGTCGATGAAGCCGGCCGAAGCCCTGGGCTTCAAGGTCGTGCACGAGGTCGTCCCCGCCGACCAGCTGGTCGAGGCGGCCAAGACCTGGGTCAAGACCAAGGGCGACCCGGTCGCGCCGTGGGACAAGAAGGACTTCAAGCTGCCCGGCGGCGGTCCCTACACGGCCGGCGGCAGCCAGGTGTTCGTCATGGGCAACGCCATGCTGCGCAAGAGCACCTACGGCAACTACCCGGCCCAGCTGAACATCATGAAGGCGGTCTATGAGGGCCTGCAGGTGCCGTTCGACGCGGCCATCCGCATCGAGACCCGCTACTTCCTCAAGACCCTGATGTCGCCCCAGGCCAAGGGCATGATCCGCACCCTGTTCCTGTCGCTTCAGGAACTGGGCAAGGGCTCGGGCCGTCCGGCCGGCGTGCCGCACTACGACGTCAAGAAGGTCGCCGTGCTGGGCGCCGGCATGATGGGCGCGGGCATCGCCTACGTCCAGGCCATGGCCGGCATCGAGACCGTGCTGATCGACCAGACGCAGGAAGCCGCCGACAAGGGCAAGGGCTACGCCGAAGCCCTGGTCAACAAGGCCGTGTCGCGCGGCAAGATGACCAAGGAAAAGGGCGAGGGTATCCTGGCCCTCATCCACCCCACCGCCGACTACGCCAACGTCAAGGGCAGCGACCTGGTGGTCGAGGCGGTGTTCGAGAACCGCGACGTCAAGGCGTCGGTCACCAAGCTGGCCGAAGCCCAACTGGCCGAGACCGCGATCTTCGGCTCCAACACCTCGACCCTGCCGATCACCGGCCTGGCCAAGGCGTCGGTGCGCCCCGCCTCGTTCATCGGCATCCACTTCTTCTCGCCGGTCGACAAGATGGGCCTGGTCGAGATCATCATGGGCGAGGAAACCTCGCAGGAGGCCCTGGCCAAGTCGATCGACTACGTCCTGAAGATCAAGAAGACCCCGATCGTCGTCAACGACAGCCGCGGCTTCTACACGTCGCGCTGCTTCGGCACCTTCGTGCAGGAAGGCATGGAGCTGCTGGCCGACGGCTACGCCCCGGCCATCATCGACAATGTCGGCCGGGCCACCGGCATGCCGCGCGGTCCGCTGGAGATGCACGACGACGTCGCGCTGGACCTCTCCTACAAGATCGCCCAGCAGACCAAGAAGGACCTCGGCGACAAGTACGAGGAGCGCCCCTTCACCACGATCATCGAGAAGATGGTCGAGGGCGAGGGCCGCTACGGCCGCAAGAACGGCAAGGGCTTCTACGACTATCCGGAGAGCGGCCCCAAGGTGCTGTGGAAGGGCCTGGCCGACCTCGCCCCGGTCAAGATCGCCGAGGTCGACAAGGCCGGCATCGAGGAGATCCGCACCCGGCTGCTCTACCGCCAGGCCGTGGAAGCCGCGCGCTGCTTCGAGGAAGGCGTGATCACCGACCCGCGTGAAGCCGACGTCGGGGCCATCCTGGGCTGGGGCTTCGCGCCCTGGACCGGCGGCCCGGTCAGCCTGATCGACGGCGTCGGCGTGGCCAGGTTCGTCGAGGCCTGCGACGCCCTGGCCCAGAAGTACGGCGCGCGGTTCGCCCCGCCCCAGCTCCTGCGCGACATGGCCGCCAAGGGCGAGACCTTCTACAGCCGCTTCGGCGTCAAGGAGAAGGCCGCCGCCTAAGGGCCGCGTCACGGCGACAACCCAAGGGGCCCGGCGGCGACGCCGGGCCCCTATTTTGTCGCCGAAACTATGCCGTAGCGGACATCAAAGCTATGCTGTGGCGATCACCAGAAGAGCCGCAGCCGTGCTTCACCGCGATATCGTCGCCCTCGCCCTGCTTTGCCTGGCGCCCGCCGCCTGCGGGCCCAGACCGAACGCCACCACGCCTCCGGCGGAGACCGCGTACGTGACCCCGGCCGACCCGGTCTCGGCGGCGCTTTCAGGCGCCGCGCAACGTTCGCTCGAACACCGCCATCCGGACGCCCAGATCATCCTGACGGACCAGGCCATGAACCAAGGCGTCGACCAAGCCTGGATTTGCGGCCGCTATATCCTGCTGGCCCGCAATACCCGCTACGACCGGTTCTTCATCGTCAGCACGACCGAGCTCGTGGAGTTGCGCAGCAAGGCCGACCGGCGTTGGGTCGAGACCTGCATCGACGCCAAACCCGTGCCGGGAACCCTGGACGCCGCCGGCGCGGAGGCCCAGGCCGCGCTGCTGACGCGTCGATAGTCACCCCGCTTGCCGCGTGCATCCTCGCTGGCCCGGCCTATGCCAGCATTGGACGCGGCCGAGCGTCGGAGGTACAGACGGCGGACCATGACCGTTATCATCACCGGCGCCGCCGGCTTCATCGGAGCCCATGTCGCTCACCGCCTTCTCGACCGAGGCGAGACCGTCATCGGGGTCGACGTCTTCACCGACTACTATGATCCGGCGCTGAAGGCGGCGCGGGCGGCGCGGCTGGAGGCCCGTCCGGGCTTCACCATGGTCCGCATGGACATCGCCGACGGCGCGGCGTTCGAGGCGCTGGTCCGCGACAGCGGCGCCAAGCGGATCGTCCACGTGGCCGCCCAGGCCGGCGTGCGCTACTCGATCGACAACCCCTTCGCCTATGAGCGCTCGAACCTGGCCGGCCACCTGTCGGTGCTGGAGGCCGCCCGGCGCAACGGCGTCGCGCACCTGGTCTACGCCTCGTCCAGCTCGGTCTATGGCGACCGTCTCCAGTCGCTCGACGGCGATCACGGCGCGGGCTTCAAGGAAACCGATCCGGTCGACGAGCCGGTGTCGCTGTACGCGGCCACCAAGCGGGCCAACGAGCTGATGAGCATCAGCTACGCCAAGCTCTACGGCTTCCCGATGTCGGGCCTGCGGTTCTTCACGGTCTATGGGCCGTGGGGCCGGCCGGACATGGCCTATTTCAGCTTCACCCAGAAGATCCTCGCCGGCCAGCCGATCGAGGTCTACGGCCAGGGCCGGATGGCCCGCGACTTCACCTATATCGACGACATCGTCGACGGCGTCGTCGGGGTGCTCGACCACCCGCCGGCCGCGGGCGGGCACGAGATCTACAACATCGGCGACAACGACCCCGTCGGGCTGATGGAGATGATCTCGACCCTGGAAACGGCCCTGGGCCGCGAGGCGGTCAAGGTCATGCGCCCGATGCAGCCCGGCGACGTCACGGCCACCTATGCCGACATCTCCAAGCTGCACGCCCTCACCGGCTACCGGCCCAAGGTCAAGCTCGCCCAGGGCCTGGAGCGTTTCACCGAGTGGTATCGCTCCTTCTACCCCTAGACAGGCCTCGCTGATCCCCGAGACAACCTGCTCGCCAAGGTCCGGAGACAGCGCCTTGGCGCGTCCCGCGCGATTCCATCGGGGTCGGGAACGGAGACGTTCGCCAGATTCAGGACGTCGGCGCGACCGCCATCGGCGGCAAGCCCTGCTCGGACGGCGCCCCTACCGGACATTTCGCAATCCGCCGGACGGCTCTCATCGGATCAGTTCGCCGTATATCGCCCAAAAATGACAGTTTTTACGTCATCGTCGGACGATAATGATTCAAATGTCGCCACCTTCTAAGCTTAAGCTTTAAGTTTCTCTATTCATCGACATCCCAATTGTATAACCAAACAACAGCACAAGACGACCGCAAGGAACTGTCATATGCGCAATGTTGTTGAAAATTCGATTCCAATACTGAAGGTTGGCGACGCACCGCGTTCCGGAAACCGGGCCTCATTCGACTGGACGGGCGGTAACCTTCGCGCTGTGGTGCGCAACGTCGCGATCGAGGACTTCCCCCAGGCGGACTGGACCGGCGGCGGCGGTGTCGCCCTGAGCCCGAGCGGCCGGCTCGCGCTTTTCCCCGCGGGCGCTCCGCGCATCGTCCCCGGGGCGGGGCTGCTGCTCGAGCCGGCCGCGACCAATCGGATAGCCGCCGACAATGTCAGGCCCGCGAACCTCCAGGATTTCGAGGTGACCGGCGGCGCGCTGGAGATCATCGACGACCACGAAGCCCTGCACCACGCGCGTGACGCGCGGTCAAACGCGCCGATCTTCCACGACCTGCTCACGGCGCGGGTGATGAACGGCAAGGTCTACCGGCTGCGGAACACCCATCCCGACGAGGAGGCCATGGCCGTCATCCCGGGTTCCATCGGGGCCGTGCGCGAACACGCCATCGCCGCCTATGTCCGCTGCCTGAGCGGAAGCGGCGCATTGCGGCTCACCGGCTCCGCCTCCGGCGTCGCCTTCGACAACGAGGCCTGGCGACGGGTTCAGCGCTCCAACCTCACGCCCGCCTCGAGGGAATCCCGCCTCGCCGTGGTCGCGCGGCCCGGCGCGGACGTCCTGTTCATTCTCATGGACCTGCAGAACCTGCCCACGATCACCAGCCCCATATGCACGCGAGGCGCGCCCACGCGCCGATCGGCCGACCGCCTGGTGATCGACGATCTGGGCGACCAGCTCCGCCTGCCGCTCACCCTGGAACTCGACGCCCAGATGGACGCGGCCGACGGCCAGTTCACGCCGCTGGTGCGCGTCGCGTCGTCCCGTGGCGGCGGCGAGGCCGCGATATGCCGCACTCAGGACAATGCGCTTTCGGCCACCATGACCCACGCCGTGCTGCGCCCCCGCGTCCCCAACTGCGTCGGCCCGGGATCGATCAAGGCGGCCCTCGCCCTTCGTCCCCAGGGGCGCATCCTCGCCTTCGGCGGCGCCCTCGCTTACGACCCCTTCTCCGCCCCGCCCGAGACCCTCGACCGCCTGATCCTCGGCCATTCCGGGAACGGCCGCAAATCCGGCGGGACCTTCTGGCTACGACGCCTGCTGATCGGCGGCTTTCTCGGCCAGGCCGCCCTCGCGGCCAACACGGTCCCGGCCTTCGACTGCGCGGCCAGCGAAGTCCATCGCTACATCGATCCCGCCGGCGACGACGCGGCCGACGGCAAGACTCCGGAGACGGCCTGGGCGAGCTTGGCGATGGCGCACCACGAGTCCATCCCAGCGGGCGCGGTCGTGATGCTGAAGCGCGGCGGTGTCTGGCCCGGCGGCCTGCTTCCCAAGAGCAACTGCACCTACGGGGCCTATGGCGAAGGCGCCAAGCCCAGGCTTGGTGAAGGCGTGGAATACGCCGTCGACGACAACAACGCTTCGGCCGTTCGCCTGCAAGACCTCATGCTCAGCGGGGCGACGATCCGCGGGATCAATGTCGACGGCGGTCCGACGAATGGTTGCGGCGGATGGCAGATCGTTCGGGTCGATGTTCAGAACATCGCCGCGGGCCAACCGGAAACCAACAGGGCCGGCATCGCCATTCGGCGCACGAGCAACGCCTATCTCGGCATGGTCCGGATCCGCGACGTCGTCGGCGATTGCGTCTTCGCCGAAGCGGTGAAGGGGCAGTTGATCGACGAGGCGGCCGACTATGGCACGCCGCAAGGCGTCGCCGCCGACTGCTTCCAGGCGACCGCTTGCGAGGAGGTGATCATTCGTCACCCGGTCATGTCGATGCAGCTTCAGCCGACGAACAGCGGCAAGGGGGCGATCACGGTGCAATCCACCAGCTTGCTGATCGAGGATTTCGACCTCACGGGATTGAACTTCGTCATCTCCCTCCTCGGCGACAACGTGACCGTCCGGCGCGGCGTTTGCCGGGGCGCCCGGATGAACACCTACAGCTGGGGGATCGGCGCGTCATCGACGTCCGACCAGCGAACCCACCTCTACGAAGACGTCCGGATCGAGAACTGCACGAGAGGGGTCGCGTCCTCGAGTTCGGCGGGTTCGATCGACACGGGTCCCAACCACTTCGACATCGTCACCCGCAACGTCGTCGTGCAGGGCTGCGACGTGGGCCTGCGCATCGATCGCCCGACCAGCGGCGATTTCAGCGGCCTCACCTTCGAGGACTGCAAGACGAACATGCAGATTCTCAGCAAGGTCGCGCCCGCGGGCGGCAAGTACACCGCCCTCATTACACCACCGTCGTGAGACCTGGCCGGCGACGGAGCGGTCAGCCGGCCGTCGCGGCCCGCCGGAGCCTCTTGAGGGCGGTGCGGAGCGTGAACATCGCCCGCTCGCCCGTCGTCAGGCCGTTTCGGAACTGCCCCAGCATCGCCTGCGCGCCGCTGCTGGCCGACAGGGCCTTGGGATCACTGGCGGCGACCTCGGCGAAGCGAACCGCCAGCCCCCGGGCCCCCGGGATGTTCGCGTACAGCTCGCGCCCCAGATAGGCATAGCTCTGGACCTTGACCGGCGCCCCGCGGCCGGTGAAGAGGTTGCCCCCGTGCACGACCTGCACACCCAGCGGCTCGTCCAGCAGATAGCCCGGCGCCAGGGCCCAGCAGCCGAACTTCAGGTACGACTCGTTCATCATGATGCCCGGCGCTTCAGGCATCGGCATGATCCGCGCCAGGCATTCCCGGTCGAAGGACAGGCCGCTGGTCGCCGGCAGCTTGACGGGGAACCGGCCCGTCCTGGCCGCCTCGCGCAGGTCGTAGACGCCGCTGCGCAGGTTGGCGGGATTGCGCGCGTCGCCCGCCTGGGGCGTCAGGTCGGGACCGGCCAGCGACATGGCATGGTGCGCCCAGCCCACGGCGTGCTCGCCATAGAGCCGCAGCACCCGTTCGACCTTGCCCGGCAGGAACAGGTCGTCGGCGTCGAGGAAGAAGACGTAGCGCCCCCGGCTACGCCGGAAGCCCTCGTTGAAGGCCGAAGCCTGGCCGCCGTTCGGCTTGATCACCACTTCGCAACGGTCGGCATAGGCCTGCACCACCTCGGTCGAGCCATCGGTCGAGCCGTCGTCGATGACGATGACCTGGCACGGCGGCGTCTGCGCCAGGGCGCTGTCGATCGCCGCGGCCACGCAGTCGACGTAGTTGTGGACGGTGACGATGATCGTCGCTTCGGGGATCGGACTGGACATTCGAGCCTTTTCGGTCGGTGCGGACGCTTTGGAACAACCTGCTTGCCTGTCGGCCCGCCGGGGCGGTCGGGCGGCTAGGGCGCGTATTCCTCATGCCGGTGCCCCACCAGGCCGAACACCGTTCCCGAGCCGCGCAGGATGTGGATCATGGCCCGCATCGCGTGGAAGGGACCCAGCAGCGCCATCGGCAGGCTCACGACGCCGAACCCGACACGCGCCACGCCATAGGCGAACAGGCGCAGCGACTGACCGCGATCGCCCTCCAGGCGCGCATCGACGGCGAAGGTGTTTCCCAGGCGATACTGGCGTTGCAGAATCCACTTCCAGGTCAACCGGTTGGCCGGCACCTCGTCATAGACCAGGCTGGCGGCCGACCAGATGATGGTCATGCCCTGCTTGCGGCCCTGCTTGAAGAACCGGTAGTCGGAGCCTCCCGTGAACCGCATGCGCTCGTCGAAGCGCAGCCCGGTCCGGCGGATGAAGGCCGTCGAGACCATGGCGTTGTTCGAGGCCGCGTGGCCGATCGGCGCGCCGTCGGCGAACCGCTTGCGCTCGAACACCCGGCTCTTGATGAACCAGGCTGGCGGATCCTCGGGATAGACCGGCTCGACGGGTCCGTAGACACAGTCGACGCGACCGTTGTCCCACTTGCGCAGAAGGCTGGCGATCCAGTCGAGAACCGGCCACTCGTCGTCGTCGACCAGGCAGAAGGCGTCGGCGTCCTCCGGAACGTTGTCGAGCGCGGTGTTGCGGGCGACGGGAATGCCCCGCCGGCGCTCGACGAAATACCGGACATCAAGCCTTGGCGAGTTCAGATAGGCCTCGGCCACCCCGCGCCCGCCCTCGTTCTCGTCGTTGTCGACCACCACCACCGAGAGCCGGAACGGCAGATCCTCGGGCCGCTCCTGCGCCTCCAGCGCATCGAGCAACCGCTTCAGTCCGTCCGGCCGCTTGTAGGTGATGACGGTCACGGCCACGTGCACAGGCTGGGCGGCGCTCATTTGTGGGCCTCGGCGGGGACAGGGTCCTGCGTCGCGGCCTCGGACGCCTCCGACAGCGCGGCCTCGGCCTCCGCCGCGGCGGCGACGTCGCGCGGCGTCTTCATCCGGCCATAGCGGCTGATGATCTCGATGTTCTCCCGGATGACCCGCGCCGGATTGCCCGCCACCAGCGAGCGGGGCGGCACGTTCTTGGTCACGACGCTGCCCGAACCGATGACGCATTCGTCACCGATCTCGACGCCCGGCAGGATGATCGAGCGGCCGCCGATGAAGCACCGCTTGCCGATCCGGGTGTGCAGATAGAGGCCCCGCGTCAGGTCGTGCGTCAGGATCGCCGCGTCGAACGCGATATAGGTCTCTTCACCGATATGTATTCCACGCGGGAAGGTCATATCCAGTCGCGCCGACGTCGAGAACGTCGCCAGCGGATGAATATCCATGCCCCACACCTTCGTGTAGTACAGCCACCTCAGCTTGACGAATGACTTCCGAAGCCATTGGAATTTGTTCAAACTCTTCATGCTACCCTCAACGACCTGGCTTCACTTGGATTCGGCGTTGAACCGCGCGACGACCGCATCGTAGTAATCCTCAAGCAACCGAGACTGCACTTGGATGTCGAAATTCTCCGCCACGAACGCCGTGGCGGCCTGACTGGACGCGGCCCACAGGTCGTCGTCGGTCAGCAGGCGGCCGATGGCGTCGGCCATGGCGTCGGTGTCGCGCTCGGGCACGGTGAAACCTGTCACCCCGGGGCGCATGGCCTCGCCCACGCCGCCGGAGTCAAAGGCCACCACCGGCGTGCCGACGCCCAGGGCTTCGAGATTGGCGAGCCCCATGGCTTCGGCGTGGCCGTTTTCCAGGGTGACGCTGCCGTGCACATAGACCCTGGCGCTGGACACCACGTCACGGATTTCCTGCTGGCTGAGGTTCTCCATGAGGACGACATCCGGCAGCCTCCTGCGCGCCAACTGCTCGATCTCGTCGCGAAGCGGCCCTTGGCCGATCATCACCAACTCGACTGGCACGCCCGCCGCCGCGACCTTGGCCAGGGCGTCGATGATGTAGCGATGGCCTTTGTATTCGACAAAACGGGCCACCGAAACCACGCGGGCCTTGCGCCGCACGACTTGGGGCTGAGGTGCGAACAACTTGGTGTCTATGCCGATATAGTGCTGAAAGATGCGTCGTTCGTCGAAACCCATGGCCAGCAGCCGTTCACGGATGAACCCCGACACGGCGATCGAAAAGCCCTTCCCGCTGGCCATGGCCGCCCGGCCGGTCCGGAAGAAGCGGGTCTGGTTGAAGCCGCCGGGCGTGGCCGGATCACCGGCGTAGGTGGCGTCGAAGCCGTGGAAGGTCGTCACCAGCGGCACGTTCAAGGTGCGCGCCAGCGGCCCGAGGATGTAGCCGTTCTTGCCGAAGTGCGCGTGCAGCAGCCGCGTGCCGCTCACCCCCGACCAGAGCGCCGCCGGCGCCAGCCGCGGCGCCTTCAGGAGAAGGCCGGCGGCCTGGCCCAGCCGGGAATCCCGCAGATTGCGCACCGGATAGTCACCGACCCCCGACAGGCGCGAGCCGGTACGGCCGAAGGTGAGGAACTCCGGCCGATGGCGGACAAGGGCGCTGGCCTGCTGAATGACGAAGGCCTGGCTCGGAGGCAGAAACCGATCCACGAAGATCGTGACCCGATCCTCGCTCTCCCGCGGAGCCGCCGCATGATCTGTCGTCGGGTCAACCATGTTCGCCTAGCATCCCCAAGCTCGAGTCCAGACAGAGATCGCCGCGCCGACGATTGGCGAAAGCAGGGCCCGGTCGTGATTTGCCGTCGCGGCGGACAGGCTCATCCTCACCTCGGTCGCGCCGCGACGACCGATGGGGTCCGTGGCCGATCCGAAGGCAAGGCGGCGGCCAGGAACGGCCAGAGAATGACCGGGGCCAGCATCAATCCGGCTTCGGTCATCGAGCCGATCATGATCAACAGGATGATCACGATGTCCTTGGCCTGGGCTTCCTGCAGAAGCGGCTCCCTTTGGACCATGCCGATCTTCTGGAAGACCGTGCCGATCAGGTAGACGCACCAGGTGATCGTCGCCGGAACGCCGATATTCAGGCACAGCTCGATATAGGTGTTGTGGATGGACAGAACACCGTGTCCCAGATGAACATACTGATCGATGATGTAGGATTGCCTGAACGTCGCGAAGCCATATCCCAGCAACGGGCGATCATAGATCAGCGGAATCAGCTGATTCCAGATATCCGAGCGCCCCGAAAAGGTAAGGTCTTTACCAAAGGCGCTCGCGATAGCTTCCGCGACGGTGAGATAGACGTAGGATCCCAGTACGCCGACGACGATACAAAGTGTCAGCACGATGATCGAGCGCAGCAACGAGTCGCCGATCTTCTGCAGCATGCGCAGTCCAAACAGCAGCGCGACTCCGGTGAACACCATGACGATCGCCGTCGAGGAATGGGCGATCACCACCAGCAGCAGGGAAAGCACCAGGGCGCATTTTCGCAGGATCTCGCGCTTGTCGAGCTTCCGATACAGCCCAGAGCCGGAAAACAGGATCAGGAACCCGACCGCGCTGAACTGGCCCAGACCGTTCTTGTGATAGAACAGGCCCTTCACGTCACCGGCATAGGAGCCGCCCATGACGGCGAACTGCGGAAACGCCACGGTATAGAGGATGTTGGCGAACGCGGAGACGATCGCGAAATTCGCCAACGCGCGGAAGGTCTCCGCCCCGCCATAGCGCAACCGGTACAGAAGCGGCGCCGCGGTGAGGATCGCCACGGCCATGATGCCGCGCAGGGACGCGCCCAGGTCAATGGAAACGACCAGCGAGGCGAGGCAGGCGGCGATCACCCCCGCCGCCATCAGCGGCATGCGCGTGAAATAGCCGAAGAACCGCCGAGGCTCGAACAGCACATACAGCCCAAGCAGCGGAATCAGGCTGTAGAGCATCACCTTCTGGGCGGTGGGATCGACGCTCACGCCCTCGAGGAACCGCGAGGGGTAGCCGTACCACATGCCCGTGGCGCGCCAGAGCGCCAGGTACAGGATCACGGTCAGCAGACGCCGGACATACACCTCGGTGCGCCCGCGATAGTGGGCGTGGGCGCCCTGGGCGCGGGCCCGGCGGATATCGACTTGAGCGCCGTAGTCTTGGGAACCAGCCGTCATGGGTGCGCTCTACGTCTTCACTCTTCACTTTTGGGGCAGCCGTGACGGAATAGCGCCGCTCCACAGCTTGACCATGCAATAAGCGCCCGTCGTCAATGCCGATCGGCAAAGTCACTAGCATCACATGGCATCGGATCAATGACAGAAGACCAACAAGGGTCAAGTTGAGACCGGCGCCTTCCGCCTCTCTATCGCCTTGAGGGATCAGAAACGAATCTTCGGGGGCCCCCGGATTACGTCTGCGTAGATTTTGCGCAGCGCGCGTTACAGGACGCGAAGTTCCCCCACCGATCGCCTGTGGCGATTTCATCCCCGGCCTGACGGCCGAAAACCGGCGCTCCAGCGGCGGCCGTCAGGCTCGCGGCGAACAGGCGAACTCGCCCCCATGCCGCGCGCGTCCGAGAGATCCAGCGTCTCACCGAGCGCTTTCCGTCGGAAAGATGTGACGAAACATTCAACAAGTCTGTATCGAAACTACGCTCGCCTTAACCATACTCGCATCATCAGGACGCTGCGGGTGACCGATCCGATGCACGTGTGCGAGCGTGGCGTCCACATTCAAGATCGAAACCATTTTCGCCATAATCCAAAGACGTACTAACGACTGATGTATCGAGCCCTCGACAGCGCCGCGATTTCCCCGGTCACCGCCGGCGAGACTTCGAGCGAGCCCGCCTCGAAGCGCTTCGGTTTCAGAGCGGACATCGAAGGGCTGCGCGCGCTCGCCGTCGGCGCCGTGATCGCCTTCCATTTCGGCGTTCCGGGCCTGCCAGGCGGCTTCCTGGGCGTGGACGTCTTCTTCGTGATCTCGGGCTATCTGATCACCGGACTGCTGACCGACGAGATCTCGCGCACGGGACGGATCGACTTCCTGCAATTCTACGCCAGGAGAGCCCGCCGCCTCCTGCCCATCGCCTTCGTCGTCCTGGTGGCCACCCTGGCGACCGGCGCGCTGATCCTGGCGCCGGCCGAACAGGATCACGTCACCCAGGGCGCCGCGGCGGCGTCGCTCTACGCCAGCAACATCTGGCTCCTCTTCCAGAGATTCGACTATTTCGCGCCCGAGAGCGCGCTGAACCCCTTCCTGCACACCTGGTCCCTGGCGGTGGAGGAGCAGTTCTATTTCGTCTGGCCCCTGTTGCTGCAGGTCGGGGCCAGCCTGTTCCGCGTTCGCAACCTGCCCTGGCTGATCGCGGCCTTCACTCTGGCCTCCTTCGTCGCCTGCATCATCGTCGTCGGCGTCTGGCCCCCGGTCGCCTTCTATGCCTCGCCGACCCGCGCCTGGGAATTCGGCATTGGAGCCCTGGCCTTCCTGGTCCCGCTGCCCGGAATCCTGCGGCGACCGATCCCGGCGCGGATCCTGGCCTGGACGGGGCTGGCCGTGCTGGCGGCCTGTATCGTCGTCATGAGCGAGCGGAACACGTTTCCGAGCTGGAGCGCCCTGCTTCCCGTGTTCGCCACGGCGGCCCTGCTCGCGGCCGGCGGCGCTTCGGACGGCCGCGCCCTGGGCTTGCTCTCCTCTCCCATCGCGCAGTTCCTCGGCAAGCGCTCCTACGCCCTGTATCTCTGGCACTGGCCGATCATCGTCTTCGCCCAGATCCTGAAGCCCGAACTCACCGGGTGGGAACGCCTCGCCTGCGGCGCGCTGACCCTGGCCCTCGCGACGGCCAGCTTGAGACTGATCGAGCGCCCGCTCAGACTCAGCCCCTCGCTGATGACCCGCCCGAGGACAAGCCTGGTCCTGGGCGTCGGGATCAGCCTGGCGGGCGCGCTGGTCGCCCTCGGCGGCCACGTCACCGCCCGCAGGATCGGAAACCGTCCCGAACAGCGGTTGATCGTCCGGGCCGCCGAAGAGACACCCCTCGTCAGTTCGACGCCCAGCTGCATGCAGAAGCTGGAACACACCCGGCCGACGACCTGCGCCTTCAACACCACGGCGACCGGCCCGAACGTGGTGCTGCTCGGGGACTCCCACGCCGCGCAATGGTTCACGCCGCTGGAAGCCTTGGCGCGCGAAAGGAACCTGCGACTGACGGCCGTGCTGAAGTCGTCTTGCGCCGTCGCGGACGTCCCGGTGTTCAGCACGCGGCTGCGTCGCGAGTTCTCCGAATGCTACGCGTGGCGCAAGGCCGCGATCGACCAGATCCTGGCCGCCCGCCCCGCCATGGTCATCCTGTCGGAACACGCCATGGGCTATGTCATATCGCCGACGGCGCCGGACAAGGACGACGCGGCGATGGTCGACGCCGCCGTCTGGGGCCAGGGCCTCAAGCGCGTCCTCAAGCGATTTTCCGACGCGGGCATTCCTGTGACGGTGATCGCCGACACGCCAAGACCGGGCTTCAACATCCCCACGTGCCTGGGCCGGGCCCAAAGGCGGGGACACCCGCTCTCCAGCTGCGACGTGAAGGCCTCCGTCGCGACCAACGCCGATCTTGCCATCGCCGAAGGCGCCGCCGTCGCGGACTTGCCCCATGCCACGCGCCTGGATCTGACGCCCCAGTTCTGCGGCGACGGAACCTGCCCGGCCATGCGCCAGGACCATGTGCTCTATCGCGACGCGAACCATATCTCGGAAGGCGCCGCGATCCGCCTCAAGCCCGCGCTGGAACGGATGCTCGGCCCCGGACTGGACGCCGCCACACGCTAACTAGGCCGCGCTCGGCGCCACGCTTCGCGGACGTCGCAACTGGTTCAGCCAACGCCGCGCGGGTTGTTCGACGAAATAGAAGCTCGCCACGCCGCAGACCGTCGCCATGGCCAATAGGGCCCAGGTCGGGAAGGAGCCGATCAGCTTGTAGAAGGGCTGCTGCCAAAGGTAGAGCGAGAAGGACCAAAGCCCGATCCGGACGACGATCGGATGCCCCAGGATCTGGAGCGCGAACCGCGGGGCCACCGGCAGGGTGACGACTGAAAGGGCGAAGCATAGGGTTCCGGCCGTATACTTCACCATGTCGGGCACGTGGTTGATGCTCAACAGGACGCCGAGGGCGCCCAGCACGATCGGCGTCCAGGCGGGTGGCGTCTTGGACCGGAGGTAGAGATAGGCTGCGGCGCCGGCCAGGATCGAGGCGGCCCGCACGTCCGTCCGCCAGTAGACGCTGTAATAGTCGCCCCCGAGCAGGGTCTGCACGACGCCGTTCGCCGCGCAGGCCAGCGCCAGTCCGGCGAGGAGCGCCTTGACGTCGAATGAAAGCCGTCGCGCGAAGACGGCCAGAATCCCCAGGAGAACATAGGACCACTCTTCGATGCAAAGCGACCAGATGTGGTCGTACAGCGGCAACCGGGCCTGGGATTCCGAAAAGTAATTGATGGTGAAGGTCAGCGCCGCGACGATGTGGAGAAGGTCAACGCGGAGCAAGCCGCTCGCGCCAAAGACCACCCCTGACGCCAGGACGAAGAAGAAAAGGGCGGGCCAGATACGCGATATGCGCCGCAAGAAAAATTCCGGGAGCGGGTATTTTTCAACGAACAGGATTTCGGCCATCAATCGACCGCTGAGCACGAAGAAAAGCTCAACACCCATCTTGCCGATATTGATGCCTGGCAGGATAGCGAAGTGACCGACGAAGACGCTGAAAATCGCCACGCCGCGCCAGCCGTCGAGGAACAATACGCGCTCGCGGCCATGAACCGTAGCCGGAGTGATCGCGCTCGCTGCGTCCGTCATAGCGCCCCCTTCGCGTTATCGCGCGCGCCGGTTCGTGCGCGGCCGCGCTTGAACAGGCCTGACAATTCGGAAATCCAGGCGCGATCGAGCACGCTCAGGACCCCGGCATAGACCAGCGCCCCCAGTCCGATCAGCACGACCAACAGGATCGGATCGCTCAGTTGGCGCCGCAGAAAATGCTCCGCGGTCACGCCCGCGACCACCATCGCCGTCCCCGCGCCGATCGCGGGCGTGATGGCCTTGAGCTGCTGGGCCACCGAAAGGCCCATCACCCGCCGAAGGATCGAGAAGTTGGCGGGGGTCCACAGGGCGAGGCGCAGCACCTGAATCACGCCGGCCGAGATCGGCCCCATGCCCGCCAGCAGCAGGGCGGGGAACAGGGCCAGCGACAGGAAGACGCTGACCACATGGAAGGCCAGCAGGGCGGCCGGACGCCCCACGGCGGTCAGGCCGACACCGGCATATTGCTGGGCGAAGCTCCAGGCGGCGGCGACGGCGAAGATCTGGGTGGTGGGAATGGCCGACTCCCACTCCGGCCCGAAGATGATTCGGATCAGCGGCCCGGCGATGATGAACTCGCCAAGGAACATGGCGGTGGTGATCAGGGTGGTGGCGCGGGTCAGGGACTGATAGGCGCGCTGAACCTGTTCCAGGCTGTCCTGGCGTCGCGACAGGTGCGGCAGCGAGAAGCCGATCAGGCCGGACGAGATTGCCGAGCGCGGCAGCTCGACGATGCGCCAGGCCAGGGTGACGATGCCGGTCGCGGCGTGGCCGGCGAAGATCCCGACGACGATCGGCAGAGACCGCGTGAAGATGTCGTACACCATGCCGCGCACGGCCAACGGGGCGCCAAAGCGCAGGTGGTCCATCATCAGGCGCGTGCTGAAGCTCCACCTTGGCCGCCAAGGGCTCATCAGCCAGAGGGCCGCGGTCGCGAAGGCGCTCATGGCCACGGGCTGGGCGACCAGGCTCCAGGCTCCGTAGCCGCCGTAGACCATCCCAATGCTGACGGCGGCGCCCAGCGCCCGGCCGATCAGGGTCCGGCCGGCAAGCACCTTGAACTGGTCGGCGCGCCGCAACAGCGCCATGTGGGTCAGTGAGATCGCGGTGAGCGGGATCTGAATCGCGCCGAATGCGCTCATCCACGCGACGCGCGGGTCGCCGAACTGAGCCCAGATCACGGAGCCGATGACGAGCAGCAAGGCGCCAATCGTGCCGATCCCGACGCAGGACCAGAAATTGGTGTTCTTGTCCTGCTCGTCGATCTCCTTCTTCTGAACCAGAATATCCTGGAACAGCGACGTAAAGGCCATCACCAGGAACTGGCCGATGGACATGGCGAACACGCCAATCCCGAACTCCGCGGGCCCCAGGACTTTCGCGAAGACGAAGAAGGTCACGATCGAGATCGCGACCGTGCCGAATTTCTCGATCATCACCCAGGTGAGCGATACGATCGACTTCAGGCCATCGTCGCGCTTCTTGGCGTTTTGAGAATTGGCGGTGGTCATTATAACTCTACAAAAACAGCGTTTGTTGGAGGACTTCGACCACGCGTCGCCGCCACACCGGGAGGCGGGCCATCTATCGCGCCACGATCTGAACGACGTGGTAGCCGCGCGCCCGCAGGCCCTCCAGGAGGGCTGGCAAGAGCTTGGCCGTGTTGGCCTGGGCGTCGTGAAGGATCAGGATGCCCGATCCACGCGCGTCCAGCCGGGAGAAGATCCGCGCCAAGGTCACGTCCGGCGCATCGCCCCGCCAATCTTCGGAACTGATATCCGTACTGATGACGGCCACGCCGCGCGCCCGCGCGTGGTCCAGCAAGACGGCCGTGTCCTTGAATTGCGGAAAGCGAAAGACCGGGGCGGGACGCTGTCCAAGAGCCTTCTCGAGGCTGGCGAATCCGCGATCGAAATCAGCGACCTGATCGGCGGGCGCCAGGCTGGGCATCAGCTGGTGTGACCAGCTGTGCGATCCGACGGTATGGCCGTCCTCGAGAACCTGCCGCGCGATCTCGGGATGGGCGTCGACCCGCTGACCGATCATGAAGAACGTGGCCCGCACGCAGTGCTCGCGCAGCGTGGCCAGGATCGCCGGCGTGGTCCCCGGCCGTGGGCCGTCGTCGAACGTCAGCGCCACTTCCTTGTCGGCGAGCAGACGGCGCCCGTAACGCAGGTCGCCGTAACGCTCCCCATGCCGGTCGTCGATCACCACCTTGCGCGCGACAGCGCCAGCCTCGCAGCGCGCGGCCGCCCCCGCCTGCCCAGCGAAGCCGGACAGGCCCATGACCAGCACCGCGACGGCGACTAGGTCGAGCCTGTGGCGGCGCCTCGCGGATTTGGCGGATCGCCTCGCCACATCAGCCTGCCGCGGTTTTCAGGGAGTGATTGATCGTCTTCACCAGGACGGAAAGCGAAGGGCTGCCGTCGGCCTCGGGCGCGACGAGATCGTCACGCCGCAGCAGCGCTTCCAACGCGTCGCGGTCGTGCGCGATATAGACGCCGCGGCGCTGTTCCAACTGCTTGGCCGTCGCGACCTGGTGGTCGTTCCGGTGCTCCCCCATGGCCGCCCGCCTCGGGAAGATGATGATCGGGCGCCGATGTTTCTTGGCCGCCAGGACCGTCCCGATGCCGGCGTGGGCGACAATGCGGTCGGCCTGCCGGAACAGCTCCTCGAACTGCCGGGGCTCCATCGTTCGATAGTGCTCGATGTTCTTGGGGAGTTCGGGATTGTCGCCGATCTGCGCGACCACGCGATCCTTCAGGGACGGAGCCAGCTCGTCCAGGATTCGGATCAATCGGGGAAAGGGCAGCTGCGTTCCAACGGTCGCCAGGATCACAGGACGGCCCCCGCATAGAGGGGGCCTTCCGGCCGCGCCAGATGCTCCCACTGGGTCAGCCTGAGGTGGGCGATGCGACGGATCATCGAGCCCGACATCGACAGCCGCTCGGAGTTGGCGATGCTGTCGATCCAGATGGTGTGCTTGCCCATCAGCCGCCCGACCGCCAGCGCCACGAAGCCCGGCGCGGCCCCCGTCGAGACGATCGCGTCGGCTCTGGACCGCAACACCAGCTGGAAGATCGACCACAGGCTGAGCAACGTCTTCACGGGCTTCTGTGCGTTGAAGTCCGGGATGATCGTGGCCTCGTCGACGCCCGAGCGCTCGGCGAGGCCCGACAGGGTCGTCGCATAGACGACCTCGCAATCGGCGAAGGCCTCGCGCAGCAGCATCAACTGCTCCCAGTGACCGCCCGACGAGGAAACAGCCAGGACCCTCATCGCGCGCTTCGCCTCCGCCTCGCTCGACATGGCGGCGCTCACGCGTTGGCGGCGGAGAGGGTTGGCGCCGACGCCGGCGCCGGCACGGTTTCCGTCAGCTGCCCGCGTCCGATGGAGGCGTAGGTGAAGCCGGCGCGGACCATTTCGGCGGGCTTGTAGACATTGCGCAGGTCGACGACGACCGGGGCGTTGAGCAAGGTCTTCAGGCGGTCGAGGTCGAGGGCGCGGAACTGGTCCCACTCGGTGAGGATCAGCAGCACGTCGGCGCCTTCGGCCGCCTCGTAGGGACCGGACTTGAACGCGACGCCGGGCAGCATGTGGGCCGCTTCCTTGGCGCCTTCCGGGTCGAAGGCCTGGACGCTGGCGCCCATGGCCTGCAGGGCCGGCAGGATGTCGAGGCTGGGGGCGTCGCGCATGTCGTCGGTGTTGGGCTTGAAGGTCACGCCCAGCACGCCGACGGTCTTGCCCGCCAGGTCTTGCGAACCGAGCACCGCGGCCACCTTCTGGGCCATGGCCTTCTTGCGCGCGTCGTTGATCGCCACCGTGGCCTCGATCAGCCGGGTCGGCGCGCCGTAGTCGTTGGCGGTGCGCACCAGGGCGATGGTGTCCTTGGGGAAGCAGGAACCGCCGTAGCCGGGGCCGGCGTTGAGGAACTTGCTGCCGATCCGCTTGTCCAGGCCGATGCCGCGGGCCACCTGCTGGACGTCGGCCCCGACCTTTTCGCACAGGTCGGCCATCTCGTTGATGAAGGTGATCTTCATCGCCAGGAAGGCGTTGGCCGCGTACTTGATCAGCTCGCTGGTGCGCCGGCCGGTGAAGACGATCGGCGTCTCGTTCAGCGACAGCGGGCGGTAGAGTTCGCGCATCACCGCCTGGGCGCGCTCGTCCTCGGTGCCGACCACCACGCGGTCGGGGCGCTTGAAGTCCTCGATCGCCGCGCCTTCGCGCAGGAACTCGGGGTTGGAGACCACCGCGAACAGGGCGTCCGGACGCGCCCTCTTGATGATCGCCTCGACCTCGTCGCCGGTGCCCACCGGCACGGTCGACTTGGTGACGATCACGGTGAAGCCGTCGATCAGGCCGGCGATCTCCTCGGCGGCCGCATAGACGTAGGACAGGTCGGCATGGCCGTCGCCGCGCCGGGTCGGGGTGCCGACGGCGATGAACACCGCGTCGGCGTCCTTGATGGCTTGGGCGCCTTCCAGGGTGAAGGACAGCCGCCCTTCGCGCACGTTGCGGGCGACAAGGTCGTCAAGGCCGGGCTCGAAGATCGGGATCTCGCCCTTCTCCAGACGCTCGATCTTGCCCGGATCCTTGTCGATACAGGTCACCACGTGACCAAAATCGGCGAAGCACGCCCCCGACACCAGGCCCACATAGCCCGTGCCAATCATCGCTACACGCATACTATCCCCGCTCCGATCCGAGCTCGCCGAAAACCGACGACACAAACAACATCACGTGTATTTCGCCATTCCGCCGCCGAGTGCAATCTTTCTCCTGTGACAATCGCAAAAGAAATCCTGTCGGTCGAAGTTTGCGGCACAGACGTATGCACGCTCGCACAAATGAGCATCTTGGCGTCGTTATCGCCCAGGGCCCAAACTTAGCCATGCGAAGGATAAACGCCGCCTTGGGCGGTCAAGCTCAACCGTCGCCTACTGGATATACTGGTAGACCGGCTTGGCGGCCTCAATGCGGCGGAGAATCGCCTTCAGCGCGATCGGCGCGAATACCCCGCTGATCATCAACACCAGAACCAGCAGGCCAAACCAGGCCCCCTCGTACGGAAACAACCGCACGTACAGCACCTTGGCCACCCCGATCGCCAGGGTGTTGAACAGGTAGATGACCATCGAGTTCTCACCGAACCAGACCAGAACGCGATCGCGGGCGAAGACCGGCAGATTCAGCAGGCCGTGCAGAACCGGGATCGACAGCACGCCGCAGATCAGCAGCGCATGGGGCATGGCGCGACCGACATAGAGCGCCACGGCGAAGGCGGCGATCGTCAGCGGCAAGGTCCATCGATAGGCCTTCAGCACCGTCGGCGCATAGCGGCACGCCGCCATGCCCAGCACGAAGAAGATGAAGTAGCGCAGAATGCGCGCCAGGTAGAACGCCTCGGGCGCCGGGATGAACTGGACGCCCAGCGCGATGGCCAGCAGCAGCAGCCAGCGACCGTGGGTCAATCGCCACAGGAACGGCGTCGATACCGCGTAGACGAACAGCGTCAGCAGATACCAGACCGAGATCGAAGGATTGTTCGGGCCGTTGGAAATCACCGCCCACAGGCCGCTCAGCAGATTCGACACCCCGTCGTCGACATGGGCCAGCAGGCCGCCGAGGATCTTGGCGACCACCACCAGCAGCGAAATCGCCAGGAAGGGCACCAGCAGGCGATCGACCCGGGCCTGAAAGAACTTGCCGAACCGGCGGCCCAGGTGCGAGCCGGTGTGGAAATAGACGAAACCGCTCAGGTACATGAAGAAGGGCATGTGGAAGAGATAGATCGAGCCCTTGGTCAGGTTGTACCAGTAGGGCTCGCCCAGCGAGCCGGCCATCACCAGGTGGCCGTAGACGACCAGCAGGATGCCAAGCCCCTTGCCGCGCTCGATGTCCAGAAGCTTCGCCCGCGGCTCGCGCGGCGTTGGCGTGGCGTTCCGGCTAGGGTCTTGCACGTCCGACATCAGCAGTCCTTCCGGCGGCACTTCGACGATCAGCACGATTCCGGGGCCGCCATGCCGGAGCGCTCATGAAACGTTCGGCGGCGGCGCGCAACCGTCGAACGGCGACAGCGGCGTCGAAACCCGGCGATCGCCGCGTTTGGACGCAGGCCGCCACACCGAGCGGCCGCGACCGGCGTTGGCGAAGGCCCGGGCGACGGCGCCGCGCCCTTCGCCCCTTTTCAGCGCGCCCGCCGAGCGTCACCATGCCCTCGCGCGGCGGCCAGGGACGGACGCCGGTTTCGTCGGCGCTCGCGCTCTCTCCAGCGTCGCCGACGACCTTACGGGAACGACATGAGCAAGCTTGCCGAGCATCTGCGAAACCTGCGGCGATCGCGATATTTCCTGCCGGGCGTGTTGGTCGGCGCCGCCCTGGGCTTCGCGGCGGGGGCCGGCGCCACGCTGTTTGCGACGGGCGCGCCGCAATGGCGCCTCACCGGAAGCGCCCTGGCGGCCACCCACGTCGCCTTGCCTCCCCCGTCGGGCGGACCGACACGCCTGAAGCCCGGCGCGACGATCATCTGCGAGGGCGATAGCCTGACCTACGGGTTCGCGCGCGGCTGGACCCCGACCCAGGGCGGCATCAACGGGTCGCTGGCGCCCCGCAGCCTGACCCCCTACCCCGAAGAGCTGGGCCGGCTGCTGGGCGGACAGATCAAGGTGGTCAACCTCGGCATGCCGGGCGACCGCACGCTGGAGGGCGTCACACGATGGGCCGACGCCCCCAGCGGCCAGCTCGCGATCATCATGTACGGCGCCAACGACGCCGCCGTCCGTGGCCGCAACGCCCCCTTGGGCGTAGCGACCTATGGCGCCTTGCTGGAAGCGCTGGTCCGGCGACGGCTCAACGACGGGGCCCAGGTCATCGTGCTGCTGCCGCCCCCGGCCTCGGCTCGCGACACCCAGCCCCGCCTCGACCCCTATCGACAGATGGCCGCCGAGGTCGCCGCCCGGACGGGCGCGAAGGCCATGGACGCCGGCGAAGCGTTGCGGGGACTCGACGCCCCCTTGCAATATGACGGACTGCATCTCAGCGACCAAGCCAATCAGGCCATAGCGAAAGCCTTGGCCAGCCGGATCGTGGTCGAACCCTAGCCGTCCAACGCCCAACTCGAGCAACGCGCGGGGCCGATGGCTAGAAGAACCGTTCGCCAATGCGAATGGTGTCGCCCGGCGCCACGGTGGTCGAAGGCGAAAGCTCGGTCTTCACCTCCGAGGTCTCGCCGTTGCGCTTGATGAAGACCTTGTTCTTGTCGGCCCGGTAGGTGTAGCCGCCGGCCGTCGCCACGGCGTTGAGCACGGTCAGGCCCGACGTATAGGGATAGGTGCCGGGCTTGGTGACTTCACCCAGGATATAGAATGGGCGGAAGCCCAGGACCTCGGCGCTGACGCGCGGTTCCTTGAGATAGCCGTCGCTGAGGGCCTTCTGCACGGCCTCCTGGAACTGGCCGACGCTGAGGCCCGCGGCCTTGACCTCGCCGACCAGCGGCAAGGAGACCAGGCCGCTGCCCGTCACGAAAAATTCGCCCGACAGGGTGGGCTCGCCATAGACGGTGACGCGCACCTTGTCGCCGGAGCCGAGCTGGTAGTCCGGCTCGGTGATGGTGGTGGGAACGGCCGATGCGGCGGCCATCGGCGCCGAAGCCGCGGGAGCAGCGGCCGGGGGCGGGAAGGGGATCGCGTCCTGGGCCAGCGCCGGAGCGGCCTGAAGGCCGATCAGGGCGACACCCAACGGCAACGCTAAACGATTCAGGAAACGTCGAACGAAAGTCATCGGATAAGTGTTCTCAAGATTACGCACAGTCCCTGTGAGCGGTGTGATGGCACGGGGATGTGACGCCGACAAGGCGAAGCGCTAAACGCGGCGAGATTTTCGAGCCTGAAGCACAACAGGCGGACTCTCAGTCAAACGAACAGCGGTCAAGACGCCCGTCGCGTAGGCGCCGGTGTCGATATTGATGCGGTCAGGACCGATGAAAGGCTCCGCGTCCGGCGTGTGACCGTGCACCACAACGCAGCCCAGACGGTGGGGCAGGGACAGGAAGTCGTTGCGGATCCACAGCAGGTCCTCGGGCTCCTGCCGGTCCAGGGGCACGCCCGGTCTGACGCCCGCGTGGACGAACAGGTAGTCGCCGTACCGGGCCGACAGCTCCAGCGCCCGCAGGAACGCCAGGTGGTCGGCGGGCAAGTTCCGTTGGAACTGGGCTTGCACGTCCCGCCAGCTGTCGGCGTCGCCGCGACCCGGCGGCCGCACCACGTCGTAGGACGCCAGGGTCTCGCCGCCGCCGAACTCGACCCAGGCCGCGCCGGCCTCGGGCGTGTCGAGAAAGGACAGCAAGGTCTGCTCGTGGTTGCCCATCAGGGCGCGAACCTCGAAGCCGCTCCCCTGGTCGGAGAGCGTCTTCAGGGCCAGCACCCGCTCGATCACGCCGCGCGAGGCCGGGCCCCGGTCGACATAGTCGCCGACGAAGACCAGCACCGCACGGTCCTTCCGATCCGGCTCGCGCTCCTTCAGGTAGGCGAAGTCGCGGACGATGGTGTCCAGCAGATCGTCGAGCAGGTCGAGATAGCCGTGGATGTCGCCCACCGCATAGACCACGCGGCCGCCCGTCGACGCGACGACTGGGCCGGTCGCGGGGCGGGCCTTGGGACGAAGAAAGTTGAAGCGCATCACCTGGCCAATCGGCGCGCCACGGCGCCTAGGTTCGACGCCCGGCAACTTGCCTCACCCGTCCGCGCCGATCAACCGCCCAGCAACAACCTTAGCAATCAATACACCATAAATCTCAACGACCTAGTAATATAGTCTTAAGCGTTTCATTTACCAATAACAGACCAGTTACCAATAGAATTGATATAGCTGTTACCATGTCTTTTGATCGGATATTCAGACGATAACTTCACTCTAGTCTCACTCTCACCGGTGAGGCTTCGATGAAGATCCGAAGGAAGTTAGGCAGCATCGTTAGCGCGAGCGTCGCCATACTGATGGGCACGGCGGCGCAGGCTGGCGAACGCCCGTTCATGCCGCTGGGCGACGCGGTCGCGCCGCCGCCGGGCTTCGCCGACCTCTGCCAGAGGGGCGAGGTCGCCTGCGAGCCGCTCGAACCGTCGCTGGCCCAGGCGGCCCTGACGCCGACCGCCGCCGTGCTGGCCACCTCCTCGATCGGCTATTCCTGGCCGGAGCGGGTCGCCGCCGCGGCGGCCGCGGCGGCCGAGGACGCGAAACCCGACCCGACGGTCGCCCTGGCCCAGTTCACGGCGCTTGACGCCTATCGCCCGACGATCGCCGCCGATTTCGTACCGGCCGGCGGCTGGTCCTGGACCTCGGCCGAACAGGCCGCCCCGCCCCCCGCCCAGATCGCCGAAGCCGCGCCGGCGCCGGCGCCGGCGATCATGACCGCCCCCTTGCTGCGGTCGGCCCAGATGAAGATGGTCAACACCATCAACCGCGAGGTGAACCGCGACGTTCACAAGGCCACCGACTTCGATCTCTACGGCCTGCTGGAATACTGGTCGTTGCCGCGCGTCATCGACGGCAAGATGTATGGCGACTGCGAGGACTACGCCCTCGAGAAGCGTCGCCGCCTGATCGCCGCCGGCGTGCCGGCCCAGGCCCTGTCGATGGCCGTCGCGGTCACGGCGCGCGGCGAGAGCCACGCGGTCCTGGTCGTCAGCTTCGAGTCCGGCGACTGGGTGCTCGACAACCTCACCCCCTGGGCCACGCCCTGGGAGGAGCTCAACTATCGCTGGGTCCAGCGGCAGGTCGCGGGTTCGTCCAACTGGACGACGGTCGGCTAGGCGCCAGGCGGAGGGCGGTCGGCCGCCCTCCCGCTTCGGGTCGCGGACGCGCGCCGAACATAAAGACCCCCGCGGCGGCGCCGCGGGGGTCTTTATGTTCGGCGATGGGCGCCGCGCGTGACGCGGCGGCGGCGAGCGCTCAGAACGCCAGGCGAACCAGCTCGATGAGGCCATACCACAGGGCGCCGCCCACCGCGGCCGTCAGCATCCAGCCCACCAGTCGCGGCAGGCGGCGACGCGTCGAGGTCGCGGCGGTAGCCGTCGCAGTAACCAAAGAAACGTCAGCCGGGATCGTGGACATGGGGGGTGCTCCTCTAAGCTGGAGCCTAGATCACGAGCCCTAATCCCCGCCTAACGAACGTGATTTACGCAGCTTTATCATAATCTATGGTTAAGCTGAGGTTTATAAGGGACGGCGCGCGTGCATTGCGGTAGACAGTCACCGGGCTGCCTCTGAACCACGCTCAGAGCGGATTTATAGGGGATAGTGCAGTGAGCGGGAGCTTGAATACAGAAGTCATGCAGCGCGCTACGACTGAATTCCTTCCGCGAGTGGCGGTCGATCCGCTTAAACGCCTTTGCGACATTTTTGCGGCGTTTCTGTTACTGGTGTTCTTCGCGCCGGTGCTGTTGCTGACGGCGCTATTGATCAAGCTGGAGTCTCCGGGCCCCGCTCTATTCCGCCAGACGCGAGGTGGACTGAACGGCCGGCCGTTCACCATCTACAAGCTGCGTTCGATGCGCTGCGAAGAGAACGGCCCCAATGTCGTGCAGGCGCAGCGTGGCGACGATCGCATCACCCGAATCGGCAAGCTGATTCGCATGGCCAGCGTCGATGAACTGCCGCAACTGCTCAACGTCCTGAAGGGCGACATGTCGCTGGTCGGGCCGCGTCCGCACGCCCAGGCCCATGACGACTATTACGGGGCCTTGATCCCCAGCTACAGCCAGCGCTTCCAGGCCCGCCCGGGCCTGACCGGCCTGGCCCAGATCCGCGGCCTGCGCGGCGCCACCGGCGACGTCGACGAGATGTCCCAGCGGGTGAGGGCCGACCTCGACTACATCGACAACTGGACGCTGCTGTCGGACATCCGGATCATGCTACTGACCGTGCCGCACCTGCTGCTGGCCGAGAACGCCTACTAGGAGCAAGCCGCCGCTCCGCGCGGCGGGCCCCTAGCGGACCCGGGACGACATCCGCAGCACGGCGACCTGCAGCGCCAGCCCCACCCGGCCGGCGGGATTGCGGATACCGTTGGCCATGGCCACGAACCGCGCCGGTCGGCCCCGCAACCACTCGGCCTTGAGGTGGTAGACCGTCTGGTCGCGCGCGGCCGGGCTCAGGCGGTCCCAGTGTTCGTAGGCGAAGACCGTCCGCCGGTCGAACAGGCTGCTCTGCAACGGCGCCACCAGGAACGACCGCTCCAGCGCCTCGCTCGACGCCTCGTCATGGCCAAGCTCCGCCTCGATCGCGGCCCGCCGCAGCCACGCCGCGCCGGAGGCCGGCCGCAGCGCCAGCTCCCGCGCGTTGATCCGCTCCAGGCGCGCCAGCGCGGGCAGGCCGGGCCTGGGCGCGGCGAGGCCGGTTTCCACGCTCTGGGCCAGCGCCTCGGCGGGCGCGGTGGGCCAGGCCGACAGGTCGCCGCCCAGCTTCGCCGCGACCAGCGGCGGGCCGGCCAGGAGGGTCGCCAGGACGGTCCCGCCAGCGACGACGCCGATCGGCCATCGCGGCAGGACGCTCCCACCGCGTCGCGCACCGGTCCGCGCCAACGCCATGCCGCCGACCACGCCCAGCACCATCACGCACAACGCCTGGATGGCCGGAACCTGCAGCGCGAAGTCCGTCACCCCGTGCACCAGGAACACCACGGCGGCGCAGACGGCGGCCCGCGCCCAGACCCCGGCGGCGCTGTCGACCAGGCCGCCGCGCAGGATCGGCCAGGCCAGGCTGACGAACAGCGCCAGCATGGCCAGCGACCCGACCACGCCGCCCTCTTCCAGCCATTGGAGATAGAGGTTATGCGCCGCCCGGACATCGTGGAGGACCGACAACGAGGTCCCGGTGACGATCAGCTGGTTGACCGTCGGGAACGCACCCAGACCAAAGCCGCTCCACGGCGTCGACAGGAAGGCCTCCCAGTGGGGGGCGAAGATGTTCGAGCGAACCTCGATGTCACGACCGGTCGCGCTGAAGCGGTCGGCCAGATGGTCGACGCTGCGCAGGGCGACGGCGGCGACCAGCAGGACGGCGGCGACCACGATCAGGCCCGCCCCGCCGCGCAGGCTCTGGCGTTGGGCGAAGACGTTCCAGACCAGCAGCAGACCCAGGCCGATCAGCGAGGCGACGACCCCGGCCCGCGAGGCGGTCATCAGCAGCACGGTGGCCAGCAGGGCCACGACGCCCAGATAGGCCATGGCCTCGGGATCGCCCCGCCGCAGCACGGTCAGGCCGGGATAGCGCCGAAACCGGTTCACCGCGGCGGCCACGGCCAGCAACAGGCCCGCCCCGAAGGTCGTGGCCGCGCTGTTGGGGCTCAGCAGGGTGGCGGTCAGGCGCGCGGCCCGGCGCACGCCGACATGGTCGGCGATGGCCATCGCCGCATAGGCGGCCAGGGCGATCACGGCGGCGCGCAGGAACCAGGCCCCCCGCGCTTCGGAGGCGCCGAGCAGCCGGGCCGAGACGTACAGGGACGCCAGGCCGAACAGCTGCAGGAGATTGAGCAGCAGCGCCGAGCGGTCGACCGTCAGACTGCCCATGCGCCCGGGCAGGTAGTCCCAGACCGGATGGGCGCCGCCCGGCCCCCAGGCGGTCAGGGGCCAGAGCACGGCCGCCGCCAGGAGCGCGAACAGCACCGCCTGAAGGGGCAGGCCGGCCATCTTGCCAAGGTCACGCCGCGCCCAGTCGCACGTCGCCAACAGGCCCAGCAGATAGGCGGCGTAGAGGCCGGAGAACAGGACCGCCGTGACGACCTCGCTGGCCCCGAAGGCCAGGACGGCGGCGAACACCAGGGCCAGCAGGCCCAGCGCGGCGACCTTCTCCGACGCCGCCAGCCTGCGCGCGCGACGACGGGGCGTCCGATCGCCCGCGGCGACCGGGCGCCCCACCGCCGTGTCAGTCGGCATAGTACTTGCGGTAGCTCTTGTAATAGTAGTTGGCGTCGCCGTAGCCGTAGCGGCCCTGGGCCTTCAGATCGACCTGGGTCAGGGCCACGCCGGCCACGAACACGCCCTGGCCCTGCAGCAGCGACAGGGCCGAGGTGATCGCCTTGACCGGGGTCTTCTTCCAGCGCGCCAGCATCACAACCGCATCGGTTGAAGGGGCCAGGATGCGGGTGTCGGCGATCGCCAGCAGGGGAGCGGTGTCGAGCAGCACCAGGTCGAACTTTTGACGCAGCTCGGCCAGCAGGCGGCGCATGGCCACGGAGCCCAGCACGTCGCGCGGCGTATTGGCCGACTTCGCCAGCGGCAGGACCTTGGCCCCGCTGGCGTCGGTGATCAGCGCCTGATCCAGCGTGCAGACGCCGTTCAGCACTTCGAGCAGGCCCACCGTCGGCGGCTCGGCCAGGAACCGGCTGATCGCGCTCTGCCGCAGATCGCAGTCGACGACGACGACATTGGCGCCCGCGGTCGCCAGCGTGCGGGCCAGGGAGAAGGTGGTGGTGGTCTTGCCTTCGCCGGGCAGCGACGAGGTGATCGCGATCACCTTCACCGGCTCGCCGACCTTCGAGAACAGGACGGCGGCCCGCAGCTTGCGGAAGCTCTCGGCGAAGCCCGACAGCGGCTTGGTCAGCAGGTAGTCGGCCGGGCTGACATTGCGGGCCAGCTTGCCGTCGACGGCGGAGCTGAGCAGCGGCACCGAACCCAGATAGGGCAGGCCCAGGCGGTGCTCGACCTCGTCCTCGGTGAACAGGCCGGCCATCAGGATTTCCGCCATCACGACCGCCGCCAGGCCAGCGCCCAGCGCGCCGACCAGACCCACCATCAGGTTCAGCGACGGCTTGGGATAGCTCGGCGAGGTCGGAATCTTGGCCTGCGACACGACCCGGGCGTCAGGCTGTTCGATGCCCTGGCTGGTCGTGGTCTGCTTGAAGCGCGCCAGCAGGGACTCGTAGAGCGTGCGGACGGATTCGGCCTTGCGCTCCAGTTCGGCCAGGCGGATGCCGGCCCGGTTGTTGCCGGCCAGCGTGCCCTTGGAGACCGAAACGCTGCCCGCCATCGAGCCGGTCCGTTGACGCGCCACCTGGGCCTGCGCCTCGAGATTGGAGATGATGCGGCGAATCTCGGCCTGGATCTGGCCGTCCATGTCGGCCAGCTCGCGCTTGGCCTTCAGCAGGTCGGGGTGACGGTCGCCGTAGCGGCCGCTGAGGTCGGCGACCTGGGCGCTTTTTTCGGCGCGCTGCTTGCGCAGCTGCTGGACGACCGGCGAATTGAGGGATTCACCGACATCCTCGCCGTTGCTGCCGCGCGCCAGCTGGCTGCGGGCGATGTTGAGGCGGGCGTCGGTCTCGGCCTGGGCGGCCTTGGCCGAGGCCAGTTGCTGGTTGAGGCCTGAGATCTCCTGCTCGGTCAGGGTGGCGCCCTCGGCGCTGAGCAGGTTGTTGGCGATCTTGTACTGCTGGACTGCGGCCTCCGCCTGCTGCAGCTGATCGCGCAGTTCGACGACCCGGGTGTCCAGCCACTCGTTGGCCTTGGCGGTGGCGTCGAACTTGGCTTCGAGCTGTTCGGTCAGATAGAGGTCAGCGAAGGCGTTGGCCAACTTGGCCGCCTGCGCGGGGTCGGGGTGAGTGTAGTCGACGGCGATCAGGTAGGTCAGGCCGGCCCGATGGACCTTCAATCCGTCGAGCAGATTGTCCACGATCCTCTCACGACGGCGCTGAGCCTCGATCGAGTCGACCGCCGGGGTGGGCGCCACTGACTTCTTGATCCAGGGCAGCCACGACTTCAGCCCCTTGGACTGTTCGAGGTAGGGATTGAAGTAGGGATCCTGGTCGAGTTTCAGCTGGGTGACGACGCGGTTGGCCAGCGAGCGCGAGCGCAGCACCTCGACCTCGGTGTCCATCACCTGGGTGTCGGCCGGCAAGCCCGAGAGCACGGCGCTCATGTCGGTCACCTGCTCGGTGCGGGTGTCGAGCATGACCTGGGCCGTCGCCGTATAGCGCGGCGTCTGCTGCAGGGTAAAAAGCAGGACGGCGACGAAAACGACCAACGCCACCGCCGCGAACAGACGCAGACGGCGGCGGAAGGTGGCGATCAGGACATTGAGATCAAGCGTCATCTCTCCGACGCCGGGCGCCGGAGAGATCGGGGTTTGGTAAGCTGAGCCGTCCATGAAAAACTCTCGATGGGCGCTGGGGAAAGATCCCGGACGCTTTCCTAGAACTGCAGTGCGACGGAAGCCGCGAGCTTGTTGTCAGTGAAGGACGTCCCGTGGTCTCCACCGGAGGAGTTCTGCTTCAGGTAGGTGTACGTCAGGAAAAGCCCGACCCGACGGTTCAGCAGGTAGGCGGCCGAGGCGCCCGCGCCGGTGCGCTTGTCGCTGCGGTCGATCTTCTCGTAGTCATCCTTGCGGTAGTTGGCGTTGGCCGACAGCAGCACGTTGCGCAACAACTCGTGGTCAATGTTGAGCCCGATATTGTTCGAAATGTAGCCTGGCGCGCCTGAAGCGACCGCTTCCTCGATCGTCCGGCCGGCCGTGGTCGTCACGGTGGTCAGGGCGGTCGGGAACCATTCGACGCTGGCTTCGCCGCTGAAGCCGTCGATCTTGCCGTAGAGCGGGTTGTCGTAGGACTGCTTCATGTAGCCGACCGCGACGTCGCCCCGGACCACTTCGGAAAGCTCGAAATTGGCGCCGACCGTGGCGACATAGCCATCGGAGTCGCGACCGGCGATGGCCAGGTCATAGTTCTTGTTGTTGCCCAGCACGGACAGGAACAGGGCCGTGTCCGGGCTCATGGCGTATTCCACCTTGCCGCCGTAGTAGAATTCGTTGCGGTCGCGGGTGTCCTGCTCGACCAGGCCGCCGCTGATGTTGGCGCCGTCGTCGTAGTTGTAGTCGTAGTCCGACAGCTTGCCCGTCAGGCGCAGGCGGTTGAATTCCTTCACGCCGGTCACCTTGCCGGTGACCAGGCTGTATTCGATCGGCTTGACCGCTCCGACCGGCGACTGCGGCGAGGTCCGCGGTTCGGTCAGGGCCTGGTACTGCAGCGAACCGGTGACGTTCGAGCCGCGGACCACGTCCAGGCGGCCGTTGACCGCCACGGTGTATTCCTCGGTGTCTTCGCTGCCGAAGTCGGCATAGCGGTTGATCGAGGCCGACGCGAAGGCGCCCAGGGCGTGCCGCGACCAGTTGGAGCGCACCGCCAGCTCGGGCTTCACGCGCCAGATGGCGTCGGCCTTCTCGTCGGTCTTGGTGGCGTAGATGTTGTCGTTGCGCTCGACGCTCGCGGTCACCCGCGGATACAGCGTGAAGCCGCCCGCCTTGACCCCGATCGCCTCGTAGTCCGGGCGAGGACGCTCACGGACGCTGACATTCCTGTCGCGCTTGAAGTTCGACGCCAGATCCTGGGCCGAAGCCACGTGCGGAGTCGACACGACCAGCAAGGCCGCGATCGCCGCGGAAACCAGATATTTCATTTGGTCTATCCCCACCTTTTGGAGACATGCGTCTCCGCTAGGACCTTCACAAACACAAAGAGGTCGAACGCCCGATCGAAACCGATCGGGACGTAGCTAGCCGCCGCAGTACGCGGCGATCACGCCGGCGCAGGGGTCGAAAGGCGCCGCGGGAGCGGCCGCGCCGCCACCGCCGCCACCCGTCGCGCCTTGCAGGCTGACCAGGACGCTGACCGAAGGCCCGCCGTCCGTCGCGCCCGTCACCGTGGCCGATTGGCCGGTGGCGGCGAGTTGGGCGACGACCGCCGGGTCGTTGGCGACCATCTGGGCGAATTCCGGAGCCACGGCCGCGGCCACCGCGATCGCGACGCCGGCGCTGATGACGCCCGACTTGACCGCCTGGACCAGCGCGGCGGCGATCACCTCGGGCGAGGCGCCGCTGGTGGCGAGCGCCTGGGTGACGGCCGCCTGGATGGCCGCGAGCTTGTCGGCGTTGGAGAGGGCCGAGAAGCCCGCCGTCGAGGCGGCCGCGCGGGCGGCCGAGGAGATGGTGGCCTGCAGCGAGGCGGCGGTCGCGACCGGCGTGGCGCGAGCCCAGACGACGGACTGACCGATCGGTGCAGTGACCATCGCCAGTCCAATGACGATGGCGCTCAGATGACGCGATGACATGGCGAGTTTCCCACTTTGAATTTCACCAGCGGTATAATGCCGCACTCGCGAACACTCCAGCATTATTTACACGCTGTTATGGAAACCACCGTGTGACTCGTAAATTGCACGCGAACACGCCACTTTTCGAGCGATGATGGCCTAAAAACGGCAAATGCGCAGCATAGCGACGCTTCGAGATACGATAATCTTCTTCGGATTTCGCGCGCAGGGGGCATTCCCGCGTGGGGCGACTTCGCACACCTGATCAATTCGATGAGACAATTAAAACATTTGTCCAAGTTCACCGAAGAGCGGACCGCTATCGAAGCGCCCGCCGAAGCCGTCTTAGCACCCGCAGCAAATGCGGCTCGAGACTCGGCCAGATCAGCATTGCGATCAGGACCAGGATGATCAGCGCGGCGAGCTTCACTGACTCCCTCCGAAGACCCACGCCGACTAGCACGGCCTTGTGACGATCGTTCCCTGGCGAGGCGCGAAAATCCGGTTCGTGGCGCGAATTCGTCGAGGGCGCCCATAACCCGGGCGCTCCAGCATCCGCGTGGGGCGGTTCGCCGGCCGATTGCTCCAGGTCCGAAACACCGCGGCCATGGTCTCGCCTCAAGGTGACGCTAGCCAAGAGACACCGTGGTGGCGTGAAGGAGAAGTCGATGCGCCTGCCCGAGCGCCCATGGCCTTGAAGCGCGGCGTACGGCGGTGGCTGGTCATCGGCCTGACATCCCTGGCCCTGCACGCCGTGCTGGGATGGGCGTTGCTGCGAGGGGTCCCGCCGGCCCCGACCCTGGTCGAACCGCCCAGCCTGGTCGTCGACCTCCTGCGGCCCACCCCGCCGCCCGCCGCCAAGCCGCCGCCCCGGTCGCCCAGCCACACGACGCCGGCGCCCCGGCTTCCAGAGCTCCACCGGCCCGCGCTCGCGCCGCCGGCGAATATCCCGCCGATCGCCGCCGCCCCCGGTCAGATCGTCGCGCCGCCGGGCTTCGTCGCGCGCGGAACGCCGACCGGCGGCGGCGACGCCCTGCGCCAGGCCGCCCGCCAGGGCGGCGGCTGCAACCACGCCGACATCCTCAAGCTCAGCAAGGCCGAGCGCGAGGCCTGCGCCGAAGCCTTGGGCGCGAAGAACAAGAACGGGCCGGCCCTCTACGCGGCGATCGATCCGGACAAGAAGGCGGCGTTCGACGGCGACTGCAGGAAGGACGACGACTGGTGCCTCTACCGCACCGGCAAGGGCCCCTATCCGGGCCTGTTCGCCATCGGCAAGAAGAAGAAACGGCCCGGCTGGGATGACTGAAGGCGCGGGGCCCTTGATCGTCCGGGATGACAAGAGCGCCGATCAATCTGCTTACAGCCGAACGGCGATATCGTCGGACAAATCGTTTAATCGCGCAACAAGTGTTGGAGGCTCATATAGGCTGCGGCTTCTGACAGGGAGATCTACGTTGCTGTTCAGAACGGCGTTGGGCGATCAATTCGAGTTGCCCGACGAATGGGTTCGAGAGGCGGGGGCGGAGAATTTCCGCCCACTCAGCAGCTCTTATGCCGCTGCGACACCAGCAGCCGGATGGCCCGACTCGCAATTGGTTCTTATGACCGACCTCAGCCCGCCCAGACGGTCGTCCGGTGTCCGCTTGTTAGATCGGGTTCGGTCGATTGCGATCTTGTCGGCCTTTGTGGAGGGCATCCCCATTCCGCCGCTAGAGGCCTACGCCACACCCGACGAACACTTTGCATACCGTGTTGGTGATGGATGCCACCGGTTCCATCTATCCCTTGCCGTTGGCTTCACCCACGTTCCGGCATCGGTCAAACCGTGGGACCCACGATGGACCGAGTACGCCGGACTTTAACTTTGAATCTCAGGGAAAAGTGGTGCCGCTTACAGGACTCGAACCTGTGACCCCCTCATTACGAATGAGGTGCTCTACCAGCTGAGCTAAAGCGGCGCGCTTTCGTCCCCCAAGAACGCCGGGGTGACGCTGGTTTCCTCCGCCCGGCAAATCACCGCCCGGCGCGAAGAGCGGCCTATTTAGCGGCGCGCGGGCCGCTTGCCAAGCGTCGGCGTGAAGCTGTGTTGCGACGGGGCCCCGGACCGCCCGGTTCGCCGTCCGGTCCGCCGTCCATGACCGCCGTCGGGTCGAACACACCGGGGTCGTCGGGAATGGGCATCAGCGCCCCGCCGGTCTCGGCCGCGCGGACGAAGGGTGTGGATTCCACATAGGCCGAGGGCAGCTCGGGCAGCTCGCTCATCGCCCGCTCGCGGCGCTCGAAGCGCGGGTGGATCAGCTCGCCGGTCTCGGCGTAGCTGACGGCCAGCCGGGCCCAGTCGCCCTGGGCGTAGGCGAAGGCCCGGCCCTCGGGGTCGAGGTCCGACCAGTCGGCCTCCTGCGGCGCGGCCGCGCCCCGGGCGATCCAGGCGCGGGCCTCGTCCGGTTCGCCGTTGGCGTAGGCGACGCGCGACATCAGGCCGGCGGCGCGGGCCGTCAGCTCCTCTTCCGGAAGCAGCCGGGCGGCGGCGCGGGCGGCGACCGGATCACCGCCGATCAGGGCGCTCTCGACCTTGAGCAGGCGACTCTCGCGGGCCTCGGGCTTGAGGTTGGCCAGGGCCGCCAGGCGCGTAGCCCGCAGCTTGGGCGTCTCGTTGGTCTTCAGGTCGCGATAGGCCAGCCACAGGGCCGGGTGGGGCGAAAGTTTCCAGGCCGCCTCGATCAGGCTCCCGGCCTTGGCGGCCTTGCCGTCGGCGGCCAGCAGGCGGGCGGCCATCACCACCCCGGGGGCGAAGTCGGGCTTCAGCCGGGCGGCCTGGGCGGCGAAGTCGAGCGCCTGGGCCAGGGCCTTGGGATCGTCGGACTCCTCCAGGCTGGCGGCCGAGGCGGCCAGCAGGGCGGCCCGGGCCCGTTCGGCGACCAGCGGCGGCACGATCTTGCGGTCCAGGGCGCCCTGGACGAGATCGAGCGCCGCCTTCCAGTCGCCGGCCTCGAGCCGGGCCTCGAGCAGGGCGCGCCAGGCCCAGCGGGCGGTCTTGGCCAGGCCGTAGGCGGTCTCGGCGTGCTTCAGGGCCAGGGCCTTGTCGCCCTCGGCCAGGGCGGTCTGCATCAGGCCGCGCAGGCCGGCCAGGCGCATCTCGGGAAAGCCGAGCATGGCGTTATAGGCCGACCGGGCGGCGACGTGGTCACCGGCCGCCTCGGCGGCCTGGGCGGCCAGCACCCGGATCAGGGCCGGGGCGTCCTGGGCCAGGTCGGCGGCCTTCTGGGCCAGGCGGCGAGCCTCGGAGCCGTCGCCGGCCGCCACCGCGAGAAAGCCGCGCGACAGGGCCTCGACGCCCTGCTTGCGCTTGGCCTCGGCCCGGGCGCGGGCGGCGCGGCGCGGCGCCTCGACCACCCACAGCAGGCCGCGCCACAGGATGGTGGCCAGCAGGGCCGCGAACAGGGTCAGCAGCGCGGCGGCGGCGGCGGTCATCTCGACCCGCCAGCCCATCCAGTCGAGGCTGGCCGCGCCCGGTTCGCCGGTCAGGGCGACCACCGCCACGGCGATGGCGGCCACCAGGAAGAAGACGATCGCCGCGCGGATCATGGCGCCACCGGCGCGGCGGTCGGCGCGGCCACGACGGGGACGTCCGCCGACTGGGCCCGCGCCACCTGCACCAGGCCGGCCAGGGCGTCGGCGCGGATCGCGGCGATGTGGCGGTCGATCTCGACCCGGCGTTCGGCGGCGGCGCGCCAGGGGGCCAGCACGGTCTGGGCGCTGGCGGGCAGCGGCTGGATCTTGACCAGGGCGCCTTCGAGGTCGCCTTCGTTCAGCAGCGTCTGGGCGCCGCCCAGCAAGGCGTCGGGCGTCGAGCCCTGGGTCGCGCCGACCTGGCGGATCGAGACGATGCTGGACAGGGCGTGGCGCAACCGCGCCAGGAAATCGGCGCTGCGGCCGGGGTCGCGGGCGGCGACCGCGGCGCGGCCGGCCAGGGTCTCGAACTCGGCGGCCAGGCCGGCGCGGGTCGGCGCCCCGTCCTGGGCCAGGCGGGTCAGGGCCCGCAGGTCCGGCGACAGCGGCAGGACCCGCTCAAGACCGGCCAACTCTTCGGCGAACGGACGGGCGGTGCGGGCGGCGTCGGCCAGGGTGGCGGCGGCCAGGGCCGCGCCGGCCGCGTCGAGCGCCCGCTGCTGGCCGGTCTCGAGCAGGGCGACGCGGTTTTCCAGGCGGGCGACGTTTTCGGGCGCGACGGTCGGGGCCGATGGCGCGACCGGTCCGCCGAACAACGGGCGATCGCTCAGCGGTTGGACCGGCGTCCCGCCGCTGACCGGTTGCTGGACCGCGACCGGGGCCTTGGCCGCGAACCAGCTGGGGCCGAATCGCGCCAGGGCCGCGCCGGCCGCCACGCAGATCACCCCGAAGGCGATCACCGCCCAGAAGCCGAGGCCCAGGACACGGCGGGGCGCATAGAGCGCCGGATCGCGTGGGGTGGCGATTTCAGCGGGATCGGGAGCAGCGGTCATGGCCCATTCGTGCCCCACGCCGCCGCGCCGCGCAATCGCTCAGCTACGGCGTGAGCAGGCCGAGCAGCGCGGTTTCGTCTGGACGCGGCGCGAACGCCACAGAGCCCAGGGCGCCCGTTCGCTCCGGCGTCGCGAGCGGCGCGGCGACGGCGGCGGACAGGCAGAGGGCTTTCAGGCCCGGCGCGGGGTGCGTTGCGAGCACCTCGGACAATTTCCGCGCGGCCCTCGGCGAGTGCAGCAGCACCGCCTCCAGGTCGCCCAGGGCGGCCAGGGTCGAGGGCGCCGGATCGCGGGCCACGGCCTCGTACAGCGCCGTGCGCCGGGCGCTCAGCCCCGCCGCGATCAGGGGCGACAGCAGGTCGCCGGCCGGCTCCAGGGCGCTGGGGTGGAGGACCGCGCCCTCCAGGCTGGCGGCGTCGCCGACAATCAGGGCGGCCAGGGCCTCGACGTCGCCGTCGGCCGAGGCGACCTGGGCGAAGCCGGCCGCGCGGGCGGCGGCGGCGGTGCGGTCGCCGACCGCGAACACCCGCCGGGCGCGGTCCGGGCAGGTCCGAGCGAACGCGGCGACGCCGTTGACGCTGGTGAAGGCCAGGGCCGCCACGCCCGTCAGGTCGATCCCGGCCCCAAGGTCGCGCACCGCCAGCAGCGGATCGATCAGCGGCGTCAGGCCCAGGGCTTCGAGGCGAGCGGCGGTGGCCTCCGCGCCCGGCGAGGCCCGGGTGACCCAGATCCGCCGCGCGCCGCCGGTCATCGGCCTACTCGGTGAGGATCAGGGCCGGACCGCCCTCGATCCGGACCTGGCCGCCCAGGTCCAGGCCCAGGGCCCGGGCCTGGTCGGTGGCCTCGAGGCCGGAGAGCGTCACCGCGCCCTCGCGGCGGAAGCGGTGGGCCCCGTCCGGGGTCAGGGCCTCGACGATCATCGTCAGGTCCAGCCCGTCCAGCCGGGCATAGGCCCCGACCGCCGTGCGGCACGAGCCTTCCAGGGCGTAGAGCGCGCCGCGCTCGGCGGCGACGGCGAGGGTCGTGGCCTGGCAGCGCACGGCCTGCAGCCAGGGCAGGTCGACGTCCTCGGCCCGGGTCTCGATGACCAGGGCGCCCTGGCCCGGGGCCGGCGGGGCGGCGATCGGATCCAGCCAGCTGCGCGTCAGGTGGCCCAGGCCCAGGCGGTTGAGGCCGGACTGGGCCAGCAGGATGGCGTCGGCCTCGCCCCGTTCCAGCTTGGCCAGGCGGGTGTCGACATTGCCGCGCAGCATGACGATCTCCAGGTCGGGCCGCACGTGCAGGGCCTGGGCCTGGCGACGCAGCGAGGCGGTGCCGAGCCGCGCGCCCTTCGGCAGGTCTTCCAGCCGCTCGCAGACATGGCTGATGAAGGCGTCGCGCGGATCCTCGCGCTCGGGCACGGCGGCCAGCACCAGGCCCGGCGGCAGCACGGCCGGCATGTCCTTCAGCGAATGGATCGCGCAGTCGATGCGGCCATCGAGCAGGGCCTCCTCGATCTCCTTGGTGAACAGGCCCTTGCCGCCGATCTCCATCAGCCGGCGGTCCTGGATGCGGTCGCCGCTGGTGACGATCGGGATCAGCTGGGCGAAGGCGTCGAGGTCGTCGCCAGGACCCGCTCCAAGCGCGGTGGCGATACGGGCCTGCATCAGGCCGGACTGGGCCAGCGACAGCTTGGAGCCGCGCGCGCCGATGCGGATGGGTTGCCGGGACACGGTGGGGGCGTTACCTGCAGAGCGATACGAAGCCTTCGCTGCTACAGGAGCGGCGGGAACCCCGCAACATAATGACAACCCTTACGAACTCGGGCCCGATCAAACCGAGCCTCACCATCCTCGGGCTGGAAACCAGCTGCGACGAGACCGCCGCGTCCGTCGTGCGCCGGGGCGAGGACGGCCGGGTCGAGGTGCTGTCGTCGATCGTCGGCACCCAGTTCGAGCAGCACGCCCCGTTCGGCGGGGTGGTGCCGGAGATCGCCGCCCGCGCCCATGTCGAGGCGATCGACGGCGTGGTCGCCGAGGCGATGCGGGCGGCGGGGATCGATTTCGAGGCCCTGGACGGCGTCGCCGCCACCGCCGGGCCCGGCCTGGTCGGCGGGGTGATGGTCGGGCTGGCGTTCGGCAAGGCCGTGGCCCTGGCCCGCGACCTGCCGCTGGTGGCGGTCAACCACCTGGAGGGCCACGCGGTCTCGGCCCGGCTGGGGGCGGACATTCCCTATCCCTTCCTGCTGCTGCTGGTCTCCGGTGGCCACTGCCAGCTGCTGGAGGTGGCCGGGGTCGGGGCCTGCACCCGCCTGGGCACCACCATCGACGACGCGGCCGGCGAGGCGTTCGACAAGATCGCCAAGAGCCTGGGCCTGCCCTATCCCGGCGGCCCGGCCCTGGAGACGCTGGCGGCGTCGGGCGACCCGACGAAATTCGACCTGCCCCGCGCCCTGCTGGGCCGCAAGGACTGCGACTTCTCGTTCTCCGGCCTGAAGACCGCCGCCGCGCGGCTGGCCGAGAAGGTCACCGGCGAGCAGGAACGCGCCGACCTGGCCGCCGCCGTGCAGTTCGCCATCGCCCGCCAGCTGTCGGAGCGCACCGACCGGGCGATGAAGCTCTACGCCGCCAGCCATCCGGGCCAGCCCCTGCGCTTCGTGGTGGCCGGCGGGGTGGCGGCCAATGGCGCGGTCAAGGCGGCGTTGCGCCGGAACTGCGACGACAACGGCTTTTCCTTCGACGCCCCGCCCCTGGCCTATTGCACCGACAACGCCGCGATGATCGCCCTGGCCGGAGCCGAGCGGCTGGCGGCGGGCGTCTCCGACGACCTGGACGCCGTGGCGCGTCCGCGCTGGCCCCTCGACGAGGCGGCGGCCTTATCCAATCCGAGCAACAGTTTCGGCCGCAAGGGAGCCAAGGCATGACGTTCAAGCACGCGGGCGTCATCGGCGCGGGCGCCTGGGGCACGGCCCTGGCCCAGGTCTGCGCCCGGGCGGGGCTGCGGGTCACCCTGCAGGCGCGCGAGCCGGAAGTGGTCGAGGCGATCAACGCCCGCCACGAGAACAGCGTGTTCCTGGCCGGGATCGCCCTGGAGCCGGCGATCAGCGCCACCCACGACCTGGCCGACCTGGCCGCCTGCGACCTGATCCTGGCCGTGGCTCCGGCCCAGCACCTGCGCTCGGCGCTCGCGGCCTTCGCCCCGCACCACCTGGACGGCGCGCCGATCGTGCTGTGCGCCAAGGGCATCGAGCAGGGCTCGCTGAAGCTGATGGCCCAGGTGCTGGCGGAGACCATCCCCGCCGCCCCCGTGGCCGTGCTGGCCGGGCCCAGCTTCGCCAGCGAGGTGGCCCGCGGCCTGCCCGCCGCCGTCACCGTGGCCTGCCACGACGAGGTCCTGGGCCGGGCCATCGCCGAGGCCATCGCCACCCCGACCTTCCGCCCCTACCTGGCCGACGACACCATCGGGGCCGAGGCCGGCGGGGCGATGAAGAACGTCCTGGCCATCGCCTGCGGCGTCGTCGAGGGCCGCGAGCTGGGCCGCAACGCCCACGCCGCCCTGATCACCCGCGGTTTCGCCGAAATCACCCGCATGGCCGTGGCCCTGGGCGGCGACGCCGAGACGGTGGCCGGCCTCTGCGGCCTGGGCGACCTGGTGCTGACCTGCTCCAGCCCGCAGTCGCGCAACATGAGCGTCGGCCTGGCCCTGGGCGGCGGCCAGACCCTGGAACAGGCCCTGGCCGGCAAGGTCTCGGTGGCCGAGGGCGTGACCTCGGCCCCGGCCGTCCGCGCCCTGGCCGCCAAGCTGGGCGTCGAGACCCCGATCTGCGACGCGGTGGCCGCCATCCTGGCCGGCGAGGTGGCGGTCGACGCGGCCATCTTCGGCCTGCTGGCCCGCCCGATCCGCGTCGAAAGCTGACCTTCCCCTGGACCAAGGAACGATCCGCATGCCCCTCTACGCCATCATCTGCAAGGACAAGCCCGGCGCGCTCGAAACCCGCCTGGCCACCCGCCCGACCCACCTGGACTATCTGAACAACAGTCCGAACCTGAAGCTGGCCGGCGCCCTGCTGGACGACGCGGGCGCGCCGATCGGCTCGATCATCGTGGTCGAGGCCGACGACAAGGCCGCCGCCCAGGCCCAGGCCGACAACGACCCCTTCACCGCCGCCGGCGTGTTCGAGAGCGTCGAGGTCCATTTCTGGCGGCTGGCGATCGGCAGCCTCTGATCCAACCCACCTAGGTTCGTCATCCCCCGCTTTATGCGGGGGACCCAAGCTGACCTGACCGACACGGCTTGGGTCCCCCGAACAAGTCGGGGGATGACGACCATGATAGACTGAGAATGTCCCGCACCGACCCCGACAATCCCGCCCGCCCCATGCCGGGAACCGTGCTCTGCCCGCTGGACGAGATCGCCTCGCCCGGCGCGCGTGGCTTCCGCTTTCGCGTGGACGCGGCGGTGTTCGCCGGTTTCGTGGTGCGGCGGGGCGAGGTCCTGGTCGGCTATGTCGACAGCTGCCCGCACGCCGGCTGGCCGCTGGCCGGGCCCAGCGGCCGGTTCCTGACCCGCGACAACGACCTGATCCTGTGCGGCGGCCACGCGGCCCTGTTCCGCATCGAGGACGGCGTCAGCGTCGCTGGCCCCTGCGAGAACATGACCCTGACGCCCTGGCCGGTGCGGCTCGTGGACGGCGCGGTCGTCACCGGCTGAGAGAACATCGGTCGCCAAGCGCCGTGGCCAAGGTTAGGGTCCCCTCGACCAGACGGGGGGCGCGACATGGATCTGTTTCTGCTGCAACCGGGCGATCCCGACATCCTGTATGGCGGCGACCCCATGCAGATCGACGGGCTGCCCCCCAAGGACGACATCTTCGATCCCAGCCTGTGCGTGCCGCTGATCTCCTTCGGCCAGACCCTGAAGCAGCCGGTGACGAGCGACGCCGCGGCGCGCATCGCAGGGACGCCGACCGCCGACTTCACCCTGGTCAAGCCGGTGGATTCGCTGTCGGTGCGGCTCTACGAGTTCTGCATGCAGGCCAGGCCCCTGGGAGCGGGCCAGATGCGCCCGACCTATCTGCACATGCTGCGCGACCTGGACGGACCGGCTCCGTTGGTGATGACCGTCTCCCTGCGCGACGCGCTGATCAGCGGGATCCAACTGCAGTCGCGACCCGACGGCCCGACCACGGAGCTGATCACGCTGAACGTCACCGAAGTGCTCTGGCTCTATCGGCTTCAAGACCACGGCGCCCTGCGCACCGGCTGGAGCGTGGCTCAGAACAAGCCGCTCATCAGTTTCACCACCTGACCGTTCATTAACGCCTTGGCGCTAGGGTTTCCCCCGACTGAAACGGGGAAACCGACGCCATGGCCGACGGGTCCAATCCGAATTTCGACGCCGAACTGACCGACGCCGACGACGCGCGCGGCCTGGGCGACAAGCTGCGCTCGTTCGCCAAGGTCAATCCGCGCTTTGCGCCGGACCTGGCCCGCACCATGCTGGCCCCGCGCGACCACACGGTGGTCGACGCCTTCAACGCCCACAGCGAGACGGTGGGCTACGAGTTCACCTCGGGCTGGGCGTCCAACAACATCCCGTTCGTCACCCCGCTGTTGCGCGACTTCGCCGGCAAGCGCGGCGGCGAGCCGATCCGCTACATGGAGATCGGGGCCTATGAGGGCCGCAACCTGGCGTTCATGGACTGGCTGATGCCGGACCGCCTGGACGTCACGGTGATCGACCCCTGGTTCGACGAGGCCCTGAACCCGGAAGAGAAGTACCACGCCGTCGAGCCGCGCTTTCACCGCAACATGGCCAAGACCTCGTTCCGCTCGATGACCGCCCGCAAGGGGTTCTCGACCTACGAGCTGCCGAGGATGCTGGCGGCCGGCGAGCAGTTCGACCTGATCTATGTCGATGGCAGCCACACGGCCCTGGCCGTGCTGATCGACCTGTGCTTCTGCGCCAGCCTGCTGAGCGTCGGCGGCATGATGGTGCTGGACGACTACTGGCACGACATCAGCGAGATCGGCGGCCCGGGCGTGAAACAGGCGGTGGACCAGTTCCACGGCGCGTTCGGCCGCTATTTCGAGATCACCGCGGTGTACCGCCAGGTGGTGCTGACCAAGACCGCCGAGATCCCGCGGTAGGTCACGATCGGGGACAGGCGCAGGCGCCTCCCCATCCGCGCCTCCCGACGCTAGACCCGCGGCTCCGCCGAGAACTCGGCCAGGTCGTCGATCAGCGACTTGGCCGCCAGCGCCACCAGCGCCCCGCCCTTCTCCGGCGTCGCCTGGGCCGGGTCGGAACCCATGCGGCCGTCGGCGTAGCGGGCGCGGAAGTCCAGCGCCTCGCGGATCGGTCCGGTGGGCGCGATCCTCGGTTCGTAGGCGGCGGTCTTGATGCTGGCCGGATAGCCCCACTGGGTCACCGCGATCTCCGACGGGGTGGCGTGGCTGCCGTGGCCGAGCGGGAACTGCTGGCTGGCCAGCGACAGCACACCCTTCAGGTCCCACCAGTTCTTGAGCTTCAGGGCGAAGGGCGCCCGCTCCTTGCGGAAGCTGTACTCGGCGTAGATTTCGGAGAAGGCCGCCTCGATCGAGGCGACATTGCCGCCGTGGCCGTTGAGGAAATAGATCTTCTCGAAGCCGTGGGCCCCCAGCGACCGCACCCAGTCGCCGATCGCGGCGATGAAGGTCGAGGGCCGCAGGAAGATGGTGCCCGGAAAGGCCAGGTGGTGCTGGGCCATGCCGACATTGAAGGTCGGGGCCACCAGCACGGTCGCCGACAGCTTGCTGGCCTCGTGCGAGATGATCTCCGGGCACAGCCAGTCGGTGCCCAGCAGGCCGGTCGGCCCGTGCTGCTCGTTGGAGCCGATCGGCACCACCACCGTCTTGGAGTCCTCCAGAAAGGCTTCGATCTCGGGCCAGGTCGAAAGGGCGAGCAGCATGGCTGGAAACTCCGCGAGAAATCCGGGGCGGCGCGCGACAGGCCCCGCGCCTACAATTTGGGCACGGCTTTACGCCTATCCAACGGTGAAGCCGACCCTATTTAGCGCCGCGCAACCGCCCAATGAGGGTCTCGGACAGGGCCAGCAGGTCGTCCTGGGCGGAGGGGTCGGCGACGTTGGACGGCAGGACCACGCCCAGCCGGTCTTCGGGATAGAGGTCGCAAAAGCTGCTGAACCCGTAGGCGCCGCCCGCCCGCCGGGGTCTGGCCGATGATCCAGAAGCCGACCTAGAGCTTGCGATCCAGCGTGGCCACCGTGGAAGTCCGCAGATTCCCCAATGGTCTTCTTGCGCCCCGCCCCCCGCCGCGCATAACTCCCGCGCAACAAGGCCAAGGGAGTAGACGGCGTGAGCGACGGTCAGGTTTTTCCGGTTCCCGACGACTGGGCGGGCAAGGCGCATATCGACGCGGCCGGCTATGAGGCGGCGGTGGCGCGGGTCGAGGCCGACCCCGAGGGCTATTGGCGCGACCTGGCCGCCCGGCTGGACTGGATCACCGCGCCGACCCAGATCAAGGACGTCTCGTTCGCCAAGGACGACTTCCGCATCCGCTGGTACGCCGACGGGGTGCTGAACGCCTCGGTCAACTGCCTGGACCGCCACCTGCCGCACCGCGCCGACGACGTGGCCCTGATCTTCGAGGGCGACGAGCCGGGCGTCTCGCACACCGTGACCTATGGCCAGCTGCACGCCCAGGTCTGCAAGATGGCCAATGTGCTGAAGGACCTGGGCGCCAGGAAGGGCGACCGGATCACCATCTACCTGCCGATGATCCCGCTGGCGGCGGTGGCCATGCTGGCCTGCGCCCGCATCGGGGCCGTGCACTCGGTGGTGTTCGGCGGCTTCTCACCGGACTCGATCGCCGGCCGCATCCAGGACTGCGAGAGCCGCCTGGTGATCACCGCCGACCAGGGCTGTCGCGGCGGCAAGCGCGTGCCGCTGAAGGCCAATGTCGACAAGGCTCTGGAACAGTGCCCGCAGGTCGACAAGGTGCTGATGGTCCGCTGGACCGGGGCGCAGGTCGGCCTGGTCGCCGGCCGCGACGTGGTCTGGAACGACGTCCAGGCCGCCGCCAGCGCCGACTGCCCGCCCGAGCCGATGAGCGCCGAGGATCCGCTGTTCATCCTCTACACCTCCGGCTCGACGGGTAAGCCCAAGGGCGTGCTGCACACCACCGGCGGCTACCTGGCCTGGGCCAGCTGGACCCACGAGGCGGTGTTCGACTACCGGCCCGGTGAAGTGTTCTGGTGCACGGCCGACGTCGGCTGGGTGACCGGCCACAGCTACGTGGTCTACGGCCCGCTGGCCAATGGCGGGACCAGCCTGATGTTCGAGGGCGTGCCCAACTATCCCACCCCGGCCCGGTTCTGGGAGGTGGTCGACAAGCACAAGGTCGAGATCTTCTACACCGCCCCCACCGCCCTGCGGGCCCTGATGCGCGAAGGCGACGACTGGGTGACCAAGAACGACCTGTCCTCGCTGCGGCTGCTGGGCAGCGTCGGCGAGCCGATCAATCCCGAGGCCTGGCTGTGGTACCACCGGGTGGTCGGCAAGGACCGCCTGCCGATCGTCGACACCTGGTGGCAGACCGAGACCGGCGGCGTCCTGGTCTCGCCCCTGCCCGGCGCCACGGCCCTGAAGCCCGGCTCGGCCACCAAGCCGCTGCCCGGCGTCAAGCTGCAGCTGGTCGACGCCGAGGGCCGGGTGCTGGAGGGCGCCACCGAGGGCAACCTGGTGATCACCGACAGCTGGCCGGGCCAGATGCGCACGGTCTACGGCGACCACGGCCGGTTCTTCGAGACCTATTTCAGCGCCTATCCGGGCAAGTACTTCACCGGCGACGGCTGCCGCCGCGACGAGGACGGTTATTACTGGATCACCGGCCGGGTCGATGACGTGATCAACGTCTCGGGCCACCGCCTGGGCACCGCCGAGATCGAGAGCGCCCTGGTGGCCCACGCCGCCGTCGCCGAGGCGGCCGTGGTCGGCTACCCGCACGACATCAAGGGCCAGGGCGTCTACGCCTACGTCACGCTCAAGGCGGGGGTCGCCTCGACCGACCAGCTGCGCAAGGACCTGATCCTCTGGGTGCGCCAGGAGATCGGGCCGTTCGCCGCGCCCGACGTCCTGCAGTGGGCCCCCGGCCTGCCCAAGACCCGCTCGGGCAAGATCATGCGCCGCATCCTGCGCAAGATCGCCGAGAACGAACTGGGCTCGCTCGGCGACACCTCGACCCTGGCCGATCCCAGCGTGGTCGACGACCTGGTGAAAAATCGCGCCAACGCTTGATGCGCATGGAGATGAAAACCGGCTAGGCTTCACCCCATGCCCAAGCTCGGTCTCGTCGTTGCGTTGGTGGTGCTGGCGGCCTCCGGGTTCGCCTCCGCCACGACGGCCGACACGCCGAACCCCGACTGGCTGCGCCGGGTCGAGAGCGGCGACGTCGCCCTGAAAGCCCGTCCCGATCCGGGCGGGCGCGGCGGATCGGTGCGGGCGATGATCGACATCGCCGCCCCGCCCGACGTCGTCTGGCGCACCATCCTCGACTGCGAGCGGGCGGCGCGGATGACCCCCAGCGTCAAGCGCTGCACGGTGCTGTCGCGCGACCCCTCCGGCCGCGGCGAGCTGCGCGAGCACGTGGTCAAGTGGGGCTTCCTGTTTCCGGCCTTCCGTTCGGTGTCGCGCCTGGAGCTGGACCCGCAGCGACGGATCGCCTTCCGCTGCGTGGACGGCGACATCAACGACTGCGAGGGCCAGTGGCTGCTGGAGCCCCTGGACTATGGCAAGGCCACCCGCGTGACCTACGAGAACCGCGCCCAGGCGCCCTACGGCATGCCGTCCGGCCTGACGGTGATCGCCATGCGCCGCGACGTTCCCGCCGCCCTGCGGGCCCTGCGCCGCGAGAGCGTGGCGGCGGCGCGATGAGCGGCCCGTCCGACCCGGGGCCGGAGCCGCTGTGGCTGTTCGACGGGGTGTGCAACCTGTGCTCCGGCTCGGTGCGGGCGGTGCTGGCCATGGATCGCAGGGGCCTGATCCGCTTCACCCCGATCCAGTCGGTCTATGGTCGCCAGCTGGCCGTGGCCCACGGGATCGACCCGGACCAGCCGACCAGCTTCCTGTTCCTCGACGACGGCCGCGCCCTGGCCAAGAGCGCCGCCGTCCTGGCCCTGCTGCGCCGGCTGGGTCCGCCGTGGTCGTGGCTGGCGGTGATCGGCGCCCTGCCGGAGGCCTGGCGCGACGCCGGCTACGATTGGCTGGCCGCCAACCGCTACCGGCTGCTGGGCAAGCGCAAGACCTGCATGCTGCCGACCCCGGCCCAAAGGGCCCGCTTCATCCTCGAGCCGCCGCCCGAATGAAGGACACCCGCAAACGTATCGTCCTGGTCGGGGCCAGCGGGGTCTTCGGCCAAAGACTGGCGGCGATGATCGCCCGCTGGCCCGACGTCGTGCTGGTGCTGGCGGCGCGGAACACGCCGCCGCTGGAGGCCCTGGCCGCGAGCCTGGCCAAGACCAGGCCGGCGGCGAAGATCGAGGTCGCCCGCCTCGACCGGCTCGCCCCCAAGCGCCTGGCGGCGCTGGCGCCCTGGGCGGTGGTCGACGCCGCCGGGCCGTTCCAGGGCCAGGACCACGCCTTCCCCCACGCCGTGCTCAAGGCCGGCGCCCACTATGTCGACCTGGCCGACGCCCGCGACTTCGTCGGCGGGTTCGAGGCGGCGCTGGACGGCCAGGCCCGGGCGGCCGGCCGCTGGGCGATCACCGGCGCCAGCTCGACCCCGGCCCTCAGCCACGCCGCGCTCGACGCCATGACCCACGGTTGGAGCCAGATCGACCGGGTCGAGGCGGCGATCTCGCCCGGCGCCCGGGCCCCGCGCGGCCTGTCGGTGGTCCGCGCCCTGCTGGCCTGGGCCGGCGGGCCGGTGCGGCTGTTCACCGAAGGACACTGGACCACCCTGCCCGGCTGGAGCCGGCCGCGTCGCACGCCGTTCCCGGGCCTCGGCCTTCGCTGGACCAGCCTGGCCGAGACCCCCGACCTCGACCTGCTGCCCGCCCGCTTCCACGCCCGTCGCGAGGCGACCTTCCGGGCCGGGCTGGAGCTGCCGGTCCTGCACCTGGGCCTCTGGGCGCTGAGCGTCCTGCGCCGGACCCGGCTGGTCCGGTCGCTGGAGCCCCTGGCCGTCGTGCTGGGCGAGGCGGCGGGGCTGGTCGCGCCGCTGGGTTCGGATCGCGGCGGCATGGTGGTGTCGGCCGAGGGCCTGGACGCCGACGGGGCGCGACGCCTGGCCCGCTGGAGCCTGTGCGCCGAGGCCGGCGCCGGTCCGAACACCCCGGCCGCCCCGGCGGCGGCGATCCTGCGGGCCCTGCTCGACGGTCGGCTCGCGGCCCCGCCCCGCGCCACGCCCTGCGTCGGCCTGCTGCCCCTCGACGCCGTTCTCGATCCGCTGCGCGACCTGCCGATCCGCACCCAACTGGAAAGCCAGCGTCCCGACGCCGCCGGCCTGTTCCCGCGGCTGCTGGGCGACGCCTGGGCGGCCTTGCCGCCCGCCGTCCGCCACGCCCATGCCGGGACCCAGGTCGTCACCCTGACCGGCCAGGCCCGGGGCCGCGGCGCGCCCGGCCTGGCCGCCCTGGTCCGCCGGCTGCAGGGCATGCCGCCGGCCGGGGTCCACGCCACCACGGTGACCATCGCGCCCGACGGCGCGGGCGAGCGCTGGACCCGCCGGTTCGGAGCCCGGACCTTCGGCTCGGTGATCACCCCGGCCAGGGACGATCCCTGGGCGTTCGAGGAAACCGTCGCGCCCCTGACCTTCCGCTTCACCGCCGCGCCCTATCCCGGCGGCTTCTCGTGGACCTTCGCGGGGTGGCGGCTGGGCCCGATCCCCCTGCCCCGCGCCTGGGCGCCGCGAACGCGAGCCCGGACCTTCGCCCGAAATGGCGTCTACCGCTTCCGCGTGCTGGTCACCCACCCCTGGCTGGGGGTGATCTTCGGCTATGCCGGCCGGCTTTCATGACAACACGGTAAGCTTGGCGCCCCGGACGCCGGTGATAGGGTCGCGCCCTCAAGCTTTCGGAGCGCCGCCCTCATGATCCGTCCCGCCGCCAAGGCCGCCCTCGTGGCGCTGGCCCTCTCGACCACCGCCCTGTCGCCGCTGCTGGTCGCGGGTGGAGCCCATGCCCGGGCCGCCAGCCCGGCGCCGGCCGCCGGCGTGGCCGTGCCGCCGATCGTCTACAAGGAACGCACGCTGGCCAACGGCATGAAGGTGTTCACCTCGCGCGACGCCAGCACCCCCAACGTCACGGTGCAGGTCTGGTACGGCGTCGGCAGCAAGGACGACCCCGAGGGCCGCTCGGGCTTCGCGCACCTGTTCGAACACCTGATGTTCAAGTCGACGCGCAACATGCCCAACGAGTTCTTCGACCGTCTGACCGAGGACGTCGGCGGCTTCAACAACGCCTCCACCTACGACGATTTCACCAACTATTACGAGGTGGTGCCGGCCAACCACTTGCAGCGCCTGCTGTGGGCCGAGGCCGAGCGCCTGGGCTCGCTGGTCATCGACGACGCGGTGTTCAAGTCCGAGCGCGACGTGGTCAAGGAAGAGCTGCGCCAGCGGGTGCTGGCCAATCCCTATGGCCGGTTCTTCAACCTCTACATCACCCAGGCCTCGTTCGCCCAGCACCCCTACAAGCGCCCCGGCATCGGCTCGATCGAGGAACTGGACGCCGCCACCGTCGACGACGTGCGCGCCTTCCACGCCGCCTATTACCGCCCCGACAACGCCGCCCTGATCGTGGTCGGCAACTATGACGAAACCCAGCTGAACGCCTGGATCGACCAGTATTTCGCGGGTCTGAAGACCCCGGCCGGGGCGATCAAGCCGGTGACGGTGGTCGAGCCGCCGCGCGCCGGTCCCAGGACCGTCACCACCTATGGCCCCAACGTGCCGCTGCCGGGCGTGGCCATGACCTGGCTGGCCCCGGCCGCCGCCGATCCCGACGCCCCGGCCCTGTCGGTGCTGGACGCCATCCTCTCGGCCGGCAAGTCGTCGCGGCTGTACAACAGCCTCGTCTATGACCAGCAGATCGCCCAGTCGATCTTCTCCTCGACCAGCACCAACGCCCAGCCGGGGATTTTCTACGTCGGCGCGATCATGGCCGGCGGCAAGACCGTGGAACAGGGCGAGGCTTCGCTGAGCGCCCAGGTCGCCCGCCTGCGCGACGCCCCGCCGACGCCCGCCGAACTGGCCGAGGCCAAGGCCGGCCTGCTGGCCGACGCCGTGCGCGGCCGCGAGACCATCGACGGCCGGGCCTTCGCCATCGGCTACGCCCTGCGCACCGAGGGCGACGCCGCCCGCGCCAACACCGACCTGGCGGCCCTGCAGGCGGTGACCGCCGCCGACGTCCAGCGCGTGGCCAGGAAGTACCTGGTCGACGACCGTCGCGTGGTGGTCCGCTACCTGCCGGAATCGGCCAGGCCGGCCGGCGCCAAGGACCCGTTCGAGGCCCCCAAGGCGGTGGCGTCGGTCAGCTATGACGGTCCGGTCACCACCCTGGCCCCCGAGGCCGGTCGCGTCGCCCCGCCGGCCCCGGGCCAGCCGGTGTCGCCGGTGCTGCCTTCGCCGGTCGAGAAGACCCTGGCCAACGGTCTGCGGGTGATCGTCGCCAAGTCCAGCGACCTGCCGCTGGTCACCGCCGACCTGACCGTCAAGGGCGGGGCCGGCGCCGATCCGGCCGGCCTGGCCGGGGTCTCCAGCCTGACCGCCGAACTGCTGACCGAAGGCACCAAGACCCGCACCGCCACCCAGGTGGCCGCCGCCACCGAGGCCCTGGGCGCCAATCTGGAGGCCGGTTCGGGCTGGGAGTCCTCGTCCCTGACCCTCAGCGTGATCGCCGACAAGGCCGCCGCCGGGCTGTCGATCATGGCCGACGTCGCCCAGAACCCGACCTTCAAGGCCGAGGAACTGGAGCGGGTGAAGACCGAGGCCCTGGACGCCCTGTCGGTCAGCCTGCAGCGGCCGGGCGCCGTGGCCGGCTTCGCCGTGCCGACCGTGATCTATGCCGGCTCGGGCTATGGCCACGTCGCCAGCGGCACGCCGGGCTCGTTGCCCAAGATCACCCGCGACGCCCTGGTCAAGACCCACGACGCCTACTGGCGGCCCGACAACGCCATCCTGGTGCTGACCGGCGACCTGACCCCCGACCAGGGCTTCGCCCTGGCGGAGAAGGCGTTCGGCGGCTGGAAGAAACCGGCCGGCGCCGCCCCGGCCCCGATCAAGGGTCCGACCGGCTACGCGCCGCGCAATGTGGTCATCGACCTGCCGGGCACCGGCCAAGCCGCCGTGGTGGTGGCCAAGCCGGCGATCCTGCGGGCCGACCCGCGCTACTATGCCGGGCTGGTGGCCAACGGCGTGCTGGGCGGCGGCTATTCCTCGCGGCTGAACCAGGAGATCCGCATCAAGCGCGGCCTGTCCTACGGCGCCAATTCCAGCCTGACGCCGCGCGCCGCGATCGGCGGCTTCACGGCCAACGTCCAGACCAAGAACGAGTCGGCCGCCCAGGTGGTGACCCTGATCCGCGAAGAGCTGGCCCGGCTGGGCGACGCCCCGGCCTCGGCCGGCGAGCTGGCGGCCCGCAAGTCGGTGCTGGTCGGCGGCTATGGCCGCGAGCTGGGCACTTCCGAGGGCCTGGCCGACATCCTCGGCGGCCTGGCGGTCTACGGCGTGCCGCTGAACGAGATCCAGGCCTATACCGGCAAGGTCGAAGCGGTGACCGCCGCCGACGTCCAGACCTTCTCCAGGACCGTGCTCGACCCGGCCCAGGCCAGCGTCATCGTGGTCGGCGACGCCAAGACCTTCGGCGACACGGTGAAGGCCGTGCTGCCGGGCGCCGAGACCATCGCGATCGACCAGCTGGACCTCGACAGCCCGACCCTGAAGAAGGGCAAGTAGCATGACCGACGACCGCCAGGGCGATCCCTCCAGCATGGAGGAAAGGCGTGCGGCGCAGCTGGCGTCGCCCTCCTATCGCCTGGCGGCCCTGGACCAGGACTTCCTGCTCGGCGAATCGATGCGCGGGGTGCGGTTCCTGCTGGAGTTCGCCAAGGCCGACGAGGCGCTGCGGGCCTGGGGCGTGCGCTCGACCGTCGTGGTGTTCGGCAGCGCCCGGGTGCGGGAGGACGGACCCGGGCGCCAGGCCCACTGGTACGCCGAGGCCCGGCGCTTCGGGCGCATCGCCTCCGAACGCGGCGGGGCGCTGAACGGCCACGACGGCGTGCGCGACAACGTCATCGCCACCGGCGGCGGCCCGGGGGTGATGGAGGCGGCCAACCGCGGGGCCTGGGACGCCGGCGCGCCGTCCGTCGGCTTCAACATCACCCTGCCGCACGAGCAGCAGCCCAACCCCTACGCCACCCCGGACCTGTCGTTCCGCTTCCACTATTTCGCCATGCGCAAGATGCACCTGGCGATGCGGGCCAACGCCCTGGTGGTGTTCCCCGGGGGCTTTGGCACCTTCGACGAGCTGTTCGAGATCCTGACCCTGCGCCAGACCGACAAGGCCCCGCGCATCCCCATCGTGCTGTTCGACGAGGCCTATTGGCGATCGGTGGTGAACTTCGAGGCCCTGGCCGAGCACGGCATGATCAACCCCGTCGACCTGGAGCTGTTCCGGTTCGCCGAGAGCGCCGAGACCGTGTGGTCCAGCCTGCTGGCCTGCGGGTTGAAGCCGGGCGAGACCATCGAATTGAGGGACGAGCAGGTTCCGGAGGAATAGAGGCCCTCCCCCTGTGGGGGAGGTGTCAGCGAAGCTGACGGTGGGGGGAGTGATACGACCTCCGCGGGCAGGATCAACGATCCCAACACT
>NZ_AKKF01000129.1 GCF_000281955.1 Caulobacter sp. AP07 | reverse complement strand
GGCGGCGACGCCCGCCGCGTCCTTGGCGCCCAGGGCGGCGGCCCGGGCGTCGATGGCGGCGCGGACGGCGGCTTCTTCGCTCATGGTCATCTCCTTCTTTCCCCCCGGGGCTTCCCCGCTGGGCGGCATGCTCGAAGGACGAAGCCGGGCCGGGCGATCCGACAGGGGCCGCGAATTATTTTTCGGCCGCCGCCCCGTCCTGCATCAACCGGTCCAGGTGCAGGCGGATGTGCGCGGCCTCGGCGGTGGTGTTGGCCAGGGCGATGGCCTGGTCGAAGGCCGCGCGGGCCTCCTCCCGGCGTCCCAGTTGCAGCAGCAGCCCGCCCTTCAGGCCGAAGAAATGGAAATAGCCCGACAGCCGGGACGCCAGGGGCTCGATCATCGCCAGGGCCGCCTCGGGCCCGGCCACCTTCGACACCGCCACCGCGCGGTTCAGGCTGACCACCGGCGACGGCGCCAGCTGTTCCAGGTCGCCGTACAGCAGGTCGATCCGCGCCCAGCTGGTGTCCTGGGCCCGTTCGGCGCGGGCGTGCTCGGCGGCGATCGCCGCCTGCACCAGGTAGGGGCCGGGCCGGCGATGGCGCACCGCCTTGTCGATCAGGGCCAGGCCCTCGGTGATCATCCGGCGGTTCCACAGGCCGCGGTCCTGGTCCTCGAGCAGCACCACCGCCCCCGCGGCGTCGAACCGGGCCGGGGCGCGGGCGTGCTGCAACAGCAGCAGCGCCGTCAGGCCCATGACCTCCGGCTCGCCCTGGAACAGCCGCAGCAGCAGCCGCGCCAGCCGGATGGCCTCGTCGCACAGCGAGCCCTTGGCCTGCACGGCCTCGCCGCTGGCCGAATAGCCCTCGTTGAAGATCAGATAGACCATGGCCGCCACCGCGCTCAGCCGCTCGGCCCGTTCGAGCGGGCCGGGCGTGTCGAACGGCACGTCGCCGGCCCCGATCCGGGCCTTGGCCCGGGTGATGCGCTGCTCCATCGCCGCCTCGCTGACCAGGAAAGCGCGGGCGATCTGCCGGACCGACAGGCCCGAGACGATACGCAGGGCCACGGCCACCTGCTGGGTGGCCGGCAGGTCGGGGTGGCAGCAGATGAACAGCAGCCGCAGCACGTCGTCGCGATAGTGCTCGCCGTCCAGCCGGTCGGCCAGGGCGGCCTCGGCGTCGTCGAGGTCGGAGATCAGCTCTTCCGACGGCAGGGGCGCGGACTTGCTGCGCTTGCGCACCCCGTCGAGCGCCGCGTTGCGGCCGACCAGGATCAGCCAGGCGGTCGGATCGCGCGGCGGACCGTTCTTGGGCCAGGCCTTCAGGGCCCGCAGGCAAGCGTCCTGGAAGGCCTCCTCGGCGGTGTCCAGGTCGCGGAAATAGCGCAGCAGCGCCGCCACCGCCTGCGGGCGGGCCGCGGTCAGGGCCGCGTCGATCCAGGCCCCGTCCATGCCGGCTCCCCCCATGCTCGCCATCTCGCTCATGCGCCGAACCGTTTCATGGCCCCGCCCGGGAGGCCGCGGACGGCGACGGGCCGGTACAGGCCGATGGGCCGGATCTCATAGGCGCCGGTCCCGGGATTGGCCATCGCCAGTTCGCGCGCGGCGTCGATCGCCTGCTCCAGCCCTTCGCAATCGACGACATAGAAGCCCAGCAATTGCTCCCGGGTCTCGGCGAACGGGCCGTCGATCACCAGCGTCTCGCGGCCCTTGCGCAGGGTGACGGCGGTGGTGGTCGGCAACAAGCGGACCACCGGCCCCAGCCGCCCGGTCACGGCCAGCTTCTGTTCGACGATCGCCAGCCTGGTCATCACCGCAGCATCCTCCGCCGAGGTCCAGGCGCCGACCACGTCCTCGCGACTGTAACAAAATATGGCGTAAAGCATCGGACTGCGCACCTTTCGTTCCCAGGACGATCAGCGACGCCTCAACCCGACACGCCGGCCGGGAAAATTCGTCCACACCATTCCGCTCACGGCCAAGGAGCCATATTTTGAACAGGGCGTTCTTCCACGATCCAGGCGCCTGGCAGCAAAAGAACGAGATCGGGCAAGGGGGATATCGCTCACAGCCAGGAGCCCTTGGTGTTTCAGTTCGTCTCGGTTTTCTTCATTGTCTTCCTGCTCGGCATGCTGGCCTGGCCGAGCCTGGCGCCACGCCTCGGCAACCTGCGGCGCAAGCGCGGCCGGCGGCGTCGGTACTTTCAGGACTGATCCCTCGCCCTGAAACACCATCGGAGCCGGCGCGTGGCGCCAAGCCCGGCCCATGCGGTGAGATCGGCGCCGCCCGCCAACGCCTTGCGCAAAATTCGACTAGCGTGAGGCGCTCGCGAACATCGATCGCTCTTCGTCATCGCCTTCGTATGGCGCTCAGCCGAGTTCCTGGGCGAGTCCGATGAGAAGCCCTTCGGGTCCGCGGATGTAGCAGAGCCGATACGCGTCTTTATACTGCACGACCTCGCCTACGAGCCGCGCGCCGCGCTTGCGGAGCCTTTCAAGCGTCTCGTCGATGTCGTCCACGGTGAACATGACGCGGAGGTAGCCCAGGGCGTTCACCGGGGCGTTGCGGTGATCCGCGACGGGGGGCGGCGTGAGGAAGCGGGAGAGCTCGACCCGGCCGTGGCCATCCGGCGTGCGCATCATGGCGATCTCGACGTGCTGATCGCCCAGCCCGGTGACACGTCCGGCCCATTCTCCGTCGATGGCGCCCCGCCCTTCGAGCTCGAGGCCGAGCTCGCGAAAGAAATCAATCGCCCCTTCGAGGTCGTCGACGACGATTCCGACGTTGTCCATCCGCTTGAGCGCCATGGGCGCCAACCTACAAGGTGTCGTCCAGTCCAACAACGGACCCTTCGTGCGACAGCTCGCGCTCGACCATCCTTGGCGGGAGCCGACGCGCCGAGGTCGCCTGGGGGTGATGCAGCCGCGCGCCACGCGCGATTGAGGGAGCGTAGCGTCCGCTCTCCACCCGTCTCAGACTTTCGGCATATCCGCTTGGTGGCTGGGGGCGGGATCGAACCGCCGACCTGTGGGTTATGAATCCACCGCTCTAACCATCTGAGCTACCCAGCCCGCGCGAAGCGGAGGCGGGCTTATAAGCGCAAAGCGGGGGCGGCTTCAAGCCCGTCCGAGCATCAGATCGAGCACCGCGTCGAGACGCCGCTTCAGGCTCCGCGGACCATAGTCGGCCAGCACCTTGGCGCGGGCCGCGACGCCCAGGGCCACGGCGGTTTGGGGCGCGGCGATCAGCCCGGCCAGGCTGGCGGCCAGGGCGGCGGCGTCGCCCGGCGGGACCAGGCGGCCGTCGACGCCTTCGGCGATCATCTCGACCGGGCCGGGAATGGCGCTGGACGCCACCGGCAGGCCGACGGCCATGGCCTCCAGCAGCACCAGCGGAAAACCCTCCTGGTACGACGGGAAAGCGAAGACGTCGCCGGTGGCCAGGAAGGCCGAGACGTCGCTTCGCCAGCCGACCAGGCGCACGCTGTCGCCCAGGCCGTGCTGGGCGATCAGCCCCTCCAGCTTGCCGCGCTCGTCGCCCTCGCCGGCGATCTCGGCCTCGAAGCCCTGCCCCCGGTCGCGCAGTTGGGCCAGGGCGGCGATCAGCACGTCGAAGCCCTTCTTGGGGTGCAGCCGACCGGCGGCGACGATGCGCGGCGCGCAGATCCCGTCCCTGAACGGCGTCGCCAGGACGGCCGGCGGCTTGACGGCGTTGGGCACGACGTGGACGCGCTCGGCCGGGACGCCGCGCTCGATCGCCAGCTCGGCCAGGTGCCGGCCGACGCAGAGGTAGTGGGTGCGGGTGGTCTCGATGTCGAAGGCCGGCTTGTGCACGCAGACCGCCAGCACGGCCTGGGGCGGCGCGACCCGGGCCAGCAGGCGGGCCGGGCGCTGGCCGTGGCTGAGGATCAGGTCGGGCGCGGTGGCCTTGACCAGCCGCCGGGCCGCGCCGAGCGTGACCGGGTCCCAGTCGGTATAGGCCGGCAGGGTGGCCAGGGGCGGAACCCGGCGCGCCTCCTGGGCGGCGACCTTGCCGCCGGTCCGCACCGCGCCAACGGCCCGGCCGCCATCGGCGGCCGCATAGGCCTCGAGGATGGGCTGGTAATCGAGAAACACCTGCTCCAGGCCGCCCAGACCCTTGCCGAGCATGGCATGCAGGATGGCGGTCAAGGCGAGCTCCGCGAAACAAGCCAGGGCGTGGCGAGGCCGGACCTTCGTCGGGGCGGAAAGGGAAGTCAACGCGCCCATCCCCCTCAAGCGCGGATGACAAGCGCACGGCGCAATGACAACGTAGTCACCTGGCCAATCGCCCGCCCTCCCCCAACTGGACAGTCCACATGCGTCTTCGCCACCTCGCCCTCGCCGTGCTCGCCCTGTCCGCCTGCGGTCCCGCCGGCGAGGCCCAGGTTCCGGCCAATCCGCCGGTCCAGACCGCCCCGCCCAACGCGCCCGACCAGAAGCCCGCCTTCCCGCAGCAGACCCGCGCGCCCGAGCAGAAGCTGGGCGTCGCCTACCAGGTCGAGACCCTGGCCACCGGCCTGAACCACCCCTGGAGCCTGGCCTTCCTGCCCGACGGGTCCAAGCTGGTCACCGAACGGGCCGGCGCCCTGCGGATTCTCGGCGCCGACGGCAAGCTGTCGCCGGCCGTCACCGGCCTGCCGGCGGTCTATGCCGAGGGCCAGGGCGGCCTGTTCGACGTGGCGCTGGATCCGGACTACGCCAAGAACGGCCTGATCTACTGGACCTATGCCGAGGCCCGCGAAGGCGGCGGCAACGGCACGACGGCGGCGCGCGGCAAGCTGGTCCCAGGGGTCGCGCCCAGGCTGGAGAACGTCCAGGTGATCTGGCGGCAGGCGCCGGCCCTGGATTCGCCCCTGCACTTCGGCGGCCGCCTGGCCTTCGCCCGCGACGGGGCGCTGTTCATCACCACCGGCGAGCGCTCGATCCAGGAGGGCCGGGTGCAGGCCCAGCACCTGGACGCCGCCCTGGGCAAGGTCATCCGCATCCGTCCCGACGGTTCGATCCCCGCCGACAACCCCTATGTCGGCAACCCGCAGGCCAAGCCCGAGATCTGGTCGATGGGCCACCGCAACCTCCAGGGCGCGACGATCAACCCGTGGAGCGGCCAGCTGTGGACCGCCGAACACGGCGCCAAGGGCGGCGACGAGATCAACACCCCCAAGGCTGGCAAGGACTATGGCTGGCCGACCATCACCTATGGCGAGGAGTATTCCGGCAAGCCGATCGGCGACGGAATCACCCAGAAGGCCGGCATGGAGCAGCCGATCTACTACTGGGACCCGGTGATCGCCCCCTCGGGCCTGGCGTTCTACGACGCGGGCCTGTTCCCGGCCTGGAAGGGCAGCCTGTTCGTCGGCGGGCTGAAGGGCTACCTGGTGCGCCTGACGCTGAAGGACGACAAGGTGACGGGCGAGGAGCGCCTGCTGTCGGAGCTGAACTTCCGGATCCGCGACGTGCGGGTGGGCCCGGACGGGGCGGTGTACGTGGTCACCGACGAGGATGACGGACGGGTGCTGAGGATTTCGCCGAAGGGATAGGGGGCGCCAAATCCTCCTCCTCTGGGGGAGGTGGCCCAGAGGGCCGGAGGGGGTCTTCCCCGCCGGCTCAGCATGCCCCTCCGTCGGCTTCGCCGACACCTCCCCCAAAGGGGGAGGATTTACCGCGGCTTGCCCTTCCGCGCCTCCCAAAGGCTGGCCGCCAGCGACGGCTTGCCCTTCAGCAGGGTCGCCGCGGCCATGCCGGCCAGGAACGACGCCGTCGGATGGGCCTGCATCATGGTCATCACGCGCTGCTCCAGCGGCGGCGGACGGACGCGGTCCCGGTGCTGTTTCTGCAGCAGCGCCCAGACCGCCACCACCACGGCCGCCACGGTCGCGACGATGGCGTAGGCCCAGGCCGCGCCGACCCACTGGCTGAGAAAGGCGAACACCGCCATCGCCCCGGCCACGGCGGCGATGGCCGCCGCCATGATCAACCCCGCCCCCGCCATCAACCGCGAGATCAGTTTGTCGATGAAGTCATCGAGCATCGCGCCCTCCTGAAAAGCCAGGATTGCAACGCGCGAAGCTGAAGTTGGTGGCAGGGGCGGCGATCCGCCGGTCAGGCGGCGGCCGACTCGGCCAGCCTCTCCCAGGTGGTGAGGATCATGCTGGGTCGAGCGTTCATCCGGTCGATCCAGGCGGCGAGCGCCGGATGGGGTCCCAGCATCTGACGCCCCTCGTCGGTGACCGCCAGCCAGGCCAGGTGGGGCGCCAGCATCAGGTCGGCCAGGCTGAGGGCCTGGCCGGTCAGGAACGGCGCGTCGCCCAACAGCCGGGCGATCTCGCCGACGCAGGTCCGCGCCCCGGGGATCGCCTGCGCCACCGCCGCCTCGTCGACCGGCAGCCCGAACCGCGGGGCCACCACGCGATGGAAGGTGATCCCGGCGCTGACGTCCTTGATCACGTACCAGTCGCAAATGCCGATCAGCTGGTTCATCCGCGCCTCGGCCACCGGATCGGCGGGAGTCAGGGGCGGCGACGGCGCGATGCGGTCCAGGTAGCGCAGGATCGCCTGGGTCTCGTAGAGCCGCAGGTCGCCGTGGTCGAGCACCGGGATGCGCCCGAACGGATGGCGCTGGCGATGGGCCTCGCCCTTGTGTTCGCCATAGGCCAGGGCGGCCAGCCGGTAGGGCAGGCCCTTCTCCTCCAGCCCCAACAGGGTGGCCCGCACATAGGGGCTGCCGGGAACGCCATGCACCACGAAGCTCGTCATCACACGCTCTCCTGTCGAAGGTTCAGTCGGCCGTATCAGCCAGGTCGGCGAAATCGCGCAGCCGGCCGGGCCAGCCATTGCCCAACTGCTCGGCCAGAAGCGCGGCGGAATCGCCCAACCGCTCCAGGTTCCGGTGCTCCAGGATGACCTGGGTCCCACCCTCCGGTCGGGCCGCGAAGGTCAGCTCCAGCTCGGTGACCAGGTCGGGGTCGTAGGTCCATTGAGCGTTCAACTGCCAGGCCAGCAGCACGCGCCCCGGCGGCTCCCAGGCCAGGACCTTGCCCCACAGGGTTTCCGCGCCGTCGGCGTCGCGCTCGAACCACCGCCCGTCAGGACGGGGCTCGATGACGATGTCGACATGCGGCTGGGCGCCGACCGTCTTGCCCTTGGGCCACCACTGGCCCATGCGGCCGGTGAACAGCGCGAAGGCGCGGGCCGGCGTGGTCTTCACCGTCACGGTGCGAACGAGCGGGGCGATGGTCATTCGAGGTCGTCCTCCAGGCTGTCGGCATAGGTTTGAAAGGCGTCCAGGGCGCGGGCCCAGTGCTGGTCCAGCCAGTCGCGCAGGGCCCCGATGCCGCGCGGGTCCAGGCGATAGACGCGGCGCGCGCCCTCGGCGTGGTCATCGACCAGACCGGCGGCCTTCAGGACCTTCAGATGTTGCGAGACGGCGGGCCGGCTGACCGGCAGCCCCTCGGCGACCTGGCCGACCGAGGCGGGGCCGCGCGCCAGGCGCTCGAACACGGCGCGGCGGGTAGGATCGGCCAGGGCGGCGAAGGCGGAGTTTTCGTAAGTCATGACTTACGGTAAGTCATAGCTTACGAATGAGTCAAGCGCGACGTCAGGCCAACCGCCGCGCGACCTCTTCGCCGATGGCCAGCGAACTGGTCAGGCCGGGGCTCTCGATGCCGAACAGCGCCATCAGCCCCTCCAGGCCATGGGTGTCGGCGCCGCGCAGCTGGAAGTCAGGCTGTGGCTCGTCCGGGCCGTGCAGCTTGGGCCGCACTCCGGCGTAGTCGGGCACCAGCAGGTCTTCCGGCACGGCCGGCCAGAACTTGCGGATATAGGCGGCGAAGGCGGCGGCCTTGGCCGGGTCGACCGAATAGTCGGGGGCCGGGACGTATTCCAGGTCGGGGCCGAACACCGCCTGGCCGCCCAGGTCGTTGCGGTAGTGGGTGCCCAGGGCCCCGTGGATCGGCGGCGGATAGATCAGCCGCTGGAACGGCGCCTTGGCCGCCAGGCGGAAATAGACGCCCTTGCCGAAGTGGCCTTGCGGGATCTGGTCCTTCGGAAAGCCCTCGATGCGCGCCGCCACGGCCTGGGCCGACAGGCCCGGCGCGGCGACCAGCAGCCGGCAGGTCAGGGTCGCGGCCTCGGCCCCGCCGATCCGCACGGTGAAGCCGCCGCCGGCCAGGGGCGCCGCGCCCTCGAACGGCGTATGGACCACCACCGCCCCGCCGGCCGCCTCGACCTCGCCCTGGAGGGCCAGCATGTAGTCGTGGCTGGCGAACACCCCGCTCTCCGGCGACAGCAGGGCGGCGTGGACGTTGAGGCCCGGCTCCAGCGCCCGGGCCTGGGCGCCGGTCAGGCGCTCCATGCCCTCGACGTCGTTGGCCAGGGCCTGGTCGAAGATCGCCTCCAGGCGCTCGACCTCGGCCTCGTCGGTGGCCACCACCAGCTTGCCGCACTTCTTGTAGTCGACGTGATGCTTGTCGAGGAACGCGTAGAGCAGCCGCCGTCCGGTGACGCAGAACCGCGCCTTCAGCGAGCCGGTCGGATAGTAGAGCCCGCCGTGGATCACCTCGGAATTGCGCGACGACACGCCCTGGCCGATATGGCCCTCGCTCTCCAGCACGGCGACGGCCAGGCCGCGTTGGCTCAGGGCGTAACCGCAGGCCAGGCCCACGGCGCCGGCGCCCACCACGACGGCGTCGAAATCGAAGGCTTGGGTCATTTCAGGGTCGCCGAATACTCGACCGCGCGGATCAAAACCTCACTGTCGGTCACCTCATAGAAGATGACATAGGCCCCATAGGGAAGCCGACGAAAGCGCGGATGACTACCGACCGCCTGGGCCATGAAGGGAAAGGGAACGAGCTTGTCCAGATCGGCCCGCAAGGCTGACACGAACCGTTCGGCCGCCCGCGGGCTGTCGGCCGCGATGTGATCGCGGATGCCGTTCAGGTCGCGCACCGCGCGCGGCGTCACGACGAGTTTTCGGCTCACTCCCCCGCGGCCTCGGCGCGCGCCTTGAGGTCCGTCAGCATCTCCGCGAAGAACGTCTCCGCATCGACGCAGTCTTCCGGATTGACCGTCTCGGCTTCAAGCTCATCGAGAAAGCTCTCGAGCTTGTCGCCCCCGCCCATGATCTCGGCGGCGCGTCGATAGTTGAGTTCCGCCAGCTCGGCGGCGACGGCCTCCTCCAGCGACGAGAATTCGCCACGTTCGACCCGTGTCTGAAGGTCGAAGGCGTCTTCGGGCGAAAGGGTCACGGCGACCGGGGCTGGATGGACCGGCTTGTTCATGCCCCGAGCCTATCACGAAGGCGAAGGCGCGCCAGTCCGCGGCGACGTCGCAACCGGCAGCTTCCGTTTTCGCCCCGTACAGCTAAGGTTGCACCGACGACGGCAAAAAGTGGTGGGAATGCGTAAAACGCTAAGGCTTGGCCCGCTGCTGGGCGCACTGGTTCTGCTCACGGCCCCGAACGGCGCGCTGGCGCGTGAACCGCAACGACTGATCAACGACGCCATCTGGCTACGCAAACCGAACGCTCGGGAATTCGCCGCTCTCTACCCATCGAGCGCGCGGTCACAACAGAAGGGTGGCTGGGCCGTCCTGTCATGCCGCGTGGCCGCTAGCGGCCGGGTGGAGGCCTGCAAGATCGCGCTGGAGGCGCCAGTCGGTCTTGGGTTTGGCCCGGCTGCGGTGAAAATGACGGAAGCCTATTTCCGCTTCGCGCCCAAGACCAAAAGCGGCGCGACGGCCGAAGGCGGGTATGTCCACATCCCGATCATCTTCCAGGGCCCACCCGGAGAAGCCGCGCCGCCGTTACGCACCTACGCCGCCGGCCAGCCGGCGATGCTGATCACAACCTTGCCGTCATCCAGGATGTCGAAGTCAGGCAGCTTTCCTTGCCCAAAGACGGACAAGCCCGAGGCGCTCTGTCTGGCGCACGAATTCTATTGGAAGACCAAGTCCGACGTCGACGTCAGCGCGCCGATCCTGCGGGCTAGCGGCCAGACAACCGGCGTCTCGGTGCTCAATTGCGCGGTCGGCGACGCAGGCGTGCTGAAGGATTGCCAGGTCCAGGGCGACGTGACGGCCGGCGGCAAAGCCGCCATCCTCAAGCTCGCCACGACCTTCGAGGCGCCCGACAAAGCCGAGGACAAGACGCCGATCACCGATGGCCGGATCGTCGCCATGTTCGATTGGCCGACCCTGCTCAAGGCCTACGAGGTGCTGGCCCCGCTCGACGCCGCGCCCTAGGAGCGACGCCGGGCGAGGGCTCGCCTACCCCTCCCACTGCGACCACAGCGTCGCCGCGTCGGCCTTGGCGGTGACCACCGAGGCGTCCTTGACGTGGCCGTAGCCGCGGATGGCCTGCGGGACCGCCGCGATGCGGGCCGCCAGGGGCAGGCGCTCGGGGGTCAGGCCGCCGGCCAGGCGGTCGAGGGTGACCTCGTAGTCGGCGATCAGGCCGCGCTCCATCTTCCGCTCTTCGGTGCCGCCGAACACGTCGAACGGCCCGCCGCGCAGGCCCTTCATCCGGGCCATCAGTGGGAAGGCGTAGTCGAGCATCCAGCCGCCGAACGCCATCTTGCGCGGGTGGCCGTCCTTGTCCTTGGGGGAGAGGATCGGCGGGGCCAGCCAGACCTTGGCCTTGCCGCCCTTGAAGGTCCCGGCCAGCTCGGCCGCGAACCGGCCGTCCGTGTACAGACGGGCGACCTCGTACTCGTCCTTGTAGGCCATCAGCTTGTAGAGGTTGACCGCCGCGGCGCGGGTCAGGGCCTCCCCGCCGCCGGCCGCCGCCTCGGCCAGGGCGATCTTCTCGATCCTGGCCGCGTACCGCTTGGCGTAGGCCTCGTTCTGGTAGGCGACGAGGTCGGCGGTGCGCCTGGCGATCAGCTCGGCCAGCGGCAGGGTCTCGGGCGTCGGCACGTCGGCGTCGCGCGGACCGGCCGAGGCCGGGTCGTGGGCGACGCGGCGGCCCAGCTCGAAGGCGGCCAGGTTGGACTCGTAGTCGACGCCGTTCAGCTTGATGGCCCGGTAGACCGCGCGGCTGGACAGCGGGATCACCCCGCGCTGCCAGGCGAAGCCGACCATGATCATGTTGGCGAAGATGGCGTCGCCGAACTGGCTCTCGGCCAGGTGCTGGGCCGGGCAGGAATCGAACGACCTGGTCGCGCCCTTGATCCGCCGGGCCATGGCCCCGCTGTCGAAGCGGATGTCGCGGCTGGTGACGAAGTCGGCGGTGGGGGCGAAGTCGCTGTTGCCGAACGCGGCGGTGCGGTCCTTGGCGTAGAGCGACAGGCCCTCCGGCGAGGCCGCCACCAGCATGTCGCAGGCGATCAGCACGTCGGCGCTGGCGGCCGGCACCCGGCCGCCGACCACGGTCTCCTCGGTCTCGCCGATCTTGACGTGGCTGAACACCGCCCCGCCCTTCTGGGCCAGGCCGGTCATGTCGACCACGCTGCCGGCCCGGCCGTCGACATGGGCGGCCATGGCCAGGATCGAGGCCACGGTGGTCACGCCGGTGCCGCCGACCCCGGTGAACAGGATCTTCCGCACGCCGTGGAAGTCGTCGAACACCGGCAGCGGCGTCGAATCGGCGGTCAGGGCCGGGACCTTCTTGGCCTGGGCGCCCTCGGCTCCTTCCAGGGTGATGAACGACGGACAGAAGCCGTCGACGCAGCTGTAGTCCTGGTTGCAGGTCGACTGGTTGATCTTGCGCTTGCGGCCGAACTCGGTGTTCAGCGGCTCCACCGACACGCAGTTGGACTTGATCGAGCAGTCGCCGCAGCCCTCGCAGACCAGCGGGTTGATGAACACCCGCTTGGTGGCCTTGGGCATGGCGCCGCGCTTGCGGCGACGGCGCTTCTCGGTGGCGCAGGTCTGGTCGTAGAGCAGCACCGTCGTGCCGGGGGTGTCGCGCAGCATCTTCTGCACGCTCATCAGCTCGGCGCGCGGGAAGACCTCGACGCCGGGGGCCAAATCCTTGACGTCGGCGTAGCGTTCCAGCTCGTCGACGACGATCACCGTCCGGGTGACGCCTTCAGACGCCAACTGCCGGGTGATCTGGGCCGGGGTGAAGCCGCTCTCGGCCCGCTGGCCGCCGGTCATGGCCACCGCGTCGTTGAACAGCAGCTTGTAGGTGATGTTGGCCCCGGCCGCGATCGCCGCGCGGATGGCCAGCGAGCCGGAGTGGTTGTAGGTGCCGTCGCCCAGGTTCTGGAAGACGTGCTTCTCGGTGGTGAACGGCGCCGCGCCCACCCAGGTCAGGCCCTCGCCGCCCATGTGGGTGTTGAGGTCGGTCGAGGGGTCGTTGAAGCTGGCCATGTAGTGGCAGCCGATGCCGGCCAGGGCGCGGCTGCCCTCGGGCAGCTTGGTCGAGGTGTTGTGCGGGCAGCCCGCGCAGAAGAACGGCTTGCGGGCCTGGTCGGCGGCCAGGCTGACGGCGGCGACGCCGGCCGCCGAGACGCGGTTCAGATAGGCCTGGGCCCGCTCCATGTGCGGCCCCTCCGGCAGGCGGTCGTAGATCGCCAGGGCGATTTCGGCCACCGACAGCGAGCCCAGCTCCGACAGCAGCGGATGGCCGTGCTCGTCCTGCTTGCCGATGATTCGCGGCCGGGCGTGGGCCGGCAGGTCGTAGAGGGCGGCGCGCGCCTGGGGTTCGATCAGCCCGCGCTTGTGCTCGATGACCATCAAGGTCTCGAGGCCGGCGGCGAAGGCCCGCATGCCCAGGGGCTCCAGCGGCCAGGGCATGCCGACCTTGTAGATCGAGACGCCCAGGTCGGCGGCCTCCTCCAGGCTCATGCCCATGGCGGTGAAGGCTTCCAGCACGTCCTTGTAGGCTTGGCCCTGGCAGACGATGCCCAGGCGGGCCTTGCCGACCCGCACCGAGTGGGCGCCCAGCACCACCCGGTCGATGCCGTTGGCGCGGGCGAAGGCCAGGGCGGCGGGCAGCTTGTGGAGACGGAGGCGACGCTCCTTCTCCATCGGCTGGTCCTTCAGCCGGATGCCCAGGCCGCCGGGCGGCATGGGGAAGTTCTCGGGGATGACGATCTTGTGGCGGTCCAGCGAGACGTCGATGGTCACGCCGGAGTCCATGGTGTCGGCCAGGGCGATCATGCCGGTCCACAGGCCACTGAAGCGCGACATCGAAAGGCCCAGCAGGCCGTAGTCGAGCACCTCCTGCACGTCGGCCGGCGACAGCACCGGCATCTCGAAGTCCTGGAAGGCGAACTCCGACTGCGACGGCAGGGTCGAGCTCTTGCAGGCGTGGTCGTCGCCGGCCACCGCCAGCACGCCGCCGGTCGGGAAGCTGCCGGCGAAATTGGCGTGCTTGAAGACGTCGCCGGTGCGGTCGACGCCGGGCGCCTTGCCGTACCACATGCCGAACACGCCATCATGGGTGGCGCCGGGGAACAGGTTGGCCTGCTGGCTGCCCCAGACGGCGGTGGCGGCCAGGTCCTCGTTGAGGCCTTCCTTGAAGACCACGTCGTGGGCGGTGAGCAGCTTGCTCATGCGCGCCGCCTGCTGGTCCAGCCCGCCCAGGGGCGAGCCGCGATAGCCGGACAGGAAGCCGGCGGTATTGAGTCCGGCGCGGGTGTCGAGACGCTTGCGATCGAGCAGAACGCGGATCAGCGCCTGCACGCCGGTGATGAAGGCGCGGCCATCTTCGAGCAGATATTTGTCGTCAAGCGTGACTTCCGAGTGCCGCATAGCAAAAAAATTCCTCCCGGGTCTTCCTGCCCGCACAGCAATATCTTATAGAAACGGGGAAATTGTTTGCCCAAGGCGTGCCCGGTTCATGGCCGCTTTGCGCACGATCAACGCACTAAACACCCTCTGGGGGAGGAATTCTTGTCCGAACAACTCGACGCCGTGGATGCCAAGATCCTCGATCTCATCCAACACGACGCCGGACTGTCTGTCGCGGAGATCGCGGAGCGGGTCGGACTGTCGTCCAGCCCGTGCTGGCGACGGATCAAAAGGCTCGAGGACGCGGGCGTCATCCAGCGCCGCGTGACCATCCTCGACCGCGAGAAACTGGGCCTGGGCTTCGAGGTCTATTGCACCGCCAAGCTGTCGCTGCCGACCAAGGAAAACCTCGACACCTTCGAGCAGGCCGTCGCCAAGTGGGCCGAGGTGGTGCAGTGCGCCACCGTCACCGGCGCCGCCGACTACGAGCTGCGCATCGTCACCCGCGACATGCGCGCCTTCGACGAATTCCTGCGCGACAAGCTGCTGTCGCTGGGTCTGGTGTCCAACATCGAGAGCCGAATCGTCATCCGCGGGGTCAAGAACTCCACGGCCGTGCCGCTGGGGCTGGTCAGCCCGTATGTGAGCCCGCTGGGGTAGTCCTCCTTTTCCTTCTCCCTTGCGGGAGAAGGTGGCCGCGAAGCGGTCGGATGAGGGGTTGAAAGACATCGAACGCCGCGACAGCCGAAAGGCCAGTCGCGGCGTTTTTCGTTTGCGCGCCCCCTCATCCGTCGGCCTACGGCCGCCACCTTCTCCCGCAAGGGGAGAAGGATCCGTAGAGCCAATTTCTTCTAGAATCCCCACCTCGCTCCCTTCACACTACCGGCTCCACCTCACCGGAGCCCTCCCCATGATCGACCTCGTCATCGACCAGCGCCGCAAGGATCTCGGCGGGTTCGAGGTGGGCCGCGTGCTGCCGTTCCACAGCCGCCGGATGGTGGGCCCCTTCACCTTCTTCGACCACATGGGCCCGGCCAGCTTCGCGCCCGGCTTCCCGCGCAATGTCGATGTGCGGCCCCACCCGCACATCGGGCTGTCGACCCTGAGCTACCTGTTCGAGGGCGAGATCACCCACCGCGACAGCCTCGGCTCGGAAATCGACATCCGCCCCGGCGAGGTCAACTGGATGACGGCCGGCAGCGGCATCACCCATTCCGAACGCTTCGAGACCCTGCGCCGCGACGGCGGGACGCTGCACGGCATCCAGGCCTGGGTGGCCCTGCCGGAAGACAAGGAAGAGATCGACCCGCTGTTCTCGCACCATGGCCGCGACGAACTGCCCAGCTTCGAGGACAAGGGCGGGCTGAAGGCCACGCTGGTGGCCGGCAAGGCGTTCGGCGTCGAGGCCAAGGTGCCGGTGTTCTCGCCGCTGTTCTACGTGCACTGGGAGCTGGCGGCCGGGACCAAGGCCGGGCTGCCGGCCGAATATCCCGAGCGCGCCGCCTATGTCGCCGCCGGCAAGGTCGAGGTTGGCGGCCAGACCCTGCACGCCGGCCAGATGGCGGTGTTCGCGCCGGGCGAGACCGTGGTCTTCGAGGCCCTGGAGCCCTCGACCGTCATGCTGCTGGGCGGCGAGCCGATCGGCCCGCGCTTCATCGAATGGAACTTCGTCCACTCGTCCAAGGACCGCATCGAGCAGGCCAAGGCCGACTGGCGGGCCGGCCGCATGAAACTGCCCGACCTCGACCACGACGAGTTCATCCCCCTGCCCGGCGACCCGCCGCCGCCGGTCTGAGCCTGAGGGACGCGGATGGGGACAGGCGCATGCGCCTGTCCCCGGCTTGCGACCTAGGTCAGCCGTTCCGGGCCCAGATCCGCCGTCTCGTAGTGCCGCGCCAGCTTGGCGCACGCCCCCAGGAACAATCCCTCGATAAACGCCATCGTCCGCCCCGTCCGGGCGACGATCTCCGGCAGCGCATGGCCCCGGCCGGCGGCCATGTCCATCACCGCCACCTCCTGGGCCGACAGGGCCCGCCGCGCGGCGGCCAGGCGGTCCTGGGCGTCCAGGCGCTTGAAGCTGTCGTCCAGGGCCAGGGTCTTGCGGTAGTCGCGGCCGTACATCGCCGCGGCGTTGGCGTCGGCGAAGCTGATCGCCGGCCCGGCGTCTTCGGGGGCCGGATCGGCGTCGGGCGCGAGGGGAAGGTCCGCGGAGCTCATCGGCGATCTTCTAATCCGCCGACGCGTCGACCAGAAGAGGCGGCGACGCTTACATCCCGCGAGGCGGTCCCTATCTGGAAACAGTCGGCGCGGTCGCCGAACAGCGATTTCCCCGGAGGCCTGCATGACGTCGTCCCCTATCGACCCCGCCCGCATCGACGACTCCATCGACCGCGCCCTGGCCGACCAGCGCATCGTCGGCGCCGTGGTGCTGATCGCCCAGGGCGGCCAGACCGTCTACCGCCGCGCCGCCGGCCTGGCCGACCGCGAGACGGGACGGGCGATGACCGAGGACGCCATCTTCCGGCTGTCGTCGGTGACCAAGCCGATCGTCAGCGCCGCCGCCCTGGCCCTGGCCGAGCGCGGCGTCCTGGACCTGAACGCGCCGGTCACCCGCTGGCTGCCGGACTTCACCCCGGCCCTGCCGGACGGCGCGGTCCCGGCCATCACCTTGCGCCACCTGCTGACCCACACCGCCGGCCTGGCCTACGGCTTCCTGCAGCCGGCCGACGGCCCCCACCACCGCGCCGGGGTGTCCGACGGCCTGGACCGCAAGGTCCTGGACCTGGACGACAACCTGGCGCGCATCGCCGCCGCCGGCCTGGCCTATCCGCCGGGCCAGGGCTGGGGCTATTCGGTGGCGATCGACGTGCTGGGCGCGGCGATGCAGCGGGCCACCGGCAAGACCCTGCCCCAGGTCGTCGCCGAGACGGTGACCGGACCGCTGGGCCTGTCCGACACCGCCTTCCACGTCACCGACCGCACCCGGCTGGCCAAGGCCTATGTCGACGGCAAGCCGCCCGCGCCGATGGCCGAGCCGCACCTGCTGCCGTTCTTCGACCTGGCCGGCATCAGCTTCTCGCCCGAACGAATCTTCGACGCCGCCGCCTTCCCCTCGGGCGGCGGCGGCATGGCGGGCGCGGCCGACGACATCCTGACCTTCCTAGAGGCCATCCGCGACGGCGGCCGCCGCATCGTCAGCCCCGAGACCACCCGGGCGATGCTGGCCAACCAGACCGGCGACCTGCCGGTGATCATGGGCCCCGGCTGGGGCTTCGGGCTCGGCGGCGCGGTGCTGGTCGACCCCACCGCCGCCAATTCCCGCCAGCCGGCCGGCGTGTGGACCTGGGGCGGGGTCTACGGCCACAACTGGTTTGTCGATCCGTCGCGCGACCTGACCGTCGTGGCCCTGACCAACACCGCCGCCGAGGGCATGAACGGCCAGTTCCCGACTGACCTGACGGCGGCGCTGTACGCCTGATCGCCGCTGGTCGGGGCCTACCGCCCCGACGGCTCGGCCTTCAAGACATGGAAGATCGGCTCGCCCCAATCGAACTTCCACCGGTCATAACGGTAGCTGGTGACGAGTTGGGCCGCCTCGACCGGCACATCGAATACGTAATCGACTTCGGATGCGGCGCCGGCTGACCTTTGCTTTGCCAGCAAGGTGTCGCGGAGAGTCAGCACCTCCGCGGGGGGCTGACCTTCGATCTTCAGATCAAGCGCGCCATCACCCGCATAGTGAGAGACCGACCACATCTTGCGCCCTGCATTGTACAGCGCCACGTCGCTGTACATGACACCCTCGTGGACGCGGCAACCGATTACCGTCGCCCCGGTGGACAGTTCAGCCAAGCGCTTGTCGGACACGTATTCAAAGTCGTTGGCGAACAGGACGATCCAGTTGTTCGGCAGTTGAGCCAGCGAGAACGGTTCCTCCTGCGCCTCGTCGATCTCTTGCGTCTCCCTCATGTGGAGTCGAGCAAGACATTCCTGCCGGTCGAGGCCGTTGAAGCCGATCCAAGATATGCGAAAGCCCATGTCCCACACGTCCCACGGCTTGAGCGTGCGAACAAGCGGGACCTCCTCAACAGCGTTCAGCCTTGACCCCGCGCCCCGTCGGACCGATCACATTCCCATGACCGATCTCGCGCTTGAAACCTTCGTCCGCGGCCTGCCCAAGGCCGAGCTGCACATGCACATCGAGGGCAGCCTCGAGCCCGAGCTGATGTTCGAGCTGGCCGCCCGCAACGGCGTCGTCCTGCCGTTCAAGACGGTGGACGAGATTCGCGCCGCCTATGACTTCTCCAACCTGCAGGACTTCCTGGACATCTATTACCAGGGCGCGGGCGTGCTGCTGACGGCGGCCGACTTCAAGGACCTGGCCCTGGCCTATTTCCACCGCCTGGCCGCCGACGGCGGGACCCACGCCGAGATCTTCTTCGATCCCCAGACCCACACCGACCGCGGCGTGGCGTTCGGCACGGTGATCGACGGGCTGACGGCGGGCATGGAAGAGGCCGAGGCCACCCTGGGCGTCAGCTCCAAGCTGATCCTCTGCTTCCTGCGCCACCTGGACGAGGCCGCCGCCTTCGCCACCCTGGAACAGGCCAAGCCCTATCTGGACAAGATCGCCGGGGTCGGCCTCGACTCCTCGGAGGTCGGCCATCCGCCCGCCAAGTTCGCCCGCGTGCTGCAGGCGGCCCGCGACCTGGGCCTCAAGGTCGTCGCCCACGCCGGCGAGGAAGGCCCGCCGGCCTATGTCTGGGAGGCGGTCGACCTGATCAATGTCGACCGCATCGACCACGGCAACCGGGCGCTGGAGGACGACTGCCTGACCGCGCGGCTGGTGCAGGACCACACGACCCTGACCGTGTGCCCGCTGTCGAACCTCAAGCTGTGCGGGGTCAGCGACCTCAAGCATCATCCGCTGAAGCGCATGCTGGCCTTGGGCCTGAAGGCGACGGTCAATTCCGACGACCCGGCCTATTTCGGCGGCTACCTGCTGGAGAACTACCTGCAGACGGCGCAGGCGCTGGACCTGACCCGCGACGAACTGGTGACCCTGGCCAAGAACAGCTTCACGGGGTCGTTCCTCGACGCGGCGGAGAAGGCCCGGCGGGTGGCGGGGATCGACGCCTACGTGGCGGCGGCGCACTAGCTCGCAGATCACTAAAGGCCGTCATCCCCCGACTTGTTCGGGGGACCCAAGCCGAGCTGACCGGCAATCATCGGAAACGCCGCTTGGGTCCCCCGCATAAAGCGGGGGATGACGGCGTTTTGTAGGGCTTGAAGGTCTACAGCGCCCGCCGCACCGCGTCCGCCAGCTCGTCCAGTTCCGTGATCCCCAGGCCGGCATGGAACGGCAGGCTCAGCACCGACTTGGCCAGGCGGTCGGCCACCGGCATCTCGTCGCGGGCCGAGTGCCCCGGGCCCACGGGGTTGGTCACGTAGCCCTCGGCGGCCAGCTTGGCGGCCACGGCCGGCGCCGCGCCCTCGGCCAGGCTGACGACCCAGGCGTCGGACACCCAGCTCATCCCCCAGCCCGGCTGGAAGCGGATCGAGGCGCCCAGCAGCAGCATGCGCAGGCGCTGGGCGGCGGTGGCCAGGCGCAGGCGCTGGCCCGACCAGGCGTCGAGCCCCGCCTCGCCGACGAAGGCGGGCGCATCAAGGCGGGCGATGAAATCGGCGTCCTCACAGGCCACGAACACTCCGCGTCCGCCGGGCAGGCCGACGACCACGGGAACCGGGGCGTCCATCACCACGTCGAAGCCCTCGCAGGCGTCGACGACGATCGGCAGGCCGGTCTCGGCGTGGAAGGCGGCCCAGGCGGCCATGTCTGGCGCGCGGCCGAAGGCGCAGGTGGGGACGATGGCCTCGATCGGCGGCGGGGCCTCGCCCAGGCGCTCGCGCAGGTGGGCCGGATCGAACATCCAGCTGTAGGGGTCGACGTCGACCAGCCAGGGCTTGAGGCCGGCGGCGGCGATGCCTTCCAGGGTGGCGGCGCAGGCCAGGGCGGGAACGATGCAGACCCCGCCGCGACGCGCGCCCGAGACGGCCAGGGCGGCGGCCAGGGCGGCGACCCGGGTCGAGACGGCGCGGACGGCGGTGGGACGGTCGAAGCGCTCGGCCAGGCGGCTGTCGAGACCCGGCGCCAGACCTTGTCGCAGCAGGTGCTCGACGGCGGCGAAATCCTGGGGGACGCCCCGGGCGACGAGCTTGTCGCGCTTGTGGGCTTCCAACGACGGCGCGGCTTTGGGCTGAGGTTGCATCGGGACGGCGCTTCCGAGGATCCGGCTCTGCACAGGGCATCACCTTATGGTTAAGCAACCGTATCGAGTGACTCGCGGGGCGTGCATGCGGCGCGCCGTCGCGGCATTTTTGGGGTCGGAATCTTTCCGCTAGGCAGAAGCGGACCAGCCGTCACGCAGTTCGCGCTTCAGGACCTTGCCGATATGGCTGCGGGGCAGGGATTCCATCAGGCGCAGGTCGGCCAGGCGCTGGGTCTTGCCCAGGCGTGCATTGACCCAGGCGCGCAACCCCTCCGCGTCAATACGTCCCGAAGCCTTGAGCGCCACGAAGGCCACCGGCGTCTCGCCCCAGGCGTCGGACGGCACCCCGACCACTGCGGCCTCGGCGACGTCCTCGTGCTTGACGATCTCGGCCTCCAGGTCGCTGGGATAGATGTTGAAGCCGCCGCTGATGATCATGTCCTTCTTGCGGTCCATCAGCGTCAGGAAGCCGTCTTCGTCGAACCGGCCGACGTCGCCGGTGCGGATGAAGTTCCAGCCCTCGGGCGAGACCCAGGTGGCCTCGGCGGTCTTGCCCGGCTGGCCGTGATAGCCGTTCATCATGCCTTCCGAGCGGCCGACGATCTCGCCGATCACCCCGGGGCCGACCTGGACGCCGTCCTCGTCGATCAGCCGGATGTCGTGGCCGGGCGCGGGGCGGCCGACGGTGTGCAGCTTGTCCGGGTGCTCGTGGGCCATCAGGATGCAGGTGCCGCCGCCCTCGGTCATGCCGAAATACTCGACCAGCCCGCCGGGCCAGCGCTGCAGCACCTGGGCCTTCAGTTCGGCGGCGAACGGAGCGCTGGTGCAGAGCTTCAGGTGGGTGGACGACAGGTCGAAGTCGCCGAAGTCGGGACGGTCCATCAGCCGGCGGTACTGCACCGGCACCAGCATGGTGTGGGTCATGCGGTGTTGCTGGGCCAGCTGCAGGTACTTGCCGGCGTCGAACTTCTTCATCAGCACCACCGTGCCGCCGCCCGCCAGGGTGGGGAAGAAGCAGACCAGGGTGGTGTTGGAATAGAGCGGGGTCGACAGCAGGGTGACGGCCTCGGCGCCGTAGCCGACGGCGTCGCCGCGGAACACGTGCTTCCAGCGCATGCCGTGCGACTGGACGATGCCCTTGGGCGCGCCGGTCGTGCCGCTGGAATAGATGATGTTGAACGGGGCCTCGGCGGCGATCGTCACCGGCGCGGGCGTGGCGCCCTCCGGGGCCAGCCAGGCGTCGAAGGCGTCGCCGAACGCCGCCCCATCCAGAGCGATGTAGCGCACGGCGATCGGGGCCGACGTCTGGGCCTCGGCCACCCCGGCGTCCATGAAGAACAGCCGCGCGCCGCAGTCGGCGACCATGCCGGCGATAGCCTCGGGCGTCGAGGACGGGGCCAGCGGCGCGACCGCGACCCCGGCCCGCAGGGCGCCGAGGAACAGGGCCGCATAGGGGATCGACGACAGGGCGCAGACGGCCACGGCCTCGCCCGGCTTGATCCCGTCGCGCTGCAACGCGGCGGCGACGCGGTCGGCCAGGGCGTCGAACTGGGCGTAGGTCACGGCCTCGCCGGTTTCCATGATCACGGCGGGGTGGTCGGGATTTTCCCGGGCCCGCAGCCGCAGGATGTCGCCCATCACGCCGTAGTCGACGGTCATCATGGATTGGATCGAGGTCATGGCATTAAGTCCGCATCACAAAAACAGTTGTCATCCCGGAAGCCTCGCAGAGGCTGTCCGGGACCCAGGGGCCGTGCGCACCGCCCCTGGGTCCCGGGTCTTCGCTTCGCTACGCCCGGGATGACAACGGAAGGCGCGGAAGCTTTCGATCAGGTGTCCTTCGCGGGACGGGGACAGGCACATGTGCCTGTCCCCAGCAGCTTTCCGGATGCCTAAGCATCCTTGAACCCCTTGCCCTCAGCCACCAACCGCTCCAGCAGGGCCGACGGCTTGAAGTCGTCGCCGAGCTTTTCCTGGAACGCCTTCATCCCCGCCAGCACCTTGTCCAGGCCGACCAGTTCGCCCCAGAACATCGGACCGCCCGAATAGACCGGCCAGCCGTAGCCGTTGATCCAGACCGTATCGATGTCCGAGGCCCGGATGGCCTTGCCCTCCTCGAGGATCTTGGCCCCCTCGTTGACCATCGGATACAGGCAGCGCTCCAGGATCTCCTGGTCGCTGATCTCGCGGCGCTGGATCTGGCGCTTCTCGGCGAAGTCGAGAATCACCTTCTCGACCTCGGCCGAGGGCTTGGCGACGCGGTTCTCGTCGTAGTCGTAGAAACCCTTGCCGTTCTTCTGGCCGCGGCGGTCCATCTCGCACAGCACTTCGCGCACGGTGGACGAGCTGGTCTTGGCCGGGTCCCAGCCGATGTCGAGGCCGGCCAGGTCGCTCATGGCGAACGGCCCCATCGGCAGGCCGAAATCGTAGAGCACGCGGTCGACGTCCCAGGGCATGGCTCCTTCCAGGATCAGCTTCTGGGCCTCGCGCTGGCGCTGGGCCAGCATGCGGTTGCCGACGAAGCCGTGGCAGTTGCCGACCAGCACCGCGACCTTGCCGATCTTCTTGCCGATCTGCATGGAGGTGGCGATCACCGACTTGTCGGTCTTGGCCCCGCGCACGATCTCCAGCAGGCGCATCACGTTGGCCGGCGAGAAGAAGTGCAGGCCGATGACGCTCTCGGGCCGGCTGGTCGAGGCGGCGATCACGTCGATGTCGAGATACGAGGTGTTGGAGGCCAGGATCGCGCCGGGCTTGGCGATCTTGTCCAGCTTGCCGAACACCTCCTGCTTGATCTCCATCAGCTCGAACACGGCCTCGATGATCAGGTCGCAGTCGGCCAGGTCCTCCAGGTGCATCGAGGGCGTCAGCAGCGCCATGCGCTTTTCGACGTCGTCCTGGGTCAGGCGCCCCTTCTTGGCGGTGTTCTCGTAGTTCTTGCGGATCACCCCGACGCCGCGGTCGAGGTTCTCCTGCTTGGCCTCGATGATCGTCACCGGGATGCCGGCGTTGAGGAAGTTCATCGAGATGCCGCCGCCCATGGTGCCGGCCCCGATCACCCCGACCTTCCTGACCGGAATGATGGCGGTGTCGTCCGGCACGTCGGGGATCTTGGCGGCCTGGCGCTCGGCGAAGAACACGTGGCGCTGGGCGGCCGACTGGCTGCCGGTCATCAGCTCCATGAACAGCTTGCGCTCTTCCTTCAGCCCCTCGTCGAAGGGCAGGTTCACCGCCGCCTCGATGCACTTGATATTGTTCTCGGGAGCCAGGAAGCCGCGGAACTTGCGGGCGTTGGCCGCTCGGAATTCGCTGAAGATCTCGGGCTTGCCGCGCGCGGCCTCGACCTTGGCGTTCTGGTCGCGGATGCGGGTCAGCGGCTTGTCCTCGGCCAGCACCACGCGGGCGAAGGCGATGGCCCCGTCGCGCAGGGCGTCCTCCTCGACGATCGAGTCGAACAGGCCCATCGCGAGCGCCGCCTTGGCCGGCACGTGCTGGCCGGTGGTGACCATCTCCAGCGCCTTCTCGACGCCCACGACGCGCGGAAGGCGCTGGGTGCCGCCGGCTCCCGGCAGCAGGCCGATATTGACTTCCGGCAGCCCGGCCTTGGCCGAGGGCACGGCGACGCGGAAGTGGGCGACCAGCGCCACCTCCAGCCCGCCGCCCAGCACCGTGCCATGGATCGCGGCCACGACGGGCTTGGGCGAGTTCTCGATGGTGTTCTGGACGTCCTGCAGGGACGGACCGGTCATGGCCTTGCCGAACTCGGTGATGTCGGCGCCGGCGATGAAGGTCTTGCCCTCGCAGATCAGCACGATCGCCTTGACCGCCGGGTCGGCGATCGCCGCCTCGAAGGCGCCTTTCAGCCCCTCGCGCACGGCCGCCGACAGCGCGTTGACCGGCGGCGAGTTGAGCGTGACGACGCCGATGTCGCCTTCGACGGAGAGATCTGTAACGGCGTTAATGGCGGCCATGGCGCTTCCACCCCTGTTCTTGAGTTTGAACGGTTGTTTGAAGCCAAACCTGCACGACGCGGCGGCGAAGTCCAGAGGGCGCGGGGCGGCGCCGGGAATTTAGGCGCCGGCCGTTGACGCCGCCACGATCATACTAGAAATTCTAAAACTCCAGTTTCAGCTGGAGCTGTCCGAGCCGCGGGGGAGCGCCGTTCGGACGCCACGCTCGTCAACCCTTTGGCGAGCGTGGGTAAGGCTCAAGTTGACCAGGGGCGTACGCGTGAAAGTCGAGCCTCGGGACGTGACTTGCACGCGTCCCACTTCTTCGAAGCCGACGTTCAGGCGGACGCGGCGCGCCGCGATGGCGCGTCGACTAGGTGAAGCGCACTTGGCGCGGGAGCCCCTCTCCCGCGCCGCTTTCTCTTCACCCTTCGCGGATGAAATCGGGGACACACACTCACCCCACGGCCGGCGCCATTCCTGGCGGGGCTTCGCGAGTGAGTGTGTGTCCCCTTCCCTCACACCCGCACCACGATCTTGCCGAACGGCCCGCGATCCAGGTGGTCCAGCGCCGCCGGCAGGTCGGCCAGGGCGTATTCGCGGTCGATCACCGGCTTGAGGCCGTGCTGGTCGACGAAGCGGACGAAGTCCTCCAGCGCCCGCCGGTGGCCGACCAGGACGCCGCGCACCGACAGCTGCTTGAGCAGCAGCGGAAACACCGTGCCCTTCAGTTCCGCCCCATCCAGCAGGCCGATCACCGCGATCTGGCCGCGCACCGCGGACGCAGTGATCGAGCGGTCGAAATTGGCGCCGCCGGCCACCTCCAGGATGTGCTCGGCGCCGCGCCCGCCGGTCAGGTCGATCACCGCCTGGGCCCAGTCGGTCTTCAGCCGGTTGACGCCGTGGTCGGCGCCCAGGGCCAGGGCGCGGGCCAGCTTGTCGTCGTCGCCCGAGGTGACGATCGCCCGCGCGCCCGCCGCCTTGGCGATCTGCACGCCGAACAGCGACACCCCGCCGGTGCCCTGGGCGACCACGGTCTGGCCGGGCGCCAGGCGCCCCTCTTCGATCAGCGAGAACCAGGCGGTCAGGCCGGCGACCGGCAAAGTGCTGGCCTCGGCGTCGGTCAGGCTGGTCGGCGACGGCGTCAGCACCTGCTCCGACAGCACGACATATTCCGCCGCCACGCCCGGGAACTTGCCGCCCAGGGTGGGGTAGCCGGGCTCGGCCGCCGAGCCGAACGCCGCCCCGTCGATCCAGTGGGGGATGAAGGTCGAGATCACCCGCTCGCCGCCCTGGAACCGCGTGACGCCCGGCCCGACCGCTTCGACCGTCCCGGCCAGGTCCGAGACCGGCGTGAACGGGAAGGCCAGGTCCATGCCCATGCCGCTCTCGATCACCATCTTGTCGCGGTAGTTCAGGGACAGCGCGGCCACCTTGACCAGCACCTCGCCGGGGCCTGGCGTCGGGACCGAGGCCTCCTCCAGCGCCAGGTGGTCACGGCCATAGCCGCTCAGGGTCCAACGTTTCATCAGCTTGGCCATTGCGCTCTTCCTCGACATGGGAGCCCGGAGGCTCGGAGGAGGCGCACACTAGTGGCCCATGAAATCTACGGTGGCGGCCATTTGTCTCATCACTGTAGAGTATTAGGAACCAATGGAGCGGCGTCATGAGCGAGCGGTTGAGCGGGGTCGAGGCTTTCGTCGAGGCGGTCGAGGCCGGCGGCTTCGCCCCGGCCGCCAGCCGCCTGGGGCTGTCGCGGTCGGCGGTGGGCAAGACCATCGCCCGACTGGAGGCGCGGCTGGGCGTGCGCCTGTTCCACCGCACCACCCGCAGCCAGAGCCTGACCGACGACGGCCAGATGTTCTACGAGCGCTGCGTGCGGGCCCTGGCCGAGCTGGAAGCCGCCGAGGCGGCGCTGGAGTCCGGCCGGGCCGAGCCGTCGGGCCGCCTGCGGATCACCGCGCCGGTGATCTTCGGCCGCCATTGCGTCGCCCCGGTCCTGCTGGACCTGCTGCGGCGGCATCCGGCGCTGGAGCTGGACCTGTCGTTCAGCGACCGCCCCGCCGACCTGGTCGAGGACGGCTACGACCTGGCGGTCCGCAACGGCGCCCTGCCCGACAACGCCGGGCTGATGGGGCGGCGGGTGTCGGGCCAGCGGATGACGGTCTGCGCCGCCCCGGCCTATCTGGACGCCCACGGCCGCCCCGAGGCCCTGGACGACATCGCAGGCCATCGGGCGGTGGTCTACGGCCGCGGCGACCGCGCGCGGCGCTGGCTGTTCCCGACGCCCGGCGGGCCGGACCGCGAGGTCGCCCCGGCCAACCGCGTCCGCTTCGACGACCTCGAGGCGATCACCGACGCGGCCGTCGCCGGCCTGGGCCTGGCCTGGCTGCCGTGCTGGCTGGTGCGTGAGCACGTCGCGGCGGGCCGGCTGGAACGGGTGCTGGCCCACCAGCTCGGCCTGGTGTTCGACACCCACCTGCTCTGGCCCCGGAGCCCCCACCTGCCCCTGCGCGTGCGGGCCGCGATCGACGCCCTGGCGGCGGGATTGCCGCCGATGATGCTGGCCTAGGCGGGGCCCGGCGTTTAAGTCGGGGCGCACGCTCTAGCCTCTCCGGGAGTCCCTCATGTCCGTCGTTCATCTGAAGTCGTGGAATCTGTCGATCGGCGCGGGCCAGCCCCTGGCCGTGATCGCCGGCGTGAACGTGCTGGAGAGCCTGGACCTGGCGCTGACCGTCGGGCGCGAGCTTCAGGCGATCACCACCCAGCTGGGCCTGCCGTTCGTGTTCAAGGCCAGCTTCGACAAGGCCAACCGCTCGTCGATCACCAGCTATCGCGGCCCCGGTCTGAAGGACGGCCTGGCCATGCTGGCCGAGATCAAGCGGGTGCTGAACGTGCCGATCGCCACCGACATCCACGAGGTGGAGCAGGCGGAGCCCGTGGCCGCCGTCGCCGAGCTGGTGCAGATCCCCGCCTTCCTGTGCCGCCAGACCGACCTAGTGGTCGCCGCCGCCCGCGCCGCCCAGGCGGCCGGCGGCTGCCTGCACGTCAAGAAGGCCCAGTTCCTGGCCCCGTGGGACTGCAAGAACATCATCAGCAAGGCCCGCGAGGCGGCGCCCGGCGTCGAGATCATCCTGTGCGAGCGCGGGGCCTCGTTCGGCTACAACAACCTGGTGGTCGACATGCTGGGGATCGGCCAGATGCAGGCCCTGGGCGTGCCGGTGTCGATCGACGCCACTCACGCCGTGCAGTTGCCCGGCGCCGACCCGCGCACCAACGGCGGCTCGACCGGCGGCCGCCGCGAGGGCGTGCCGATCATCGCCAAGGCCGCCGTGGCGGCGGGCGCCGACGCGGTGTTCCTGGAGTTCCACCCCGAACCCGACAAGGCCCTGTGCGACGGCCCCAGCTGCCTGCCGCTGGACGGGGCGGCCGGCCTGCTGAAGACGCTGAAGGCGCTGCATGGGGTGGTGCGGGCCTAGGGAGCGCGGACGGTGAGTTGACCCGGGCCTGCGAGCGCTTCTTCAGCTCAACAATTCCGTCATCCCCCGCTTTATGCGGGGGACCCAAGCCGCCCTAGACATAGCGTCAGACTCCGCTTGGGTCCCCCGAA
>NZ_AKKF01000128.1 GCF_000281955.1 Caulobacter sp. AP07 | reverse complement strand
GGAGAGGGTTAGAGCGGTGCGGTTCCTACTTCAGCCCCAGCAATTTCGCGGCGTTGTCGTGCAGCACCAGCTGCTCCTCCGCCGCCGTCAAACCCAAAGCGCGCACCGCCGCGATGGCCGCCTCGGGCGTGTCGACCGGCCAGTCCGAGCCGAACAGCACATGGTCCATGCCGTGCTGGCGCAGGGTCCAGACCAGCTCCGGCTGCACGGGCGAGCCGGCATAGGCCGGGACGATGGCCGAGATGTCGAGCCAGACATTGCCGCCGTAGCCGAGCTTGCGCATCGTGGCCAAGGTCACGATCTCGCGGAAATGGCTGAAGCCCATGTGCGCGAAGATGAACTGGGTCTTGGGCTGGTAGAACGACAGCATCATCAGCTTGCCGATCTCGTCGCCGTCGGTCGGGCTGTAGCTGTCGAACAGCACGGCCAGGCCCAACTGGCCGCACTTGTCGGTGACCTTGGCCACCGCCGGATCGGCGACGTCGAACTTCTGGGTGTTGGGGTGCAGCTTGATCACCTTGACGCCCAGCTTGGCCAGGCGTTCCAGCTCGACCAGGGCGGCGTCGCCGTCGGCGGGATGCACCGAGGCGATGGGGTAGAAGTGCTGCGGATCGCTGGCGGCGGCGGCGATCACCGCGTCGTTCTGGGCGCGGGTCGCGGCCATGTCGCCCTGGCGGGCGATGACGATCAGGGCGCTGCGCTCGACATGGGCCGCCTGGTCCAGGGCCCGCAGCGGCGCGATCCCCTTGGGATGGCTGGCCAGCAGACCGTCGTCGTCGGTCAGGCGCGGATGGGCGTGGGTGTCGATCACCGGGCCGGCATAGTGGTCGGCCGCCAGGGCCGGCGTGGCGAGGCCCGCGCCCAGCAGCAGCGCCGAAAACGCCGCGATCGTGATCTTTCCCATGCCATCCCTCGTCGTAACCGTGTTCGGTGAAGCTTGGGATATAGGCGTGGGCGCGGCGGAAGATAGGGGGCCGCGCGCCGCGAAGTCCTCCCCCCCTACGGGGGGAGGGTCAGTCGAACACCACCGTCTTGGCGCCGTTGATCAGCACCCGGTGCTCGACGTGCCAGGTCACCGCCCGGGCCAGCACCGTGCATTCGACGTCGCGGCCGAACTCCACCAGGTCGTCGGGCGTGTGGCTGTGGTCGACCCGATGGACGCCCTGCTCGATGATCGGGCCCTCGTCCAGGTCGGTGGTCACGTAGTGGGCCGTGGCGCCGATGATCTTCACGCCGCGCTCGAAGGCCTGGTGGTAGGGCTTGGCGCCCTTGAAGCTGGGCAGGAACGAGTGGTGGATATTGATGCACCGCCCCGACAGCCGCGCGCACAGGGCCGGCGACAGGATCTGCATGTAGCGGGCCAGCACCACCAGGTCGACGTCCAGGTCGTCGACCAGCTTGAGGAAGGCGGCCTCCTGCGCGGCCTTGTTGTCCTTGGTGGTCGGCAGGTGGAAGAACGGGATGCCGCTCCATTCGGTGAACGAGCGCATGTCCTCGTGGTTGGACATCACCCCGACGATCTCGACCGGCAGCAGGCCGGCGCGCCAGCGGTGCAGCAGGTCAAACAGGCAGTGGCCGAACTTGGAGACCGCGATCAGCACCTTGGGCTTCACCGCCGCGTCGTGCAGCGACCAGGTCATCGAGAACCGCTTGGCGATCAGCTCGAAGCCTTGGCGCAGATCTTCGATCGGCGGCATGTCGCCGTCGGGGCGGAACACCGTGCGCATGTAGAACTGGTCGGCCTGGCCGTCGTTGAAATGGCTGCTCTCGACGATCGAGGCGTCGTTGTCGGCCAGAAAGCCGGACACGGCCGCCACCACGCCCTTACGGTCGGGGCACTGCAGGATCAGGATGTAGCGGTCGGCGGCGGCGGGCTGGCTCATGACTTGGGTCGTAATCGACCTTGGTCGCCGACCGCAAGTTCCGTGTGTCTGCGCCTCGTCCCTCCCCCCTGCGGGGAGGGTGGCCCCGAAGGGGTCGGGTGGGGGAGCCGCCGCAATGACTCCCTGCACCGAACCCCACCCGTCGGCTTCGCCGCCACCCTCCCCGCAAGGGGGAGGGAAAGCAGAGAGGGCTAGAACTTCACCGCCAGCGAGACGCTGTAGTTGCGGTCGGGCTGGGTGTAGGCGTCCTTGACGGTCGAGCTGTCGGCCAGGCCGCGGACGTCGCTCCACCAGGCATAGGTCTGGCCGGTGATGTTGAAGACGCCGCCGCGCAGGGTGACGTTGTCGGTCAGGTTCCAGTAGGCGGTCAGGTCGAAGACCGTGAACGCCTTGGGCATCCAGCAATAGTCCGAGCCGGTCAGGGTCGTGGGCGGGGCCGGCGGCGGGTTGACGATCACCTTGCTGCAGCTGACGCCCGCCCGGCTGGCCGACTCGCGGGCCGAATGGACGGCGCTGAGCTGGCCGCCGAACTTGCCGGCCGGGTCGCGGTAGCCGAGGCCGGCGACCAGCTTGACCGGATCGATCGAGGTCAGCGGCGTCTTCCTGCCGTTGGTCTCGGAATTGCCGCGGGCATAGGACGCCGCGCCCTGCAGGGTGAAGCCCGCGCCCAGCTCGACGGCGGCCCGCGCCTCGGTCCCGGTGATCTCGGCCTTGGCCAGGTTGACGTACTGGTAGACCGCCGGGTCGGTGGGGGTGAACGCGCCGCGCACCTGCACCTGCTCGATGAAGTCGTCGTACTTGCCGGTGAAGCCGGTGACGCTGGCGTTCCAGCGCGCCCGGTTCAGGCGAATCCCCAGCTCGAAGGTCTCGCTGGTCTCGGGCTTCAGGTCGGGGTTGGAGATCGACATGTAGTTCGACGCCAGGTTGGCGAAACCGTTGTTGACCTGGGACGGCGAGGGGGCCTTGAAGCCGGCGGCGGCGTTGGCGAAGACCGTAACCAGGTCGGTGGCCTTCCACACCACGCCCAGCTTCGGCGACAGGTGCGAGTCGCTCTGGCTGGCCGGGAGGTTGGCGGTGAACAGGGCGTCCCGCTTGGGCTCCAGCTTGTAATAGTCATAGCGGACCGCCGGGTAGAAGGTCACCGGGCCGAGGGCGATCTCGTCCTGCGCATAGACCCCGGCCAGGGTGTAGTCGGTGGTCGGGAAGGCCCGGGTGGGGAACACCTCGCCGGCCGGCGGGACCGTGCCGTTGCGGATACCCTCCTGGCGGGTGATCGAGGCGTCGCCGCCCCAGACGATCCTGTGCGTCACGCCGCCGAACGCCGCTTCGCTCTTCAGCTCCAGGGCCGCGCCGAACACCTCGTTGTCGAAGCTGGCGTCGCGGGTGCGGTCGACGGCGGTGTTGCGGTCCTCCGCCGAATACTGCCGGGTGGTGCTGTTCTGGTAATAGAGCGTGGTGGTCGCCGAGCGGATCAGGCCCTGGCCGCCGGTGAAGCGGTGGTCGAGGGTGACGCGATCGCGCTTCATCCGGTCGAAAGCGGTCAGGCCCAGCACGCTGGTGGCGGCCAGCGGCGGCTTGGCGATGGCGCTCAGCACCGTCCAGTCGACGTCGCGGTCGAGGTGGTCGTAGGTCAGGCGGAAGCGGTTTTGGTCGCTGAGGTTATAGACCACCCGGGCCAGCACGGCGTTGGAGCTGCTGTCCTCGGGGTTGGCGGTGGTGCGGTCGGTGTTGGCCGCGTCGTTGGTCCCGGCGGTCTTCTGGCCCTCGCCGTCGCGGCGGGTATAGGCGACCAGGCCTTCCCAGCGGCCCTGCTGGCCGGCGGCGACCAGGCTCTCGGTCCAGCTCTCGTCGGCCGAGGCGTAGCCGGCGCGGGCCCGCAGGCTGAAGGCCTTGCCCGCCTTCAGCAGGTCCGACGGGTCCTTGGTGAAGAAGTTGACCGAACCGGCCAGGCCGTCGCTGCCGTACAGGGCCGAGGCCGGGCCGCGCACGATCTCGACCGACTTCAGCAGGTCCAGGTCGACATAGTCGCCGCGCCCCATGTTCTGGGCCCCGAAGGCGTAGCCGTCGGGCACGCGCACGCCGTCCACCAGGATCAGCACGCGGTTGCCCTCCAGGCCGCGGATGTTGAAGCCGGCGTTGCCGTCGCGGCCGGTCGAGGCGCCGGCGGCGGTGAAGCGGGCCGGGGCGCTGCGCACCGAGACGCCGGGCTCGAAGCGCACCAGGTCCTTGATGTCCTTGATCAGTCCGTCCTCGATCTCCTCGCTGGAGATCACGCTGGCCGTCACCGGGGCGTCCTGCAGCTTCTTCTCCGAGCGGGTGGCGGTGACGGTCACCTTGTCGAGTTCGGCGACGGCGTCAGCTGACGTTTCAGCCGCGAAAACGGCCTGGGCGCAGAGCAGGGCGGTGGCCGAGGCGGCGGCGAAGCAGACGAGTTTGGATCGAGACATTCTGGGCCCCCGGGCCGACGCAAATGCGAACCGTTCGCATCTTTCGGCGTCGAGCTACGGCCATCTCCCGTCTCGGTCAAGCTAAATGCAATTGATTCTCAGAATCAAGCGCAATACACAGTGCGGCGACGCTTTCGCACCGACTCCTGGAGACCGCCATGCGCCGCTCGATCCTTGCCGCCACCCTGCTGGCCGGCGTGACCCTCGCCGGGGCGGCCAGCGCCCACTCGCCCTATCTGCTGCCCAGCGCCTTCGACGTCACCGACCGCAAGCTGGTGACCGTGCAGGGCTCGTTCACCGAGAGCTTCTTCAGCCCCGAGGTGGTGATGAAGTCCGACGCCTGGGCGGTGGTCGGGCCCGACGGCGTGCGCCGGCCGCTGACGGCGACCAACCTGCGCGAACTGGCCCTGGTCGAGATCCCGACCGAGGCGGCCGGCACCTATCGGATCACCAGCGGTCAGCGCACCGGCCGCACCGCCAAGGCCGTGCTGGTCAAGGGCGAGTGGGCGTTCCTCGAGGACCCGAGCAAGGCCCCGGCCGGCGCGACCCCGGTCGACATGCAGAGCCTGACCCTGGCCGACGTCTATGTGACGCGAGGCGCGCCAACCGCCGCCGCCCTGGCCCCGATCGGCAAGGGCCTGGAGTTCGTGGCCGTCACCCATCCCAGCAGCATCTTCACCGGCCAGGACGCCAAGTTCGTGGTGCTGTTCGACGGCAAGCCGGTGAAGGGCCAGGCCGTCACCCTGCACGCCGGTGACGACCGCTACGCCGAGACCAAGGCCCCGCCGGTCAACCTGGTCAGCGACGACCAGGGCCGCTTCACGGTCAAGGTCGAGCGCTCGGGCGTCTACCAGATCCAGGCCCGCTACCGCGTCGCCCCGACCCCGCAGGACACCACCGGCCACTCCTACACCTACGCCCTCACCTTCGAATCCCTGCGCTAGTCAGGAAAAGGACCACCATCATGAAGTTCAAGACCGCTCTGCTGGCCGCCGCCCTGGTCAGCGTCGCCGCCCCCGCCTTCGCCGCCTCCCACGCCCGCGACACCTTCATCAAGGAGCAGGACACCGGCGGCGACGGCTCGGTCAGCAAGGAAGAGTTCAAGGCCGGCCGCGAGAAGCAGTTCGCCGGCATCGACGCCGACCGGAACGGCGTGCTGTCCAAGGGCGAATATGTCGGCGAGTTCACCGCTCGCCTGACCAAGCGCCTGGCCGCCTCGACCGACACGCCCGAGAAGAAGGAAGAGGAACGGGTGCGCCAGACGCGCCAGGCCGACGTGCGGTTCGGCGTGCTCGACAGCGACAAGAGCGGCGGCATCACCCCGGCCGAGTTCGAATATTCCGGCTGGCGGATGTTCGTCACCCACGACACCAACAAGGACGGCGCGGTGTCGGCCGCCGATCCGGTGGCGGAGGAGCAGGACTAGGGTTCTCGGTCCCTTATCTGTCATCCCGGGTCTACGCTGCGCTACGCCCGGGATGACAGATAAGAGCAACTATTGAGTTGCGCTTTCGATCCCGCGGAGTCACAAACAGGCAACCGGGAGGTTGCCATCATGTCCGACCGCATCGAAAAGACCATCGACCTGCGCGCGCCCGTCGAGCGCGTCTGGAGCGCCATCACCGACTTCAACGAGTTCGGCCAATGGTTCCGCGTCAAGCTGGACGGACCGTTCGTCGCCGGCCAGCCGTCGAGCGGCCACATCACCTATCCCGGCTACGAGCACGTGGCCTGGCAGGCCCAGGTGGTGACCATGGATCGCCCCAGACTGTTCTCGTTCACCTGGCACCCCTACGGCGTCGATCCCGACGTCGACTATTCCAAGGAGACGCCGACCCTGGTCGAGTTCCGGCTGGAGCCGATCGCCACCGGCACGCGGCTGGTCGTGGTCGAGTCCGGCTTCGACAAGGTGCCCGCCCATCGCCGCGAGGAAGCGTTCCGGATGAACGACGGGGGCTGGGCCGAGCAGGTCAAGAACATCCAGGCCCATGTTGAATCCTGACGTCCAACCAGACCCCGCGCCGATCTTCGCGGCCCTGGGCGACCGCACGCGCCTGTCGCTGCTGATGAAGCTCAGCGACGGCGACGCGCGCTCGATCGCCAAGCTGTCGACCGACACCCTCCTGACCCGCCAGGCCATCACCAAGCACCTGCGGGTGCTGGAAGGCGCCGGCCTGGTGGCCAGCCTGCGGGTCGGCCGGGAAAGCCGCTTCGCCGCCCGCCGCGAGACGATCGACGCGGCGCGCGCCTATCTCGACCGGGTCTCGGGCCACTGGGACGACGCCCTGGCGCGGCTGCGGACCTTCGTGGAGGACGAGCCGGCGGGCTAGGGGGCGGCCTCGATACTTGGGAGGAGCGATTTCACGTCCACGGATATTCTGGCGCCCACACCGCCACCCCCGTTCGTCATCCCCCGCTTTATGCGGGGGACCCAAGCTGGATTGGCCGGGCGTCTGGAGCGGCTAACTGTCCGCACTCCCTAGGGGGCGCCCGCCTCCGCCCCGACCGGCGGCTGGGTGAACGAGGCCGAGGCGGTCAGCACCTCGTCGGGTACGGCCAGCATCTTCAGATAGGCGGCCTTGGGATAGGCCATGTGCGGCATGTCGGGATCATAGGCCGGCTGCGGCGCGGGGCTGGGGCCTTCGTAGGGGGCGGGGGCCTTGAAGCGGGCCGCCTCGTCCGGGGTGATCCCGGCCTTGGCCAGGACGGCGGGGTCGATCCAGCGGGTCGGGTCGATGGGTTCGGCCGGGGCGGCGACCTCCAGCGTCATCTGGTCGGGGCCGGCGAAATAGATCGACCGGCACATGCCGTGGTCGATCGGTCCCAGCACGTTGACGCCGTGGCCGCGGATGCGGTCGCGCATCGCCAGCAGGTCGGCCTCGCTGTCGGCCCGGAACGCAAGGTGCTGCAGCGTGCCCGGCGCGCTGGGCAGGGCGCCGTTGCCGGCATGGGTGACGCCCAGCTGGATCGGGATCTTGTCGACCTCCGGCAGTTGCACGATCGAGAAGTAGCTGTGGTCGTTCATCCGCAGGAAGGCGTGCAGGCCGCCGGGCACGCCGTGCATGTCGAACAGCGCCACCAGCGGGCAGCCCATCACCTCGGAGAAGAAGGCGATGTGCTTCTTGATGTCGCCGGCCATGAAGGCCAGGTGGTGGATGCCGCTGGGATGTTGCGCCATGGCGTTCTCCTAGTTCGGATGGGTCAGGAAGCCGCCCAGCAGGGCGTCGAGGATCATGCGTTCGTGCGCCTCGCGGACGTCCGGCGCGGCGGTGTCGATCCCGAAGGTCGCCCGCATCATCGGGGTCAGGTTGATCAGGCCCGCCCCCGCCGCCTGCAGGGTGATGACCAGCTGGGCGGCCGGGAACGGCTTGAGGTCGCCTGCGTCGATGGCGGCCTGGGCCAGCTGGGCCAGACGGCGGTTGCGCGGGCCGATCAGGTGGGCGTCCAGCCAGTCCAACCGCTCGCCGCCGGCCATGCCCTCCAGGGCGACGATGCGGCCCAGGGCCGGGTGCTTCCAGCTGATGGCCAGGAACAGCCGCATGGCCATGCGCAGCTGGGTCAGGGCCGAGGCGTCGGTCGCCGCCTCCAGCAGGCGCTCCTCCTCGGCGACCACGGCCCGCAGTTGCAGCATCGCCGCCCGCCACAGCTGCGACTTGTCCTGGAAATGGTAGTGCAGGGTGGCCTGGGAGACGCCGGCCGCCGCCGCGATCTCGCCCATCATCACCCGCTCGAACCCCAGCCGCGAGAACAGCTCCAGCGCCGCGTCGCGGATCCGCGCGGCGGTGCGGTCGCCCTTGCGGGCCGGCGGCGAGAGCAGGTCTTGCGACATCGGACTTGACTCCTGGGTCAGGATTTCCTGACTTAGAAATCAGAAATATCAACCGCCCGCAAGTCGGCGGCGACAGGGGAGGGCCTGATGCGCATCGTCCGCGAGCCTTACGGCTATGCCTATGCCGAGATCTCCCGCCTCAAGGAGACCTATGGCGGCCCCGACGGGCAGGTGTTCGTCGAGTGCATGCGCATCCGGCCGGAGACCGGCGAGTCCAGGAGCGTGGTGCTGTTCAGCCATCCGATCGGCGGCGGATCGTTCCTGCCGCTGGTCACCGCCCTGGCCCGGGCCGGGCGGCACGTCGTCTATTGCAACACCCGCTACCGGGGCAACGACACCGCCCTGATCCTTGAGAAGTGCGTCCTCGACCTGGGAGCCTGCGTCGCCGACCTGAAGGCCCGGTTCGGCTACGACAAGGTGATCCTCGGCGGCTGGTCGGGCGGCGGCTCGCTGTCGCTGTTCTACCAGGAGCAGGCCGAGCGCCCGACCCTCACCCACACCCCGGCCGGCGATCCGGTCGACCTGGTCGGCGCGAACCTGCAGCCGGCCGACGGCGTGCTGCTGCTGGCCGCCCATGTCAGCCGCTCGGTGACCATGACCGAATGGATCGACCCCTCGATCCTCGACGAGGACCAGCCCTTCGTGCGCGATCCGGAGCTGAACATCTACGCCGCCGACTGCCCGCACCAGCCGCCCTACAGCGACGCGTTCGTGGCCCGCTTCCGCGACGCCCAGGTCGCCCGCAACCGCCGCATCACCGCCCGCGTCCGCGAGACCCTCGATGCGTTGAAGGCGACGGACCCGGACCTGGAACGGCCGTTCGTCGTTTACGGCACCATGTGCGACGTGCGCTGGACCGACCCGGCCCAGGACCCCTCCGACCGCCGGCCCCATACCTGCTATCTGGGCGACCCGCGCATCGCCAATGACGGGCCGGTGGGCCTGGGCCGCTTCACCACCCTGCGCTCGTGGCTGTCTCAGTGGAGCTATGACGACAGCCGCGCCAACGGCGTGCGCAACGGCGCCAATGTCAGCTGCCCGGCCCTGGTGGTCAGCAACACCGCCGACCTGGCCTGCACGCCCAGCCACGCCCGCCGCCTGTTCGAGGCCCTGGGCTCGGCCGACAAGCGCTACGCGGAGATTCAGGGCGCCGACCACTACTACATCGAGCGCCCGGACCTGCTGCCCCAGGCGACGGCGACAGTGGTGGATTGGCTGGAGGCGCGGGGGTTCTAGGGCGAGGCGGTTCGCACCCCCTGTTGTCATCCCGGCCGTAGGGCCGCGTAGCGGACCGCAGAGCCGGGACCCAGGGGCCACCGCACTGCGCCGGCCCTGGGTCCCGGACAGCGCTACGCGCTTCCGGGATGACAACCCTTTGGGAGGCCTCGGAGCATCCGCGTCTAAGCCGGCTTGCCCGCCGCCAAAGCCGCGCGCACGGCCTCGGGCGTGATCGGGATGTGGCGCAGGCGGACGCCGACCGCGTTGAAGATGGCGTTGGCGATGGCCGGGGCGACCACCGTGGTGGCCGGCTCGCCCAGGCCCACCGGGACCTGGGTGCTGTCGACGAACTGGATGTCGAACTCCGGCGTGTCGGCGATGCGCAGCGGCGTGTAGGTGTCGAGGTTGACGTCCTTGACCTGGCCGTTCTCGAACGCCGTGCCCTCGTGCAGGGCCATGCTCAGCCCCCACAGGCTCGCGCCCTCGGTCTGGGCCCGGGCCCCGTCGGGGTCGACGATCGTCCCGGCGTCGGTCACCACCGTCAGCTTCTGGACCGTGACCACGCCGGTGGCGCGGTCGACCTTCACGCGGGCGGCGCAGGCCACCCAGGTGGGCATGTCGCGCTCCTGGCCAAAGCTGGTGGCCAGGCCCAGGCCGGTGTCCTTGGGCAGGGCCTGGCCCCAGCCGGCGGCCTGGGCGGCGCGGCGCACGACCTCGGCCTGCCGCTTGGCCCCGCCGACCGTGCTGGCGTCGCCGCCGGCGTTGGCGCCCGCGCCCGTCAGCAGCTTCAGGCGCAGGGCCACCGGGTCGGCCTTCAGGTGGTGGGCGGCCTCGTCGATGAAGCTTTCCAGCGCCCAGTTGGTCCAGCCGGGCCCGACCGAACGCAGCCAGCCGGGCCGGAAGGTGCTGTTGGCCAGGTCGTTGTTGATCGCCCGGACCTTGTGGGCGCCGACCTCGTACCAGTGGTCGGCCCCGGAAATGGCGAAGGGGTCGTAGGCCACGCCGTTCTTGCCCTTGGGCATCAGGGCCGGGGCGTTGGCCAGGGTCGGCCAGCCGGCGGCGGCGTGGTGCTCCATGGCGGTGACCGCGCCGGCTCCGTCGAAGGCCATGCGCAGGGTCTGGACCGAGGGCGAGCGGACGGAGTCGAAGCGGACGTCGTCCTCGCGGGTCAGCACCATCTTCACCGGCTTGCCCAGGGCCTTGGCCGCCAGGGCGGCGGGCACGGCGTAGTCGCCGTTCAACCGCCGGCCGAAGCCGCCGCCCAGCATGTAGGTGCGCATGACGATGCTGGTCTCGGCCCGGCCCAGGGCCTTGGCCAGGGTCGGCAGGATCAGGCTCTGCCACTGGTTGCCGGTGTGGATCTCCATCACCCCGTCCTTCTCGAAGGCCAGGGCGTTCAGGGGCTCGAGCTGGAAATGCAGGACGGTGGCGGTGGTGTAGGTCTGTTCCAGCACCGACCTGGCGGCCTTGAAGGCCACGGCTGGGTCAGGGGTCTTGTTGTCGAGCAGGGCGCCGCCGTCGGCCTTGGCGATCAGGCTGGTGGCATGGTCCTGCAGGCCCTTTTCCGAGACGTCGGCGCCCGGGCCGGCGGCCCATCTGACCTTGACCAGGTCGGCGGCGCGGATCGCGGCGGGATAGCTTTGCGCGATCACCAGCACCCAGCCGGGTACGGTGTCGGACGGGTCGTCGATCGTCAGGCAGCGCAGGTAGCCCTTGACCGCCTTGGCCGCGCCGTCGTCGACCGACAGCACCTTCGAGCCCTGGCGGGTGGGCGGCAGCTTGGGGCGGGCATAGACCATGCCCGGGACCTTGGCGTCGATACCGTAGACCGCCGTGCCGTTGGTCTTCGCGGCGATGTCGGGGGCCCTACCCGGCTTGCCGATCAGCTTGCGGTCGGCCGCCGGCTTGATCGGCAGCTTGGCCAGCTCCTCGGGCGTGAACCGGCGGGCGACGCCGCCGCGCTTGACGATGTCGCCGTAGGAGATCGAGCGGCCGCCGACATGCACCATGCCGTCCCGCGCCGCGCCGCCGGTCGGCGACACGTTCAGCAGCTTGGCCCCGGCCTCGACCAGGGCGATCCGCCCGGCCGCCCCGGCCTGGCTGAAGATCGGGAAGGTCTGCCACACCGACCAGCTGCCGCCGGTGACCATCAGGCCCCATTTGGGGTCGGTGTCGACGTGGACGATGCGCACCTTGTCCCAGGCCACTTCCAGTTCGTCGGCCAGGATGCGGGCCAGGGCGGCGCCGACGTGCTGGCCCATCTCGGCGCGGATGATGTTGACGGTGACGATCCCGTCGCCGTCGATGGCGAACCACAGGGTGGGCTCGAAGCGGGGACCGGTGGGGGGCGCGGGCGGGCCGCCAGGCACGGCGGGGTCCATCGCCGCCTCGACCAGGGCCGAGAAGCCGAAGGCCAGGCCCGCGCCCGTCGAAGCGACCAGGAAATTGCGCCGCGACAGCAAGCTGCCGGTCTCACCCTTGGGCGGCAGGCGGCTCATGACTTGGCTCCCATCGCCGCGGCGGCCTGCTTGATGGCCGCCCGGATGCGGACATAGGTCATGCAGCGGCAGAGGTTGCCGCTCATCGTCGCGTCGATGTCCTGGTCGGTGGGGGCGGGGAAGTCCTTGAGCATCGCCGCCGCCTGCATGATCTGGCCCGACTGGCAGTAGCCGCACTGCGGCGTCTGCAGGTCCAGCCACGCCTGCTGCACCGGATGCTGGCCGGCCGGGTCCAGGCCCTCGATCGTCGTCACCTCGGCCCCGTCAACGGCGCCGAGCGGGGTGATGCAGGACCGTGTCGCCCGGCCGCCGACATGGACCGTGCAGGCCCCGCACATGCCGATGCCGCAGCCGAACTTGGTGCCGGTCAGGCCGATGTCGTCGCGGATCACCCACAGCAGGGGCGTGTCCTCGTCGGCGTCGATGGAGACCGCGCGGCCGTTGATCGTGAACTGGGTCATGGCTGGGTCACTTTCCCTGCGCGCGGATCGCCGCGACCTTCTTTTCCAGGTTCGGCCAGGCGGGCTTGTCGGTGCGGGTGGCGCGCAGATAGGTCGCCAGCCGCGCGACGTCGGCGTCGCTGAGGCGGTCGAAGGCGGGCATCACCACGCCCGGCGCGCCCTCCCTGGCCCCGACGCCGTGCAGCACGACGCGGACCAGGTTGGTCGGGTCGTCCAGGTTGACGGCGCTGTTCAGGGCCAGGTCCGGCCGCAGCGGGTTCGGCTGGCCGGCTCCGTTATAGTGGCAGGACGCGCAGGCGGCGGTGTACAGCCGGGCGGACGGGTCGGCCTGCGGCCCGACGTTCAGGCGATCGGCGGCCGCCGCCCTTTGCAGGGCCGGGGCGAGGCTGGCGGTCCGGCCGGCGGCGCCGTCGGTGTCGGCGAAATAGACCGCCAGGGCCCGGATGTCGGCGTCGGGCAGCTTGACCAGGCCGTCGTGGACCACCGGCCCCATCGGCCCGGCGGCCACGCCGTGGTAGCGGCTGACGCCGGTGCGCAGATAGGTCGCCAGCTCGGCCTGGTCCCATGGGGCCGGCGAGGGGTTGGCGGCGGTCAGGGGCGGGGCGATCCAGTTGTCGATCGCCGCCCCGGCGAAGGCCTTGTCGCGCTTCTCGGCCCCCAGGGCCCCGCGCGGCGTGTGGCAGGCGCCGCAGTGGCTGACGCCCTGGGCCAGATAGGCCCCGCGGTTCCATTCGGCGCTCTTGGCTGGGGCCGGTTCGAAGCGGCCGGGCCGGAAGAACAGCAGTTTCCAGCCGGCTTGCAGCGCGCGGATGTTGAGCGGGAAGGGAATGCCGTTGCGCCTGTCCGGAGCGACGACCGCCGGCCGGGTCATCATGTAGGCGTAGAGCGCCGAGACGTCGGCGTCGGTCAGCCGGGTGAAGTGGTCATAGGGGAAGGCCGGCAGCAGGTGCGAGCCGTCGCGGGCCACGCCCTGGTGCATCGCCCGCCGGAACGCCGCCTCCGACCAGGTCCCGATGCCGGTCTTGGCGTCGGGGGTGATGTTGGTCGAGTAGATCGTGCCGAAGCCGGTGTGCATCGGATAGCCGCCGGCGAACGGCTGGCCGCCCTTGGCGGTGTGGCAGGTCGCGCAGTAGCCGGCCCCGGCCAGGACCTCGCCACGCGCCACCAGTTCCGGCGAGAAGCTGGAGGCCGCCGGCGGGCTGACCTTTCCGATGGAAGGGCGCCAGGCGAGGGCGGCGAAACCGACACTTGCCACGACCACCGCCGCGAGCAATCCGACGAGGAGACGTTTCAACACGGCGCCACTCCCGGCGGTCCCGCGTGACGGCTGGCGCGTCAGCAACAGGGCCAGATGCCGGTGAGATTGGGATCAAAGCCGGGGTGGCGCAAGGCTGGCGGGCGACTTGCGAGTCGATAGCGTCTGGAGCGGTCGACCCGTCCTAGGCCTTGATGGCCAGGACGCGGACGCCGCGGGCCCGGCCCTCGGGGTCGGTCCATTGGAAGGTCTCGCCGGCGGTCATGCCGACCAGGGCGGCGCCCACCGGGGAGAGCACCGAGATGCGGTTGTCGTCGATGCTGGCGTCGCGCGGCAGGCTCAGGCGAACCTTGCGGGTCTGGCCGTTGGACAGGTCCTGGTAGTCGATAGTCGAGCCGATGCGGGCGAACGGGCGCGGCGCCTCGCCGGGCTCGACGATCAGGGCGCGGGCCATCTCCTCGGCCAGGACGCGGCCGCCCGGCGCGCGGCCGGCGGTGGCGTCGGCCAGGTTGGAGAGGATCTCGAAATCGGCCTCGGTCACGTAGATCGTGGGGCGGGCCTGGGGGGTAAGGGTTTGAGTGGAAACGGTCGTCATGTTGGCTTTCTAGGTTTTGCTTGAGCCTGGCCCGGCGCTTCTTCTGGAAGGCGGGTCCATGCAGGCTCGATAGGGCGCGCGCCCTGTGGCGCGAGCGTTTCGTCCGATGCGGGGCTCTCAAGGAAAGAACACGGCGCTTTTCATCAGGATCAAGCGTGGCGTGAGCCGACGCCGACCGTCTAGCGGTCGATCCTGGAAAGACGAGCCATGTGGATTTTCAGTGTCGCCCCGAGTTCTGGTTTGCGCATGGCGCGAACTCGGGGGTCAGAGGCCTTTGATCAGGCGTCCGGCGCGGTTCAGTCCATTCGAAAAGGTCATGAACCGGCGCATGGTGACTGTAAGATGGGGGCTGGGGCCACCAATGTCAAATCGGGGCGCCGTGCGAGGCTGGCGAGCGGCGCCTCGCGCCGCCCATCCTGTGGAAAACCACAGGTGCGCGGATCGGCCGTTCGAGGCCTTCTCTGCCCACGATGCGTCATGTCGACGCCGTGCGTGGCGTCCTTCCGCGCCTCTCAGTCGAGACGGTTTCCAGGGTGTTTGGGGCGGGTGGTCAGGCTTTTGGGCGGAGGGGCGAGGCGCTGGCGCATCGGTCGGCTCCGCCTTTTGATCTTCGTCGGCTGAACGATGCGTCGTTGGCCCAGGCCGAGGCCGCGATCCGCGGCCTTTGCGCCAGCGCCTATCTTGGCGACGAGACGGCGCTTTGCCGGGTGCTGGGGCGCTACAAGATGTTTGTCGACACCCGCGACGACGATCTTTCGGCCCACCTGCTGTTGGACGGCTATTGGGAGATCTGGGTCACGCGGGTCGTGGCGGACCTGGTGAAGCCCGGAATGGTCTGCATCGATGTGGGCGCGCACCTGGGCTACTACACCTTGCTGATGGCCGACCTCGCGGGGACGGCCGGTCGGGTGCACGCCTTCGAGCCCAACCCCGCCCTGCGCGAGCGGCTGTCGCGCTCGGTCAGGGCCAACGGCTTCGAGCCGACCGTGAGCGCCCACGCCTGGCCGCTGTTGGACCAGGACGATCTGCCGGTGCGGCTGATCGTGCCGCCTCGGCGGCCGGGTGGCGGTCATGTGGCGCTGATCGACCGCGCGGCCGACGACGGCGGCCTGCGCGCGCGACGTCTCGACGGTTTCGCCGAAATTCCGCATGTCGACGTCGTCAAGATCGACGCCGAGGGCTCGGAACTGGCGATTTGGCGCGGCATGGAGCGGCTTCTTGGGCAGGGTCGCCCGATGTCGGTGATCCTCGAGTTCACCTCCGTCCGCTACGCCGATCCGGGTGGGTTCCTGGATCAGATCCTGGGGGCGGGCTTTTCGCTGGCGCTCGCCGATCCCCGAAGCGGCCTGCGGGCGGTGACCAAGGCGGAGGTGCTCGCCGCCTCGGCGGTCGAGGACCAGATGCTGGTGCTGCGCCGATGAGGGGCGCAGCGACCGCGCCGGCTTCAGGCCGCCGCCCGCTGGGCGGCGTGATGCGCCTCCAGGGCTTCGTCGATCGTGTCGTAGAAATGCAGCTCGCCGTCCCGCAGCATCGCGCCGCGGCTGCAATAGTTGCGCAGCGTCTCGTCGTGGTCCGCGCCCGTGGTGTTGCCCGCGCCGTGGAAGTCGAGGATCACCTCGGGCGCGAAGATCGAGCCCGACAGGTCGCCGGCGTGGAAGACGAAGGTGTCGTTGCCGGTGTCGCCGGAGACGATGTCCAGCCCGGCGCCGCCACGGATCACGTCCGCGCCGTTTCCGCCCAGGATGACGTCGCTGCCGCCACGGCCGTCCAGGTGATCATCGCCGTCGCCGCCCAGGATCAGATTGAAACCCGCGGAGCCGATGACAGTATCGTTGCCCGCTTGAGCGTTGTAGATGTTCGACGGAGTCAGAGTGGTTCCGAGGATAACCTGATCATCGCCGGCAGTACCATTTGCGTAGCTCATGGCGTATTTCCTAAAATAGCCGCAAGCCCCGTGCCCGATGATTTAATACCTCAAACAATTTGTGGTCAGAAGAGTATGAATTGAGAAATTTTCTTCATAAAAGTCGACGGTCTCTTTGAAGTCGATGGTCGTCGACGTCTTCAGGAAGCGCCCGGCGACGGCCCCAGAAGCCAGGTCAGCCAGGCGCCGACGGCCAGGAAGGTTCCAAAGGGCAGGGGGCGGGCCAGGTCCAGCCGGCGGCGCGCCAGGCTGATGATCGCCGCGATCGCCAGGCCCACGCCGCAGGACCACAGCAGCACTGTCGGCAATCCCCGCCAGCCGACCCAGGCGCCGATCGCGCCCAGCAGGAATGGGTCACCGCCGCCAAGGCCCGGCCGGCCGCGAAGGGCCTTGTAGACGAAGGCGACCAGAGCGAGCGCTCCGTAGCCGGCCGCGGCGCCGATCAGCGGCGCGAGGGGCGTTCTGAGGCCCAGTGACACCGTGAAAGCCCAGCCGGCCGCGCCCAGCGGCAGGGTCAGGACATCCGGCAGCCAGAGGTTCTCGGCGTCGATCACTGCGACCGCCAACAGGCCCCAGCCGAAGATGGCCGTCACCGGGACCATGGCCCCCGATTGCGCCAGCGCGCTCCAGGCCGCGACGCCGAGGGCGGCCGTTTCCAGAAGAGGATACCGGATCGGGATGGCGGCCCGGCAGGTTCGGCAGCGCCCCCGCAATCCCAGGAAGCTGACGATCGGAATCAGATCCAGCGGGCCCAGTCGGCGGTGGCAGGCGTCGCAGGCCGACCGGGTCGCGATCCATCGGCGGCCGGCGGGCAGGCGAAGCGTCAGCAGGCCAATGAAACTGCCCACGAACGGCGCCGCCGCCAGGGAGAAGAGGGTCCAGAACATGTCAGGGTTCAACGCGGAAATCCGATCTCGCTGCAGCCACGCGACAATAGGGGCTTGCCTGTGACGGCCGTGCGTCACGGCGGCAGTGGCCGCTCAAGGATTGTCGTCGCCGGGACCGTCGCCGCGGTGATCGGGACAAGATGGGCGCCGAAGGACGGGCGGATTTCCGGCGTCGGTTGACGTCCTGGCCTTCCCTTTGGGCGAAGGTCGCTATCGCGTCGTGGGCAATGCAGTCTGGCTACGAGATGTGGCGCCATCCGCCAAGCGCGGTGGTGTTGTGCGAGGTACGGTCGTCCGCGGCGGGGCGGTGGCGGTGGCGGTGAGAGAGGGATTCGAACCCTCGTTAGGCTTTCACCTAAACACGCTTTCCAAGCGTGCGCCATCAACCACTCGGCCACCTCACCATGCGCACCAGATGTAGAAGGCGGTTGAAGCCCCCGACGCAGGAAGGGGCGCAATATACTCAGGAAGGTTGCGGGCACAAGCCGCCTTGCAGGGTGAAACGTGGCCGTCGGCGACTTATATTGACCGGTGCGCTGCTCATCGAGGCCAGGCCATGCCGTTGACCAGGAAAACCCTGGACCTGCCCACCGTCGATACCGCCCTGCCGGGGCGGGCGGCCGCCATCCCCACGGCCCGGACCCATTTCGTCAACGGCCATCCGCTGAAGGGGCCCTATCCCGACGGGACGGAGATCGCGGTGTTCGCCATGGGCTGTTTCTGGGGCGTGGAGCGGGTCTTCTGGAAGGTTCCGGGCGTCCAGGTCACCGCCGCCGGCTACGCGGCGGGGATCACGCCCAACCCGACCTATGAGGAGGTCTGTAGCGGCCGCACTGGCCACGCCGAGGTGGTGCAGGTCGTCTTCGATCCGAGGTCCGTCAGCTACGAGACCCTGCTCAAGACGTTCTGGGAGCACCACGACCCCACCCAGGGCATGCGCCAGGGCGGTGACATCGGCACGCAGTACCGCTCGGGGATCTACGTGACCTCCGACGCCCAGGCCGCCGCGGCCGTGGCGTCGAAGGAGGCCTACCAGCAGGCGCTGAACGCCAAGGGGCTGGGGACGATCACCACGCAGATCGGCGCGGCCGGCCCGTTCTTCTTCGCCGAAGACCATCACCAGCAATATCTGGCCAAGAACCCGGACGGCCATTGCGGCGTCGGCGGAACGGGCGTGGCATGTCCGATCGGTACTGGGGTAGAGGTTTAGCTCCGCTCATCCCGCAGGAAACCGCATGACCCCCGAAGCCTTCGACGCCGCGTGCCTGGCCCTGCCGGGCGCGACCATGACCATCCAGTGGGGCGACGACCACGTCTACAAGGTGGGCGGCAAGATGTTCGCCGTGATGGGCGGGGCGGTCGGGCGCAACGGCTTCTCGCTGAAGGCCTCGGACGTGGCGTTCGAGGTGCTGAGCGAGACCGGCCAGGCCGTGCCCGCCCCCTATCTGGCCCGCGCCAAGTGGCTGTACTTCGACGACCTGGCCGCCCAGGACGACGCCGAGGTCACCGACTGGCTGCACACCGCCCACGGCCTGATCGCCGCCAAGCTGACCCGCAAGGCGCGGGCGGAGCTGGGGCTGTAGCTCGCACTCGGCAGGCATCCCGGACAAGCGCGCGGCGCGCCGATCCGACAGGGGTTGTTAGGCCACCTCGTCGTGCTTGGGCATGTGCGGTCCCGTCGTCACCGGCTGGCGCTCGAGGATCTCGCGGATCTTGCGCACGGCGGCCGAGGCGGCGCTGCGGCGCTGGCGCCAGAGCAGCAGGGCCATGGCGCCGCCCGTGGCGACCGCGAAGGGGATCGGGCCCAGCACCCAGGCCGCCGCCGCCAGGGCGAAGTAGTAGCCCCGCACCCCGGCGTTGAAGGCCGAGAGGGCCGGGTTGAGGATGCCGCCGGCGGCCTCGGCATAGTCTTCCAGCACCGCGCGCGGCGCCCACATCGGCGTCGCCCCGATGGCGGCCAGGCAATAGTTCATCTGGCGGATCGCCCAGATGAAGTCGAGCAGGCCCCGGGCCAGGGCGATCAGCACCAGGCCCAGCTTGATCTGGAACAGCTGCGACGAGGCCGGCGCCAGGCCGGCGATGTTCTCGATGCTCTTCCAGGCGCTGTCGCCGCCGAACAGCACCCCGGCCGCGGCGGCGATCAGGATCAGGTTGGACGAGGCGAAGAACGAGGCGGAGTTGATGGCGTGGCCCAGCAGCTGGCCGTCCAGCAGGGCGATCTCGCGCACCGCCATCTCGGCCATCCAGCGCCGGCGGATCACCGTCATGTCGGTGTTGATGACGTTGCGCGCATGGCCCAGCCGCTTCAGCAGCGGCTCGTAGAACAGCCAGCAGAAGATGAAGAACGCCAGGACGACGATGTCGAGGATCGGCAAGGGCAGGGACAGGGCGTGCATGGGGTGAGCTTAAGTCTGGAACGAGAGTCGATGAAAGGGGCGTGCGACCGGTATCAGTCCTCGAGGATCAGGCTGTGCTTGCCGGTGTCGCGCAGCAGCAGGGCCACGACCAGGCCGACGGCCATGATCGCCGATACATAGAGGTAGAAGCCGCTTTCCATCCCCTCGCGCTTGAACCACAGCGCGACATATTCCGCGGTGCCGCCGAACGCGGCGTTGCCGATGGCGTAGGGCAGGGCGACGCCCAGGGCGCGCACATGGGTGGGGAACAGCTCGGCCTTCACCACGGCGCTGATCGAGGTGTAGCCCGACTGCACGACCAGGGCGGCGAAGATCAGGCCGAAGGCGATCTGCGGGCTGGCGGCCTTGGCGGTCAGGGTGAACACCGGCCAGGCGATCAGGGCCCCCACCCCGAAGGCGAAGACCAGCATGGTCTTGCGCCCCAGCTTGTCAGACAGCCAGCCGAACAGCGGCTGGACCAGCATGAAGCCGGCCAGGGTGGCCAGGTTGATCGCCCCCGCCGTGGCCTTGGAGAAGCCGGCGGTGTTGGTCAGGAACTTCAGCATGTAGGTGGTGTAGGCGTAGAAGGCCAAGGAGCCGGCGGCGGTCAGGCCGATGATCGCCAGGGTCTGTTTGGGATGGCGCGAGACCAGCGGCGCGGCCAGGGCCACATAGGTCAGCAGCAGCAGCACCACGGACGCGCCCTGGGCCGCGCCGGCGAAGCTCCAGGCGGTGAAGCCGACGATCATCGCCGCCACGGTCGCCAGCAGCAACCCGCCGACGCTGGCCACCTGCCGGGTGCTGATGGGGTCGTGCCGGGTGACGTTCTGGTGCGAGACGCTTTCCTCGATGCCGGTGCGGATCCAGAACACCACCACGGCCAGGGCCGCGCCGACGAAGAACGGGATGCGCCAGCCCCAGTCGGCCAGTTGCTGCTTGTCGAGGGTGTTCTGCAGGATCACCAGCACCAGGGCCGCCACCAGCTGGCCCATGATCAGCGTCACGTACTGGAAGCTGGACCAGAAGCCGCGGCGCTGCTTGCCGGCCATCTCGCTCATATAGGTGGCGCTGGCCCCATACTCGCCGCCCACCGACAGGCCCTGCAGCAGGCGGGCCAGCAGCAGGATCACCGGGGCGGCGTCGCCGATCGCGGCGTGGCCGGGGCACAGGGCGATGACCAGCGAGCCGGCGCACATCAGCCCGACCGCCAGGGTCAGGCCGGCCTTGCGGCCCTTGCGGTCGGCATAGAGCCCCATCAGCCAGGCGCCGACCGGGCGGGCCCCGAAGCCGACGGCGAAGATCGCGGCCGTCTGCATCAGCTGGGCGGTCTGGTCGCCCTTGGGGAAGAAGATCTTGGCGAAATAGATCGAGAAGGCGGCGTAGGCGAACCAGTCGTACCATTCGACCAGGTTGCCGGCCGAGCCGCCGAGGATGGCCCGGGTGCGCCGCCAGGCGCTCATGGGGGCCGAGGGAGACGCGGCGGTAGCCGCCGGCATGGTGGTGTCGGTCATGTTGCCCCCGCGACTCTGATCTTGCCGCGACCTTAGGCGAACATCGATCGCCAAGGAATGGGGGCGGGGACGCGCGACGCGGTTGGGGACACGCGCAGGCGCGTGTCCCCAGGCCCGTCAGCCGAACCTGTAGCCGCAGAGCTTGTTGCCATCGAGGTCGCGGAAATAGGCGAAATAGACGCCGGGCATCCGCTCGCCTGGAGCGCCCTCGCACGTTGCGCCCAGTTCCAGGGCCTTGGCGTGGAAGGCCGCGACCTCCTCGACGGTGTCGAAGGCGAAGCCGCCCATCGATCCGTTGCCGATGCAGGCCGGATTGCCGTCATACGGCCCCAGCACGCCGAACAGTCCCGTGCCCTTGCCGCGATAGAGCCGGCCGCCCGAGGCGTGCTCGTGCACCGACGCCATGCCGATCGAGCCGAGCAGCGCGTCGTAGAAGGCCTTGGCCTCTTCGAGCCTGTTGGACCCCACCGTGAAATAACCGACCTTGGCCAAGCGCCATCCTCCCGTGCGTTGTTTTGCCGAACGCTATCACGTCGGGGCGGGGAGGCAACGTGGTGGGACGCTGGTCGGCCAGCGCCTCGACGCCTTGGCGCGTGGGCAAGCGCGTGGTTAGGATCGCATCATGATCGAAGCCGGCGAGAGCCCTGTCAGCATAGAGGATATCAGCGCGGGCCTGCTCAATGGCGCGATGATAGCCCTGCTCGGCTGCGCCTTTCCAGGCTTCCTGTTGTGGCAGGCCCTCCTGCATCTGGAGGACTTGGCCGGCGTGATGGCGGACCCGGGCGGCAAGGCGTTGAGTTCGCTCGGGGGAATCTCGAATGGCTTGATGCTGGTCTTTTTCAGCCTGGTGATGGTGAGGGGCGGCCTCAAGTACATCCGCAAGAACCTGGCTTTTCTGCGCGCACGGAAATCCCAGGCCACGCCCAGCGGGCCGCCGGCCTAAGTTTCTCGACCGCGAACTTGCGGGTCCCCGCCCTAGCCGCTCGGGCAATCCTCGGCCTTGCGCAGGCCCATGGCCCACAGGGCGCCGATCACCGCGCCCTTGACGCGGGGCAGCAACACCAGGGTCAGGCCGGCCAGCGGCAGGACGGTCAGCGGCACCACCAGGGTCGGCGACATCTTCCAGATGAACGGGAACAGCAGCAGCGGGGCCACGAACAGGTGGCCGACGATCAGGATGGTGAAATAGGCCGGGCCGTCGTCGGCCGGATAGCGCGCCAGGTCATGGCCGCAGACCTCGCAATCCAGGTCGACCTTCAGGTAGCGCGTGTACAGCCGGCCCTCGCCGCAGTTGGGGCAGCGGTGACGGACGCCGCGCTTCATGCCGGTCAGGACGGCGCCGGTCTTGGCGCGATCGGTCTGGGCTTGAGGGGAGGGCTGCTCGTTCATTGGCGTGCATATGCTCCCCTGGAGGGCCCGGCGAAAGAGGACGCACGGTCGCATGCGCCGGCTTGAATCAGATTTCGTAGAGATGAAAGCGTTGATATCTAAGCATTCATCCGCAAGGCGAGCGACTATAGCGGGTGAATTCCGTTGAAATTAACCACAGATGTTTCGCCGATTTGTGGGTAACTGGCGGTCAAGGTTGAAGAATTGGCCGGCCAGCGGCGCCGCGGGCGGACCTAGCTTAACTGTGCCGAGGTTCGCGGACTCCGATAGGCCGGAGTCCGCAACCCTTGGTCCTGCGACTATTTGGCGTCCTTGGCGGTGTTGCTGACGGCGCGGCCGGCGGCCGACACGTCCTGGCCCACGCCAGCGATGGTGTTGCAGGCCGAGACCATCAGGGCGGCGGTCACGGTGGCGAGGATCAGGATCTTGCGCATGGGGAGCTCATAGCTGGAGAAACGGCGGCGGACCTTAACCTTGTCGAGCTTGGCCTTTCAAGCGACGACGCTTGGGGTTTCCCGTCAGATTCCGGCCGTTTCATGGTCACCGCTTTCCCGGCCGGTAGTCCTCGCGCACATGCCCCCGAAGTTGCGCCTCGGTGAACAGCACCGGCTTGGTGCGCATGGTCGCGAACAGCTGGGTCTGGTCGGCATAGTGCGGCGAGGCCGGGTCCAGGGTGGCCGAGCCGAACTGGTGGATACTGTCGGAGCGCACCACGCCATGTTTGTCCCAGTCGACGAACATGATGAAGGTGTCGCCGGCGTCGGCGGTCAGGGTCCCGTCCTTCTGGGGGACGCCCCAGACCGAGCGGTAGGTGTCGGCCGCGCCGTCGATCGGCAGGTCGACCTTGCCGCGCCGGATGCGGTTGACCTGGCCCCATTCCGGGTCCAGCCGGCCGAAGCCCTTCTTCAGCGTGATGATCGCCGCCTTCAGGGTGTCGAGCGGCGCGGGGACCGGGTCGCCGTTGTTCTGGGCCACCAGGATCGGCTGGAGCATCAGCGAGGCCAAAGCCGCGGCGCGGTTGTGGACGTCGGTGCGCCGGTCCCAGCCGCGCAGGATGGCCTGGGCGGCCTTGAGGTCGGCGTCGCCGCCCGGGTCGACCGCCGTCACCTGCCGGACCATGGCCACCTCGGCCGAGCGCTCGCTGTAGGTGATGTCGAACTTGTAGCGACGGAACGCCTGGTCGGTGACCGCGTGGTCGGCGCCGACCAGTTCCTGAACGCGCAGGGCGCGGTTGGTGACGTTGGTCTGCAGGCCCTGGCTGGCCGGGAAGTCGGCGGGCTTGAGGTTGTCGGCCGGATCGCTGGCCAGGAACGGGCTGTTGTTGGAGTTGTAGACATAGCCGGACCTTGGGTTCCACAGCTGCGGGATGGTCGAGGCGGGCCGGTAGCCCTGCCAGATCAGGTCGGAGCGGTCGCCCGGCAGCACGCCGCTCCAGTCGACGCCCTCGCGCCGGTTGGGGTACTGGCCGTTGTGGACGAAGCCGATGTTCCCGGCCCCGTCGGCATAGATGTAGTTCAGGCTGGGCAAGGCGTGGACGGCGACGCCCGCCCGCCACTCGGCCAGGGTCCGGGCCCTGTTCAGCCGCCAGTACTGCAGCGGCTGGCGATATTCGCCCATGCCGGCGTAGCGGATGGCGTAGAGGCCGTGCGGGGTCTCCAGCACCGGGCCGTGGACGCTGCGCAGGGCGGGCTTGGTCACCGGGATGACGATCGGGCCCCAGAGCCTGACCCGCATCCTGACGTCGTGTCGCTGGAAGTCGCGCCAGGCGCCGTCCAGCCGGTACTGGTTCTTGTTTTTCGGGTTGATGACCAGGCGATAGGCGTCGAACAGGTCGGGCTTGGAGACGGTGTTGGCCCAGCCGAGGTCGGCGTTGTGGCCATGCAGCATGAACGGCGCGCCGGGGAAGAAGCCGCCGGCCACGTGCCAGCCCTCGCCGCTCTCGACCACGGCCTCGTACCAGGCGACCGGGCCGGTATAGGGCTGGTGCGAATTGACCAGCAGGCGGGTGACGCCGTCGGCGTTGCGCGACGGGGCGATGGCCAGGCCGTTGGAGCCCTTGGGCGGCTCCTTCTGGGCCTCCTCCGGCACGTTGAGCCGCTTCAGTTCGCCGTCCAGGCCGTAGAAGAACGGCTGCTTGAACACGAAACCGGCCAGGACGTCCTTGCCGGTCAGCGGCAGCAGGCCCGGCGTCACCGCCTTGGGGTGCTGGGCGGCGTAGAGGTTGACCCCGTCGGCATAGGCCTCGAGCAAGGCCCGCAGGTCGGCCGGCAGCTTGGGATAGCCCGCCTCGACCGTCGGCCAGACGTCCAGCAGCCCGACCAGGTAGTCGGTGACCGCCGCCTTGGGTCCCGCCGTGCGGGCCAGGGTCCCGCGGGTGGCCAGCACCACGCTCTGGATGGTGGCGAAGTCGTCCTCGGCCTGGGCGTAGGCCAGGCCGAAGGCGGCGTCGGCGTCGCGGACGCCCAGAATGTGCGGCACGCCCCATTCGTCGCGGCGGATGCGCACGTCATAGGCGTCGGCCCGGGCGATCAGCGCCTTGAGGTCGGGTTTCGGGGGCTGGGTGACGAGGTCCAGCCCGACCAGGCCCAGGACGGCGACGACCGCCAAACAGGCGACGGCCAGCAGGCCTCGCAAGATCCATCGCATGACGTTTCGCCCCCGTACCGCTGTTTTGCGACGATGATGGGCGCGGATCGGCTCCGGCGATAGCCGGACCTTGGGGAAGGCCGCTCGGCGATCAGGGCTTGGCGGCCGCCAGGCGGGGCGCTTCCTCGACCGGCATGTCGATGTCGCCCAGCCCCGCGGCCTTGATGGCGTCGCGCAGCTTGGTGACCGGGTCGCTGGCCAGGGTGGTGAACGACAGCTCGCTCGGCTCGGCGCGGTTCTCGGCCAGGTTGGCGAAGCCGCCCGCCGCCGCCCCGGCGCTCGGGGCCTTGTTCAGCGACACCGCATAGGTCTTGCCCGGCAGGGTCCGGCACAGCAGCACGAAGGTCCTGGCGTCGTTCAGCAGGCGCGGGGTCTTCAGGCACTCCGGCGTCTCGCCGCCGGCCCCGGGGCCGTAGGAAAAGTCGCGCGGCGCCATCTGTTGGTCGAACACCACCTTGAGCACCAGCACCCCGGGGGCGACCGCCTCGCCGGCGGCGGGCCAGGTGGCCGTCACCTTGGGCTTCTGGGTCGGCGGCATGACGGTGACCGGCGAGACCGGCGTCGGCTCCTCGCGGGGCTTGGCCGTCTGGGCCAGGCCGGGGCCGGCGACCAGGGTCAGGGCGAGGAGGGGCAGGGCGAAGAGGGGGGCGCGCATGAGCGTCACCGTGCCGCCAAAGCGCGGCGTTCTCAAGGCCGCCGTCGGGGCCGCTACCGCGTCATCCAGGGCTTGTTCTTGCTGTTCGACGCGGCGGCCGCGGCCTGTTCGCGCTGGAACTTGCCGCCACGCGGCGGCTTCGGCTTGGCGGCCAGGGCGGCCTTCTTCAGGCGCAGGGCGCGCTGGATCGGGGTCTCGCCCGGAACTTCGGGAGGATTTTCAGGCTGGTCGGTCATCCGCGCCTTCTAGCACGGTCGGCGGCGACGCGCCTCCCTCGCGCGACGTCTCTGGCGACCTATCCGGCGCCGGACCATCTGGCGCCGACTCTCCGCCTGGGGCATCGTCGCCGCGTGGGCGATTTGGCGATCAACGGACGAACCTGGAACGAGGCCGAGCAGGACCTGGTGGTCGGCGACTATTTCGTCATGCTCGACAAGGCGATGACCGGCCGTGTCTACGATCCGGACACCCACCAGCGGGCCCTGCGTTTCGTCACCAACCGTTCGGGCGGGGCGATCACCTTCCTGCAGGGCGAGATCTCGGCGATCCTGTCGCTGATCGGCCTGCCCACCCTCAAGGACCATCCGCCGCGCCGTGACTTCGGCGACAGCCTGGTCGAGGCCGTCGACCGCCACCTGTCGTCGCGCCCGGCCGTGCTCAAGGACCTGGCCCAGCCGCCCGCCCTGCTGGGCCGCGCCGCCGCGCCCGTCCTGGCCGAAGGCGCGCCGCCCCGCGCCGCCCCCACAGCCCCCGGCGACCGCGCCCAGCGGCTGATCGCCAGGTTCGACCCCGCCGAACGCGACCTCGAGGCCCGGATGCTGACCCGGATCGGCGTCGCCGCCGCCCTGGCCTACGAGCAGACCCGCCTGGCCGAGCGCGGTCGCCCCGACCTCGCCGCCGAAGTCCGCCTGGCCCTGCCGCCGGCCGACGAGGGCTGCGACCTCCTCAGCTTCAGCCGCACCGGCGCCGCGCGCCGCATCGCCGTCAAGACCACCACCGGCGGCGCGGCCACGCCCTTCCGCCTGACCCCGGCCGAGGAAGCCCTCCGCCACGCCCAGCCGGAGGCCTTCGTGGTCTACCGCCTCTACGACGTGGCCCGGGAGGCGCGAGTGTTCCGGGTGCGGGGACCACAGGAAGACGCGTAGTCGCGTCTACGGCACGTCATCCCGCGCCCACGGCCCGAACGCCGGCCGTTGCTTCAGTCGGGCGTAATAGGCCTCGACCGCCGGCAGGTCGGCCCGCGCCATCGGCGTCTTCAGCCAGCGGTGGACCGAGACGCCCAGCACCACGTCGGCCAGGCTGAAGTCGTGGCCGGCGGCGTGGGCGCCGGTGGCCTGCAACTGGGCGTCGAGGATGGCCATGGCGGCGTTCCAGGCCCTGACGCTGGCGGCGATCTTGTCGGGGTCGTCATAGCCGGCGGTCGGGCGGCCCAGGGCCAGGAAGGCGTAGCCCCAGGTCGGGTTGAGGTCGGTGGCCTGCCAGTCCATCCACTGCTCGACCCCGGCGCGGGGGCGGGGCTCGACGGGCAGGAGGCGGCCGTGGCCGTAGCGGGCGGCGAGGTAGCGGCAGATGGTGTTGGACTCGTAGAGCGCGCCCTGCTCGTCGATCAGCACGGGCACCAGGCCGTTGGGGTTGAGGGCCAGGAACTCGGGGCTGCGGGTCGAGGCGAAGCCCGCGCCCCAGTCCTCGCGCTCATAGGCCAGGCCCAGTTCGTCGCAGGTCCACAGCACCTTGCGGACGTTGAGGGAGGAGGTGCGGCCGAGGATCTTGAGCATGGACGTCTCCGTTTCAGGTGGCCGCCGTGTCTCCAACATAGGCCGCCGCCACCGCCTCGGCGACCTTGATGCCGTCGATCGCCGCCGAGAGGATGCCGCCGGCATAGCCCGCGCCTTCGCCGGCCGGGAACAGGCCGGCGGTGTTGAGGCTCTGGAAATCCTTGCCGCGGGTGATGCGGATCGGCGAGGAGGTGCGGGTCTCCACACCCGTCAGCAACACGTCGGGATGGTCGTATCCGGCGATCTGGCGACCGAAGGCCGGCAGGGCCTCGCGCATGGCCTCGATCACGAAGGGCGGCAGGCATTGGGCCAGGTCGGTCATCTTGACGCCCGGCCTGTAGGACGGCTCCACCACGCCCAACGCTTCGGACGGCTTGCCGGCCATGAAGTCGCCGACCTTCTGGGCCGGGGCGGCGTAGGTCGAGCCGCCGGCGACGTAGGCCAGGGACTCCCACTTGCGCTGGAATTCGATGCCGGCCAGCGGATGGCCCGGATAGTCGCGCTCTGGGTCGATGCCGACCACGAAGCCGGAATTGGCGTTCCGTTCGTTGCGCGAATACTGGCTCATGCCGTTGGTCACGACGCGCTCGGGCTCGGAGGTCGCCGCCACCACGGTGCCGCCCGGACACATGCAGAAGCTGTAGACCGTGCGGCCGTTGGCGCAGTGGTGGGCCAGGCTGTAGTCGGCCGCGCCCAGGTCCGGATGGCCCGCGCAGGCCCCGAACCGCGCCTTGTCCATCCACGACTGCGGATGCTCGATCCGCACCCCGATCGAGAACGGCTTGGCCTCGATGTGGACGCCCTGGTCGTGCAGCATCTGGAAGGTGTCGCGGGCGCTGTGGCCGACGGCCAACACCACGTGTTCGGCCGCCAGATAACCGCCGGTCGAGAGGTGCAGGCCCTTGATCCTGCGCGATCCGTCGGCGACCGTCTCCAGGTCGATCCCGTCGACCCGCTGCCGCCAGCGGTATTCGCCGCCCAGGGCCTCGATGGTCTCGCGCATACTCTCCACCATCGTCACCAGGCGGAAGGTGCCGATGTGCGGGTGGGCCTCGGTCAGGATCTCCTCGGGGGCGCCGGCCTTGACGAACTCTTCCAGCACCTTGCGGCCCAGGTGGCGGGGGTCCTTGACCTGGCTGTAGAGCTTGCCGTCCGAGAAGGTGCCCGCGCCGCCCTCGCCGAACTGGACGTTGGACTCCGGGTTCAGCTCGCCCCGCCGCCACAGGCCCCAGGTGTCCTTGGTCCGCTCGCGCACCACCTTGCCCCGGTCCAGGATGATCGGCTTGAAGCCCATCTGGGCCAGGATCAGCCCGGCGAACAGGCCGCAGGGCCCGGCGCCGACGACGACGGGGCGGGGGCCGGCGAAGTCCTTCGGCGCCTGAGCGACCAGCCGATAGTCGGTGTCGGGCGTGCGCCGCACCTGGCTGTCGCCTTCGAACCGCGCCAGCACGGCGGCCTCGTCGCGCAGGGCGACGTCGACGGTATAGACCATCAGGATCGCCGCCTTCTTGCGCGCGTCATGGGCGCGGCGGGCGACGGCGTGGTCGATCAGGTCGTCGGCGGGGATGCCCAGGCGTGCGCAGATGGCCGGGGCAAAGTCTTCAGGGGGATGGCCCAGCGGCAGTTGCAGATTGGCGATGCGCAACATGGCGCCTGATCAATCCCCGTCCATCTTCAGCGCCGCGATGAAGGCTTCCTGCGGGATCTCGACCTTGCCGAACTGGCGCATGCGCTTCTTGCCGGCCTTCTGCTTGTCCAGCAGCTTGCGCTTGCGCGAGGCGTCGCCGCCGTAGCACTTGGCGGTGACGTCCTTGCGCAGGGCGCGGACGGTTTCGCGGGCGATGATCTTGCCGCCGATCGCCGCCTGGATGGGGATGACGAACATGTGCTGCGGGATGAGCTCCTTCATCTTCTCGCACATGCCCCGGCCGCGGCTTTCGGCGCGGTCGCGGTGGACCAGCATCGACAGGGCGTCGACCGGCTCGGCGTTGACCAGGATCGACATCTTCACCAGGTCGCCGGGACGGTAGTCCTCGACCTGGTAGTCGAAGCTGGCATAGCCCTTGGAGATCGACTTCAGGCGGTCGTAGAAGTCGAACACCACCTCGTTCAGCGGCAGGTCGTAGACCACCATGGCGCGGTTGCCGACATAGGAGAGCTCGCGCTGAGCGCCGCGACGGTCCTGGCAGAGCTTGATCACCCCGCCCAGATACTCGTCGGGGGTGAAGATCGTGGCCTTGATCCACGGCTCGCTGATGCTCTCGATGTGCATCGGGTCGGGCAGGTCGGCCGGGTTGTGCAGCTCGATCTCCGAGCCGTCGCGCATGTGGATCTTGTAGACCACCGAGGGGGCGGTCGCGATCAGGTCCAGGTCGAACTCGCGGCTCAGGCGCTCCTGGATGATCTCCAGGTGCAGCAACCCCAGGAACCCGCAGCGGAAGCCGAAGCCGAGGGCGGCGCTGCTCTCCATCTCGTAGGTGAAGCTGCCGTCGTTGAGGCGCAGCTTGCCGACCGCGGCGCGCAGGTCCTCGAAGTCGGCGGCGTCGACCGGGAACAGGCCGCAGAACACGACCGGCTGGACGTCCTTGAAGCCCGGCAGGGCCTTTTCGGTGGGCTTCTTCTCGTCGGTCAGGGTGTCGCCGACGGCGGCGTCGGCCACTTCCTTGATCTGGGCGGTGAAGAAGCCGATCTCGCCGGGGCCGAGGCTTTCGACGGGGGTATTCTTGGGCTTGAAGACCCCGACCCGGTCGACCAGGTGGGTCGAGCCGTGCTGCATCATCTTGATCTTCTGGCCGGCCTTCAGACGGCCGTCGAAGACGCGGACCAGAACGACGACGCCAAGATAGGCGTCGTACCAGGCGTCGACCAGCAACGCCTTGAGCGGGGCGTTCTCGTCGCCCTTGGGGGCGGGCAGGCGGGTGACGATGGCTTCCAGCACCTCGTGGATGCCGACGCCCGACTTGGCGCTGGCCAGCACCGCGTCGCTGGCGTCCAGGCCGATCAGGTCCTCGATCTGGGCGCGCACCCGCTCGGGCTCGGCGGCCGGCAGGTCGATCTTGTTGAGGACCGGGACGATCTCGTGGTTGTTGTCGATGGCCGAATAGACGTTGGCCAGGGTCTGGGCCTCGACACCCTGCGAGGCGTCGACGACCAGGATCGAGCCCTCGCAGGCGGCCAGGCTGCGGCTGACCTCGTAGGCGAAGTCGACGTGGCCGGGGGTGTCCATCAGGTTGAGGATGTAGGTCTGGCCGTCGTCGGCCTTGTAGTCCAGACGCACGGTCTGGGCCTTGATGGTGATCCCGCGTTCCTTCTCGATGTCCATGTTGTCCAGGACCTGGGCGGTCATCTCACGCGCGGTGAGGCCGCCGGTCTCCTGGATCAGGCGGTCGGACAGGGTGGACTTGCCGTGGTCGATGTGGGCCACGATGGAGAAGTTGCGGATCAGGTGCAGGGGCGTCGAGCTCATGGCGCTGCGTCTAGCATATTTGCGACGTTTCGCGAGGGCGAACCTCCCCGGGCGGGGTCATGGTTAACCGCGCATTAAGCTACAGGCCGCAAACCCGACTCAAAGACTTGCGACTGTGACGCCTGTCGGAAATTACGAGAGTTACCTATGGACCGCCGCAAGCTGATCCTTTCGGGCATCGCCACCGCTGGCCTCGGCGGCTGCGCCAGCACCGCCCAGACCCGCCCCCCGGGCGACCCGGGCACGGGCGCCGCGCCAGCCTACGACACCGGCGCGGCGGCGACCTATTCGGCCGACGAGATCATCCGCAGCGGTTCCGACTTCCTGGGCGTGGCGGCCGAGACGGTCGGGGCGGCGGTCGAGCGGGTGTTCCGCGACAACGGCCAGCCCACCGGCTACATCGCCGGCGAGGAGGGCTCGGGCGCCTTCGTCGCGGGCCTGCGCTACGGCCGGGGCCTGCTCTACATGAAGGGCCGGCCGACCCTGGAAGTGTTCTGGCAGGGGCCGTCGGTGGGCTGGGACTGGGGCGGCAACGCCAGCCGGGTCTTCACCCTGTGCTATAACCTGCAATATCCCGACGCCATCTTCCGCCGCTTCCCGGGCGTCGAGGGTACGGCCTATCTGGTCGGCGGCCTGGGCGTGAACTACCAGCGCGCCGACACCATCACCCTGGCGCCGATCCGGGCCGGCGTCGGCCTGCGCCTGGGCGCCAACGCCGGCTACCTGGCCTACAGCCGGCAGCGGAACATCCTGCCGTTCTAGAGGGGCGGAGGGGGCGGCGCACTTGCCCCCTCCGCGCCTTCGGCGCTCCTCCCCCATGGGGGGAAGAGTTTCGGCTCCGCCCCCTATGGGGGCGGACAGACCGCGAAGCGGTCAGGTGGGGGCAAGTACGCCCTAATCCACCCGCTCGAGCTCCGTCCGATACCGCTTCCAGTTCTCCACATAGTGCAGCGCCGAGGCCTGCAGCACGATCGCGTGCTGCTCGCCGATCTCGCGCACCACCTTGCCCGGCGCGCCCATGACCATGGAGTTGTCCGGGATCTCCTTGCCCTCGGTGATCAGCGCCCCGGCCCCGATCAGGCAGTTCTTCCCGATCTTCGCCCCATTGAGCACGATCGCGCCAATGCCGATCAGCGAGCCGTCGCCGATCGTGCAGCCGTGCAGCATCACCATGTGGCCGATCGTCACATTGGTCCCGATGGTCAGCGGACTGCCGACGTCGGTATGCAGTACTGAGCCGTCCTGAACATTGCTGTTCTCGCCGATATCGATCGGATCGTTATCGCCGCGAACTATTGCGCCCCACCAGATGCTCGAATTCCTGCGCATGATGACATTGCCCATCACGGCGGCATTGGGCGCGATCCAATATTCGCCTTCCGGAGGGAGCGAGGGACCTGTGGCGCCCAAGGAATAGACAGTCATCCGTACACCCCGTGTTCTAAAAGCAGGCAAGCCCTTAACGGCTCATAAACCATGTCGCACCCATTGTATTTGTGCGATTCGAGGGGGAACACTCTCTTATCGGGATTGATTCTCTCCTCGTGTCCCGCCGCGCCCGATCTCCGGTCGCGGCCTCCCGATGACGGAGACCATGGGTGTCGGCTTTGGGGTTTCGGCGTCTTGTTTCGCTCAGAGGGGCTCCCCCCTCCGGAGCCATCTCCGAACCGCCGGGCCGTTCACGCGCCTCCGTCTCATCTCCTCCCACCTGCTCCAAGGACGACGCCATTCGGCTTCGTCCTTTTTTCATGCCTGAATGGAGGCTTTCATGACCAAGCGAGCTCTCAAGCGGACCGTGCGCGAAGGCGCGAACGACGCAGGCTATTACGACGACGCCAAGGTGCGCCGCCTGCCCGTGGAGCATCGCAGCGCCTGGTCGCCGTTGAGCGGCCCAGGGCATGAGGAACGCGACCAGAGCTATCTCAAAACCATCAAACCCAAATCGCCAGGCCAGGCGAGCCTCATGGAGGCGATCGACGACAAGAACCTGATCATGGCCCTGGGGCCGGCTGGCACCGGCAAGACCTACATCGCCATCGCCAAGGCCGTGGAGGCCCTGGAGGCCGGCAAGGTCGGCCGCATCGTCCTGTCGCGTCCCGCCGTCGAGGCCGGCGAGTCGCTGGGCTACCTGCCGGGCGACATGGAGGAGAAGCTGGCCCCCTATCTGCGGCCGCTCTACGACGCCATGAGCGACCGGTTGTCGGTCAAGCGGATGCGCGCCCTGATGGCCGAGGGGGCGATCGAGATCGCGCCGGTCGGCTTCATGCGCGGCCGCACGCTGAACAACGCCTTCGTGGTCATCGACGAGGCCCAGAACTGCACCTACATGCAGCTGAAGATGCTGCTGACCCGGCTGGGCTGGAACTCGACCATGGTGGTCACCGGCGACCCGAACCAGTCCGACCTGCTGCCCGGCATCTCCGGCCTGGGCGACGTGGCGGAGAAGTTCGAGGCGATCGACAACATCGCGGTGGTCCGTCTGGCCGACCGCGACATCGTCCGCCATCCGCTGGTCGCGGAGATGCTGGGCGTGCTCTGAGGCTTGGAGCACGATGGCCGCCGAAACCGGCATCCACTTTCGGCTATCGTGCTCTGATCCGTTTCCCGAAAGGCGATTTCAAGGGTAACGCCGACCCGCAAAACGCGAAAATGCGGAACAAGGCTTGAGTTTGGGGCGGTCGGACGTGCAAGGTCCGGCCGCCTTAACTGTTTTAGGACCCTGCATGTCGTCCGACGCCACCGCGACTCCTCGTTCGGAGTTCACCACCCGAGGGGTCCTGCTCGGGATCGCCATCACCCTCGTGTTCACCGCCGCCCAGGTCTATCTGGGCCTGAAGGTGGGCCTGACCTTCGCGACCTCGATCCCCGCCGCAGTGATCTCGATGGCGCTGCTGCGGGCCTTCCAGACCGCGACGATCCAGGAAAACAACATCGTCCAGACCATCGCCTCGGCGGCGGGGACGTTGTCGTCGGTGATCTTCGTGCTGCCTGGCCTGCTGATGATCGGCTGGTGGACCCACGTACCGTTCCTGGCCACCTTCGGGGCCTGCGTGGTCGGCGGCATCCTGGGCGTGATGTACACCATCCCCCTGCGCCGGGCCCTGGTGACCAATTCCAGCCTGCCCTATCCGGAAGGCGTCGCCGCCGCCGAGGTGCTGAAGGTCGGCACCGGCTCGCGGGCCGGCGCCGCCGAGGGCCAGGCCGGCCTGGTCGCGGTCGTGGCGGGCACCGTCGCCTCGGCGCTGTTCGCCGCCCTGGCCGCCGCCAAGGTGTTCGCCGCCGAGGTGGCCGGCTACTTCAAGGCCGGCGCGGGCGCGACCGGCCTGGGCGCCTCCAGCTCCCTGGCCCTGATGGGCGCGGGCCACCTGATGGGCATCACCGTCGGCGTGGCGATGTTCGCCGGCCTGGCGATCGCCTGGGCCGTGCTGGTGCCGATCATGACCAGCCTTCACCCCATGCCCGGCGCCAGCATCGCCGAGCACGCCACCACCATCTGGCGCACCGAGGTCCGCTTCATCGGCGCGGGCGTCATCGGCGCGGCGGCGATCTGGACCCTGGGCAAGCTGGCCCTGCCGATCTGGTCGGGCCTGAAGTCGGCGTTCGCGGCCAGCAAGGCCCGCAAGGTCGGCGGCGCGGTCATCCCGCGCACCGAACAGGACGTCCCGATCGGCATCGTCGGCCTGGTGTCGCTGCTGCTGCTGGCCCCGGCCGGCTGGTTCCTCGCCCACTTCCTGCAAGGCGGCCCGCTGGTCAGCCTGGCCGCGCCGCTGGTGGCCATCGGCATCGGCTACGTGGTGATCGCCGGCCTGCTGGCCGCCGCCGTCTGCGGTTACATGGCCGGGCTGATCGGCTCGTCCAACAGCCCGGTGTCGGGCATCGCCATCCTGACCGTGCTGGGCGCCTCGCTGATGGTCGGGGTGATCGGCCGCGGCATGATCGGCCCGGACATCGCCAAGGCCCTGGTGGCCTACGCCCTCTACGTGACCACCGTGGTGCTGGCCGTCGCCGTTGTCGCCAACGACAACCTGCAGGACCTGAAGACCGGCCAGCTGGTCGACGCCACGCCGTGGAAGCAACAGGTGGCCCTGGTGATCGGCGTCGTCGCCGGCGCCATCGTCATCCCCTTCGTGCTGGAGCTGCTGAACCGTTCGAACGGCTTCGCCGGCGCGGCCAACCTCAGCACCGTGGCCGGCGCCACGCCGCTCAACGCGCCCCAGGCGACCCTGATCTCGACCCTGGCCAAGGGCGCCATCGGCGGTGACCTGCCCGGGGGG
>NZ_AKKF01000127.1 GCF_000281955.1 Caulobacter sp. AP07 | reverse complement strand
TTTCGGAAGCCGCGAACTACGCGACTTCGGGTCACGCCACGAAGCTGGTGGTCGTCGGTCACACCGACACCTCGGGTTCGCCGAAGTACAACGCCCGCCTGTCGGAGCGTCGCGCCAAGGCCGTCGCCGACGCGCTGGTTGGCGCCGGCGTCGCCGCTGACACCCTGGCCGTCGACTGGAAGGGCGAAAGCGCTCCCGCCGTCGCCACGGGCGATGGCGTGAAGGAACCGCTGAACCGCCGTTCCACGATCTCGATCAACTTCTAAGATCGCGATCACGACCTGAGTTGAGGGCCCGGCGGCGACGCCGGGCCCTTTTCTTTGGCGCCGAATCCGGAATTGACGGCCCCGAGTCCCCAGAGCGCCCGGCCCGATCGCATCGGGCCGGGCGCTCTGGCCTTTTGTCTTGGCGCATTTCCCTCACGCGAACCGGTATCCCCTTCGCTCGAAAACGCCCTACATGTTGGAGGTGTTTGGGAGACCAGCGTTCCGTCGGATTCCACTCCGCCAGCGGATCACTTCTTTGTGGCCTGCGACGGACCGTCGCGGCCCCGTTCGCCGAGGCGAGGCAACCCTTTGATCCTGCCCAGCATCTCGACAGACGACGAGGTTCGTTCACAGGTTGTTAAGAAAAAACTCAGCGTTAAGCGCCATCTCGCCGTTGACGAGTCATTAGCCACTGTGGCCCCATATGTGGGCTGAGGGGGCTCCTCGGCCACAAGATGTAGCGGCTGGACGGGGCGTTCCCTTCTCCGGAACACGCTGATTGATTATGGATTTTGATCATGACCGGCAGTGAAGCGGCGAAGACTGCGCTCCCCGAGGCCCGCACCAGCGGCATGAAGGCCGAGCGCCCGAAGCTGGCCCTGGTGCGCAAGGTCGAGGTCGATCGCTCGCGCGACGCCCTGCTGACCGATTTCGGCAAGACCACCCTGGAAGACCGATACCTGCTGCCGGGCGAGTCCTACCAGGACATGTTCGCCCGCGTGTCGACCGCCTTCGCCGACGACGCCGACCACGCCCAGCGCGTCTACGACTATATGAGCCAGCTGTGGTTCATGCCCTCGACCCCGGTGCTCAGCAACGGCGGCGCCGAGCGCGGCCTGCCGATCAGCTGCTTCCTCAACTCGGTCTCCGACAGCCTGGACGGCATCCTGGGCGTCTGGAACGAGAACGTCTGGCTGGCGGCCAACGGCGGCGGCATCGGCACCTACTGGGGCGGCGTCCGGTCGATCGGCGAGAAGGTCAAGGGCCAGGGCCAGACCAGCGGCATCATCCCCTTCATCCGCGTGATGGACAGCCTGACCCTGGCGATCAGCCAAGGCAGCCTGCGCCGCGGCTCGGCGGCGGTCTATCTCGACATCCACCACCCCGAGATCGAGGAGTTCCTCGAGATCCGCAAGCCGTCGGGCGACTTCAACCGCAAGTCCCTGAACCTGCACCACGGCATCTCGATCACCGACGCCTTCATGCACGCCGTGCGCGACGGCCAGAAGTTCGGCCTGCGCTCGCCCAAGACCGGCGAAGTGGTCCGCGAGGTCGACGCCCGCAATCTGTGGCAGAAGGTGCTGGAGCTGCGCCTGCAGACCGGCGAGCCCTACCTGATCTTCTCCGACACCGTGAACCGCGCCATGCCCAAGCACCAGCAGGAGCTGGGCCTGTCGGTGCGCCAGTCGAACCTGTGCAGCGAGATCATGCTGCACACCGGCCTGGACCACCTGGGCAACGACCGCACCGCGGTCTGCTGCCTGTCGTCGGTCAATGCCGAGACCTTCATGGAGTGGCGCGACCACCCGATGTTCATCGAGGACATCATGCGCTTCCTCGACAACGTCCTGCAGGACTTCATCGACCGCGCCCCGGAGCCGGCCAAGGCGGCCGCCTACGCCGCCATGCGCGAGCGTTCGGTGGGCCTGGGCCTGATGGGCTTCCACAGCTTCCTGCAAAGCCAGAACGTGCCGTTCGAGAGCGCCCTGGCCAAGAGCTGGAACATGCGGATGTTCAAGCACCTGCGCCGCGAGGCCGACAAGGCCAGCATCGCCCTGGGCGAAGAGAAGGGTCCGTGCCCGGACGCCGCCGAGCGCGGCTCGATGGAGCGCTTCTCGCACAAGCTGGCCATCGCCCCGACCGCCTCGATCTCGATCATCTGCGGCGGCACCTCGGCCGGCATCGAGCCGATCCCGGCCAACATCTACACCCACAAGACCCTGTCGGGCTCGTTCGCGGTGAAGAACCCCTATCTGGAGCAGCTGCTCGTCGAGAAGGGCCAGAACACCGACGCCGTCTGGGGTTCGATCCTGGAGAACGAGGGCTCGGTCCAGCACCTGGACTTCCTCAGCCAGGACGACAAGGACGTCTACAAGACCGCCTTCGAGCTGGATCAGCGCTGGGTGGTCGAGCTGGCCGCCGACCGCACGCCGGAAATCTGCCAGAGCCAGTCGGTGAACATCTTCCTGCCCGGCGACGTCGACAAATGGGACCTGCACATGCTGCACTGGCAGGCCTGGGAGCGCGGCGTGAAGTCGCTCTACTACCTGCGCTCCAAGTCGGTGCAGCGGGCGTCCTACGCCGGCTCCGACGTCGCCCTGGCGGGCCCCGCCAACGGCTTCGACGCGCCGGACAAGACCGACTACGAGGAATGCCTGGCCTGCCAGTAAATCAGGCGTCCAGCGTCTAAGACCGAACGGCGGCGCGAGCACATCGCGCCGCCGTTTCGCGTTCGGAACCAGGCCCCTTATGAATTGTTGATGATGAGGGGATTTGCCCCATGGACGCCGCCCAGATTGCGGGTAGGCTCCTTGTGGGGATTGGGACTGAGGGGTCCGTATGCGTAGCTTGGCGATATTCGCCGCGAGTTTGAGTCTGGGCGCGACGATCTGCGCCCCTGCGTACGCTCGACCGACGTCGCCAAAGGCCGTCAAGGCGGCCGAAACTTCAAATAGGTCTTCCGAGGCCCGGCGCAAGGCCACCGCGACACCGAACTTCACCGTCGACATGAGCCAGGGCAAGACCGTCGACCTCAGTGTCCGCGACGTCCGCCCGGTTTCGATCGGTTTTTCCGCGGCCCCGCGGACCGTGGCGACACGAACCGCCGATCCCAGCTTCGCGCTCTCGCCGGCCGGCGCCTATGGCGACGCCAAGCTGCTGGACGCCGATCGCTATTACCAGGGCCACGACCCCGTCACCTGGCGCTCCAACGCCTTCGTCGTCGGCCAGGGCACCCACGCGGTCGATTCCGTGCGGGTGTCGGTGGCCAGCGTGGCGCGGGGCGGCCAAACTCGTCCGCTGTCCATGGTCCGGCCCGACGAGAACAGTTTCGATGATCGCGACGTCGACGTCACGGTGACCCGTGGCTGGCCCGCCGCGTTGCAGCTCACCAGCGGCAAGTACGCCCTGGACGTCACGCCGCACGCCGGGCTCGGCTTCGGCGGCGCGGGCGGCACGGCCGAGGCCGGGGCCACGGTGCGGTTCGGCAAGAAGAGCATGGAAGATCGCGTCGTCAGCTCACTGGGAGTCGGCGACGGACGCGCTTTCGGCAACCGCGGGCGCTGGTACGTGTTCGCCGCCGCCAGCGGCCAGGCCGTGGGCCTCAACATGCTGCGCAGCCAGGACGGCGACTGGAGCCGCGCCGGGTTCACCGCCGACAACAACAGCAAGCTGATCGGCGACGGCCAGGCCGGATTGGCCTGGCGCAAGGGCGCCATGCAGGCCTCGTTCGGCTATGTGCACCGCAAGATCAAAGCCAAGGACCAGATCATGGGCATGGCCAGCCAGAAGGACGAGATGGTGGCCATGACCTTCAGCCTGAAGCCGCACTGGTAGCCGAAAGGCTTGAGTTTCGGGGCTAGATCATGCAGCTAGCGGCCGTCCTTCACCGAGCCATCGACCGTCATGAGCGATAGCGAGCCCCCTCGCCGCAAGATCCTGAGCCTCAAGAGCGGCGTCGCCGCGCCTGGAGGCCCGCCGCCGCTCGAGCGCATCCAGCGCCCGGCCCGGCGCGTGATCCCCGAGCCGCCCCCCCCGCCGCCACCGGCCGTCGGCGACTTCAAGTGCAAGCCGTGCGGCACGCGCTTCGATCCGCCGGCCGACCTGGCCGACGAGGACTCGGTGCGCTGCCCGTCGTGCAACGCCCGCCTGGGCCTGGCGTCCGACTTCCGCGCCGACCCGCCGAACGTCGACAAGCTGCGCGCCCGCTATCTGAAGAAGAGCGCTTAAGGAATATCCAGCCCCGGCTCGATCGGCGAGACCGAGGTCTCGCGCCGGCCGCCGTTCGGGCCGTTCTGGCGGCGGAACAGGTGGCGCCACAGGGGCTCGGGCTCGATCGGGGTGGTCCACAGCTGGCCGGCCATCGCCAGGTCCACGGCGTCGTCGAAGGTGCGCCGCATGCTGGCGGTCTCGAACTTCATCATGCTGAAGCCGTCGAAGCTGGTCGGGATCGAGGCCACGCAGAGCGGCAGGTTGTGGCGCGCGCAGAACCCGGCCGCCAGGCTGAGCGCCTGGCGGTAGGAGAACCGCAGCATGGTCTCGAAGCTGCGCCCCATGATCGAGGTCACGCCGGTCGGGGTGGTGCGGGGCGAGGCGTCCAGCACGGTGTTGACGATCACATAGACCCGCCCGCGCCGCAGGCGCTGGCCCAGGTCGCGCCAGCGCAGCAGGGCGTCGGGCATCAGGAACAACGGCGCCGAGACGCCGCCGTCGACGTGCATTTCCTGGTGGCGGACCATGCCGCCCTCGCCGTCGGGGATCTCGACGTCGAACAGCTTGGGCGGGAACAGGCCCGGCAAGGTGGCCGAGGCCACCAGCACGTCGCGGAACAGCTTCACGGCCGCCTCGCCGCCCTGGGTGGCGATCGCGCCCATGTCCCAGATGGTGGCCTTCTGGCTGTCGAGGTTGGTGGTGGCGATCAGCAGCCGCCGGCCCTTGGCGTGCTCATGGGCGACGGCCTCGATCATCGCCGCGTCGACGAACGGGCCGACCAGGCCGTCGAGCGACTCGCCGCGGAACAGGCTGGGCCCCAGGGCCGGTCCCAGCCGCCTGAGGCTGAGCAGCTCGGCGGCGTGGCCGCCGACATAGGCGTCGGCCAGGCGGTCGTCCCAGTCGGAGCCGAGGAAGGCCAGGGGGGCGATCAGCGCCCCGGTGCTGACCCCGGTGACGATGGCGAAGTCCGGACGGCTGCCGGCCCGGGTCAGCCCGATCAGCGCCCCGGCCCCGAAGGCGCCGCCGGCTGCGCCGCCCGACAGGGCCAGGATGTTGAAGCCGTCGCGGCCCAGCAGCGAGCGCGTGGGGGCCAGGCGGTCGGCGACCTGGCGCAGGGCGGCGTCGGCCTCGTCGACGCTGAGGCGCACGCCGGGGAAACCGACCGCCTCGGCCGGGATCTCGACCGGCGGGGCGGTCAGCCGCTTGCCGCGCTGGGCCTGGGTCGCACGGTCTCGAAAGAAGGTCTGGACGCTCTTCCTGGGGTCCGGCGGCGTGTTCAAGGCGGGCTCAGGAACGCCCGGTCGAGGCCAGGACCACCCCGACCAGGACGGCGGCGTAGTGCAGGCTGGCGCCGCCGATCACATGACCGTGCCAGATCGCCCGCCGGAACTTCAGCCGTTGCATCAGATAGAACACCGTGCCCGTCGAATAGATCACCCCGCCGATCGCCAGCAGCAGCAGGGCCACCCAGCCCATGCCGTCGATCATCGGCTTGATGGCCACCAGGACCAGCCAGCCCAGCGCCAGGTACAGGCCGACCCAGAAGCGCTTGTCCAGGCCCGGCAGGAACAGCTTGGCCGCCACGCCGATCCCGGCCACCGTCCAGACCGCCGAGGTCATGCCGATCGCCCACCAGCCCGACAGGTTCTGGGTGGTGAACGGGGTGTAGGAGGCGGCGATCATGATGAAGATGCCGGCATGGTCGAAGCGCCGCAGCAGCGGCCGCCAGCGGGCCTTGGAGAAGTTGTAGGCGGTCGACAGCGACAGCATGGTGATCAGGCCGACGGTATAGACCGCGATGGCCGCCACCTGGCTCAGCGAGCCCAGGCCGAAGGCCAGGCCCAGCAGGATGCCGCCGCCCAGCAGGGCGCAGGCCAGACCCGCCAAGTGAACCACCAGGTCAGCGCACTTGGCGCCGGGCGTCGGGTAGTGCGTGGCCGCCACGGTCGCCGGGACGATCGGGGTCGGAAGGTTGCCGGTGGTCTCTGTCATGTCCCGCCCACTGTACGCGCAATCGATGACATATAAACCGCGTCATCGTGGCGCGAGAAGGGCCAGCACGGCGAAGGACGCGGAGGGCCGCCCTAGCCCAGCAGGCCGCGCGCCCCGTCCCAGGCCAGCTTGCCGCCGACGGCGATCAGCAGGACGTAGATGACCTTGTAGAAGCCCTCGGCCGGCACGCGTCGCACCAGCCACACCCCGGCCCAGGTCGAGGCCAGGGCCAGGGGCAGCAGGACGGCGGCGGTGGTCAGGGTCTGGCGGGTGAACTGGCCCAGGGCCGCATAGGCCGGCACCTTCATCCAGTTGACCGTGGCGAAGAAGATCGCGCTGGTGCCGATGAACACGTCACGCGGCAGGCGGCGCGGCAGCACATAGATCTGGAACGGCGGGCCGCCGGCGTGGGCGACCTGGCTGGTGAAGCCGGCGACCATGCCGCACAGGGCGCCCAGCCACGGCCGGGCCGGACCGGCGGCGATCGCGTCGGCGGCCTTCACCGCTCGCTCGGCCCACAGCCGCTGCAGCGAGAAGGCGATCGAGATCACGCCGATCGCCAGCTCGACCGCCGACACCGAGACCCGGGCCGCCAGCGCCCACCCCAGGAAGATGCCCACCGCCGCGGCCGGCAGCATCAGCACCAGCAGGCCCTTGTCCCACGTCTTGCGGAACGCCCAGACGCTGACCACGTCCTGGGCCAGCAGGATCGGCAGGGTGATCGCGGCGGCCAGCACCGGCGAGACGACCAGCGCCATCATCGGCACCGCCACCACTCCGATCCCCGCGAACCCGCCCTTGGCCAGGCCCAGCAGGATGACGGCCGGAATGGCGACGGCGTAGAACAGGGGATCGGTCAGCATGGGGCGGTGTTAGCAGCTTCGCGGCGTGGCGCGTAGGCGGATCCCGCCTCCCCTACTCCCCCTTCGGCACGCACCGCAGGATCAGCTTGTCGATCCGCGAGCCGTCCATGTCGACGACCTCGACGTCGAACCCGCCCAGGGCGACGATCTCGCCCTCGCGGGGGATGCGGCCCAGGCGGTCGAGGATCAGGCCGGCCACGGTGTGGTAGCCGCCCTCGGCCTCGAAGTTCTCGCCCAGGGCGTCGTTGAGCTCCTGGATGTCGAGGCGGGCGTCGACCAGCCAGGAGCCGTCCTCGCGGCGCAGGATGCGGGTGTCGACCTCGTCGTGGCTCTCGGGGAAGTCGCCGGCGATCATCTCCAGCAGGTCCAGCGGAGTGATCACCCCCTGGATCGAGCCGAACTCGTCGACCACCAGGGCCATGTGCAGCGGCGTCTGCTTGAACACCGCCATGGCCCGCAGCAGCGACATGGTCTCGGGAATGGCGATCGGTTGCTGGACGTGGCTCTTGATGTCGATGGTGTCGCCGGCCAGGCAGGCGTCCAGCAGGTCCTTCTTGAGGATCACCCCGATGTCGCCGTCCAGGTCGTCCTCGCTGGCCACCACGATGCGCGAATAGGGGCAGGCGCGGATCTCGGCCAGGATCTGCTCCTGGCTGTCGGCCAGGGAGATCCAGAACAGGTCGCGGCGCGGGGTCATGGCCACCCGCACCGGGCGGTCGCCCAGGCGCAGGACCTCGTTGATCATCGCCCGCTCCTCGGGCTCGATCAGGCCGGCGTCGGCCCCCTCGGCCAGCACCGTCTCGACCTCCTCGGCGGTCATGTCGTTGGTGCGCTCGTCGCGCACCCCCAGCAGCTTGAGGATGGCGGCGGTCGAAGCGGTCAGCAGGGTCACGAACGGCCGCAGCACCGTGGCCACCGCGGCCAGGAACGGCGCCATGCGGCGGGCGATGGCGTCGGGGAACAGCAGGGCCAGGCGCTTGGGCACCAACTCGCCGAGGATCACCGAAACATAGGTCAGGCCGATGACCACCACGGTGGTGGCGATGGCCTCGGAATGGGTCCCGATCACCGGGAACGGCTCGAGATACTTGTCCAGGGCTCCGGCGATGGTGGCCTGGCCGTAGGCGCCGGCCAGGATACCGATCAGGGTGATGCCCACCTGGACGGCCGACAGGAACCGGGTCGGGTGCTCGGCCATGGCCAGGGCCAGCTTGGCGCCCTTGTCGCCCCGGTCAGCGAAGGTCTGGAGCCGGGCGCGGCGGGCGGAGACCACCGCCAGTTCGGACATGGAGAACACCCCGTTCAGCAGAACGAGGAGAAAGACGACGGCGAGCGCGAGGAGGATCATGGCCCTTCAGGGTCAGCGCGGCGCCGGAGCGGCCACGGCCAAACGGAGCAGGTCCGAAGGGACCGTCCGTCCGGCCACTATACAAAAGAAAACGCCGCGGCCCACTAGGGACCGCGGCGTCGTCTCGTTCGCGGGGCCGAAAGCCTCGCTGAGGTCAGATCTTACGAGGCCGGACGGGCCATCGTCGTCTTGCTGGCGGCGACGCCCTTCTGAGCGTCGTGCTGGCCGGGGGGCAGCGGGATCAGGCCGCGGCCTTGCAGGTAGCCGCCGCGGCCGCTGGCCGCGTCGGAGGTGAACTCGGTCAGGAACTCGGCCAGGCCCGGCGTCACGCCGATGTTGGCCTTCTTGACGTAGATGAACAGCGAGCGCGACAGCGGGTAGGAGCCGTCGGCGATCGTCTGGGCCGAAGGACGCACGCCGTTGACCGAGGCGCCCTTGATCTTGTCCATGTTCTCTTCGAGGTAGGACCAGCCGAAGACGCCCAGCGAGCCGGGGGTCTTGGTCAGGGTGCCGACGATGGCGTTGTCGTTCTCGCCGGCGTCGATCCAGCCGTCGTTACGCAGCGGGTCGACCAGTTGCTTGAACTTCTTTTCGTTGTCCGAGCGCAGGGCGTCGGCGGTCGGGAACTTGCGGGCGCCGGCCTCGATGGCCAGTTCCACGAAGGCGTCGCGGGTGCCCGAGGTGGGCGGCGGGCCGTAGACGTTGATGCGGTTGCCCGGCAGGCCCGAACCGATCTCGTCCCAGGTCTTGTAGGGGTTGGCCACGAACTGGCCGCCCTTCAGGACTTGCTTGGCCAGGCCCAGATACAGGTGCTCGGTCTTGAAGTTGTAGTCGGCGCCGTCCTTGTCGGTGGCCACGACGATGCCGTCGAAGCCGACCTTGATCTGGACGATGTCCTTGACGCCCTTGGCGGCGCAGGCGTCGAACTCGGACTTCTTCATCGGACGCGAGGCGTTGGCGATGTCGGGGAAGCCTTCGCCCGTGCCCGAGCAGAACAGCTTGATGCCGCCGCCGGTGCCGAGGCTTTCGACCTTCGGAGCCTTCTTGCCGGTCTTCTTGGCGAAGTTCTCGGCGGTGCGGGTGGCGAACGGGAAGACGGTCGAGGAACCGGCGGCCCAGACGTAGTCACGGGCGGCGTGGGCGGGGGCGGCGGCGAGGCCCGACAGGGCGACGGCGGCGGCCGCGCAGGAAAGCAGCTTTTTCATGGAGGACTCCTGGAAGTCTCGAGAGCTTTGGATAATGGCGAAACGGCCCGGTCGCCGGATGGCGACCGGGCCGTGGGTCTTAGAAGTCCAGTTGCGCGCGCAGCTGGAATTGCTTGACGTCGTAGTCCTGGTTCAGGCCGATGTTGTCCGACTTGCCGTCGGTGTAGTTGGCCTGGAAGCGGACATAGGCGGTCGGGTAGTAGTTCACGCCCAGGGTCCAGCCGGTGTACTCGCCGGCCTGCGACGTGGCCGGCTTCACGTTCAGGGTGTCGTAGGCGTCCTTCAGGTCGGCGAAGTCGTAGCGCAGAGCCAGTTCCACGCCGCCGAAGCCGCCGGCCGTGATCGGGTTGAGGATCTTCGGACGCTTGAACTCGCCGGCGACCGGATCGTAGTTGCGGGTCTCGCCCGTCGGCCAGAAGCTGACGAAGGCGTAACCGACCTTGATGGTCGGGTCGCTGCCGGCCGTGCCCGCGCGGGTCACGTCGATGTTCGAATATTCGCCCTGGAACGAGAACGGCCCGTGTACCCAGGCGCCTTCGACGGCGATGGTGTTGTCGCGGTTGCCGATGCCGCCGGTGGTGTAGAAGGTCGTGCCGTTGGTGTAGGCGGTGTTGGTGCGGCCGGTATAGGCGAAGGCGCCTTCGTCGCCGCGGTTGCGGTAGCGGTACGAGGCCGCCACGTGGACCTTGTCGGTGTCGGTGACGATCGGCGCCCAGTGGGCGCGACCGGTGATGACCAGACGTTCCTTGGAGTCGGCGTTGGCGCCGACCGCCACGTCGGCGTTGTTGATGCTGCCGCCCTGGACGCCGCCAGTGAAGCTGTAGTTGGGGCCTTGATACTTGCCGACCACGCCCAGCTGGTAGCTGTCGACGCCGAAGTCACCGTACGGACCGCGGTCCATGAAGGTGGTGAAGCGGGTCGAGGTCAGGTTCTCGAGGCCGGCGACCTTGATGTTGCCGAACAGGATGCTGGTGGCTTCGGTCGGCTTGACCTCGATGACGACGTCATCCCAGGCCCAGGCCCCGCCGTTCACCGCGCCGCCTTCGGCCTTGTAGGCCACGTAGTTGTTCAGCTTGCCCTCGACGCCGAGGAAGACCTGGCGGCCGCGGACGTTGCGGGTGTCGAAGTCGCCGCCGGGGCCGTCGCGCTTGACGTCCTGGAACACGGCGTCGAGCAGGATCCGACCGCGGACCTTGAAGTAGACGTCGTCGTTGCTCCACTGCGGCGCGCCCTTCCAGGCGGTCGTGTTGTCTTGCGCGTGAGCCGCGACGCCGAGGCCGCAGGCGAGCATGACGCCCAGCGCCGCGCCGCTGACCAGCGAGGTCTTGATCCGCATTTGAGAATTCCCCTTAGGCTTTGCCCCCTGTCCGTTCGTCCGGATCAGGTAGGAGCGCTTTACGGGGGTCCCGTGACGGTTCCGCCACCCTTTGATGACAGACTGATGACAAGCCTTTTCAAGGTCTTAATTGTGGCCCGAAGGACACATGAGTCGACTTCAGAGCAGACGTGTGCGGATGATCTGCGACAGCAGGTCGATCAGCGAAACGGCCACCACGATGACCAGGACGATGCAGCCGGTCTGGTCGTACTGGAAGCCGTTGATCGAATCGAGCAGCACCTGGCCCACGCCGCCAGCCCCGATCAGCCCCAGCACCGTGGCCGAGCGGCTGCTGGATTCGAAACGGTAGAGCGCATAGCTGGTCCACAGCGGCGCGACCTGCGGGATCACCCCCCAGACGATCTCCTGCAGCTTGATCGCGCCGGTGGCCCGCACGCCCTCGACGGGCCCCTTGTCGATCGACTCCACCGCCTCGGCGAACAGCTTGGCCAGCACGCCGCCGGTGTTGAACGTCAGGGCCATGACCCCGGCGAAGGGGCCCAGGCCGACGGCGGTGATGAAGATCAGCGCCACCACCAGGTCGGGCAGCGAGCGGATCAGGTCGAGCAGCCGGCGGACGGGCTGCTGGATCCACCACGGGCTGATGTTGCGCGCGCCCAGCAGGCCCAGGGGGATGGCGACGACGATGGCCAGGGCCGTGCCCCACAGCGCCATCTGGATCGTCTGCCACATCTTGCCGATATAGAGCGGCCAGTCGGCGGCCAGGAACGCCTGGCGGTCGACGAACGGCGAGAAGAAGCCGCTGGCGAAGCCGCGCATCTTGCTGGCTTCGGTGAACAGTTGCGGAAACTTGTCGATCTCGGCCGGCCTGAAGCTGACCACGAGCAGGGCGATCACCCCGCCCCACAGCAGGAGGTCGAAGGCCCGGGCCGAGATCGGCCGGCTGGGCGGCGGCGGGACGGCGGTCATCGCTGGCGCGGGCATCGCGTCGTCAGTTGACCGGCGCGGCGAGGCCGGCCTTGCCCTCGGCGGCCACGCGCTCGGCCTTGATGCCGGCCAGGACCTTCTCGGCCGCCGCCAGCTTGGCCGGGTCGCCGGCTTCGCGGGCCAGGCCGACGTTCTCCAGCGCCTCCATCTCGCGCACCACCAGCAGGTGGGTGTCGTCGGCGGGCTTGAAGCCGCCCATGCTGAGGCGCTCGAGGTTCTTGCGCTGCTGGGCCGCCGCCGGGGTGTCGCCCTGGCCGTAGGTCAGGAAGAACTGGCGCAGCTTTTCCTTGATCACCGGGTCCAGGTCCTTGCGCCAGACGATCGGGTCTTCCGGCAGGGTCGGCGATTCCCAGATCACCTTGACCTTGCTGGCCTGGGCGCTGCCCTTGAACGCGTTGAGCTTCAGGGCCGTGGTGTTGTTGGTCGAGGCGTCCAGTTTGTGGTTGGCCACCGCGAACAGGTTGGCGTCATGGCTGGCGCTGAGCACGGCCTTGAAGCAGGTCTCGGGCTTCTTGTTGGCCGGGATGAACAGGTAGGTCATCGGGGCCAGGGTGCCCGAGGTCGACTTCTTGTCGCCGATGCCGAAGTTCAGGGTCCTGTCGCACTTCAGCAGGCCCTCGACGGTCAGCTTGCTGTCGGCCGGCACGATGATCACCGACTTGTAGCCGTCGGTGCCCGACGGGTCGAAGGTGCGGGCGAAGACCTCGCCGCCCGAGCGGCGCACGGCTTCCAGGCCCGATTGGTTGGAGAACCAGCCGACATCGGTCTGCTTGGCGCCCATGGCGACGATCAGCGACGAATAGTTGGACGAGAAGAACGGCTTCACCTTCATGCCGGTCGACGCCTCCATGTCGGCCAGGATGGGCTTCCAGTAGCTCTCCATGTTCTGGGCCGACTCGGTGGACAGGATCGAGAAGACGATCGTGTCCTTGGCGACGGGCGTCACGGTCTTCTTCTCGCCGCAGCCGGCCAGGGCCAGCAGGGCGGCCAGGCCAAGGCCGGCGATGAGACGACGATGGATCATACGCGGGCTGGTCATTGCGGAGCTCCTTCCCAGAATACGTCCTCGAATTCCGGGCCGTAGATGTCGATGAGTTGGTCACGGTCCAGGCCGCTGGTCGGGCCGTCATAGACCTTCTTGCCGGCCTTCAGGGCCACCACCCGGTCGCAATAGCGCAGGGCGTAGTCGACCTGGTGCAGGGTGACGACGACGGTCAGGCCATCGGACTTGTTCAGATCACGGAGGATCTCCATGACCTTGCGCGCCGAAACGGGGTCGAGCGAGGCGACCGGCTCGTCGGCGAGGATGATCTTGGCCTTCTGGACCAGGGCCCGGGCGATGGCCCCGCGCTGCTGCTGGCCGCCGGACAGGGTGTTGGCGCGCTGGGCCGCGTAGTCGGCGACCCCGACCCGGTGCAGGGCGGCCATGGCCGCGCTGCGGGTCTCGGCCGGCCAGGCGCCCAGCAGGCCGCGCACCGTGCCGATCCGCCCCAGAGACCCGAGGGCGACGTTGGTGAACAGGCTCAGCCGGCCGACCAGGTTGAACTGCTGGGCGATGAAGCCGATGCGGACGCGCGCCTTACGCACCTGGTCGCTGACCTTGCCCTTGGCCTGGACCGGACCGCCGAACGCGGTGATGACGCCCTCGCCCTCCTTGCCTTCCGGGGGGGCATCAACCGTCTGCAGGCCATCGATCGAGCGCAGGAGGGTGGATTTGCCCGAGCCCGACGGGCCGATGAGCGCGATCATCTCGCCGCGACCGACGTCGAGCGAAACGGCGTCCAGCGCCCGGCGCGACCCGAAGGTCTTGGAGGCGGCGCGGATCGAGAGAACGGGGTCCGACATCATGGTCGGGGCGAATCCTTACCGTGGTTTCTGGCGCAGTTAAATCCGTTCGTCGGTTTGAGGCACGGACGCAATGGATTTGTGACGCCCGGTGGAACAAACCGCCTGGACAACCACGATGGCGGCTGGCCGTCAGCCCTGCGAACCAGGCCGTCGCGCAACGCCTGGACCTGCTGGTTGAGGGCGACGATCTGCTCGACGCTCATCCCCGACCGCCGCGGCGGCGCGTCCGTCAGACACCCGGTCTCGGCGCGCAGGGCCCGCCCGGTCGGCCACGGCCGCCGCACCTTTTATGACGTCACCCAATCTTTTATTACAAAAAAGAATATCGCGATAAGAAACTGCTGGACAAGCCATCGAGTCCCGCCTATCCATATCATTATCGCGATAAACATTATCGCAAATGACAAAGGGAGACATGACATGACCAAGTTCCGCAACCTGCTCGCCTCGACCGCCGCCCTGTCGCTCGCCGCCGGCGTCGCCCTGGCCCAGGCGGCCCCCGTCCCCGCCCAGGCCGAACCGGCCGCTCCGGTGAAGACCATCGTGCTGGTGCACGGCGGCTTTGTGGACGGCTCGGGCTGGGAAGGCGTCTACAAGATCCTCAAGAAGGACGGCTACGCCGTCAGCATCGTCCAGAACCCAACCACCTCGCTGGCCGACGACGTGGCCGTCACCCGGCGCACCATCGCCGCGACCAGCGGTCCGGTGATCCTGGTCGGCCATTCCTATGGCGGCGTGGTGGTCTCCGAAGCCGGCGCCGACCCCAAGGTCAAGGGCCTGGTCTATGTCGCCGCCTTCGCGCCGGACCAGGGCGAGTCGGTGTCGTCGCTGATCGCCAACCCGGTCCCGGGCGCGCCCGTGCCGCCGATCCTGCCGCCCCAGGACGGCTACCTGTTCCTCGACAAGGCCAAGTTCGCCGCGTCGTTCGCCGCCGACGTCGGCCCCGAGCAAGCCGCCTTCATGGCCGACTCGCAGGTTCCGCGGGGCGTCGCGGCCCTGGCCGGCGCGGTCACCGAGCCGGCCTGGAAGGCCAAGCCCAGCTGGTACCTGGTGGCCGCCGACGACAGGATGATCCCGCCCCCGGCCCAGCGCGCCATGGCCAAGCGCGCCGGCTCCACCGTCGTCGAAGCGGCCGGCAGCCACGCGGTCTATGTCTCCAAGCCGGCGGTCGTCGCCGCCCTGATCGAACAGGCGGCCAAGGCGGCCTCCGAAGCGAAATAGTCCGAAGGCGTCCGACCCGCCGCGACGCCCGGCGGGCGGACAACCCTGAATGACCAGAACCCCGGAACGCGTCACGGCGGCGCGCTTCGGGGTTCAATCGCGCCGGAACCTTCCCGTCGCGAAAACATTGAACCGCGAGCCGTTCGTCGCGGGGCGCACAAGGGACTTTACATCCCTGTCCATTGCCCCTATTTCGCTCGGCTCCGGCGGACCCGAAGTCCTCATAAGCGCTGCTAACGCCGGCTGGGTTTAACTTCTGCAGGGGTCTACGTGAATTGCACACGTACCATGAACCCCTGGACCTGGTCCGTGAGCGGTCACCGGAACGTCCTGTCGCACTCGTGCGACCGGACGCGGTGTCGGTAGCGGCGCGCTGGTTCCAGGCTGAATTCAAAGGCGACGTCTTTTACGCGGTGAAGGCCAATCCTTCGCCGTGGGTGCTCCGCGAACTCGTGGACGCCGGCGTCCGGTCGTTCGACGTCGCCTCGCTCAACGAGATCGAGCTGGTGAGCGAACACGCGCCCGGCTCGCGCATGGCCTTCATGCACCCGGTGAAAAGCCGCGTGGCGATCTCGGCCGCCTATTTCGATCACGGCGTGCGGACGTTCTCGTTCGACACCCATGAGGAACTGGCCAAGATCCTCGA
>NZ_AKKF01000126.1 GCF_000281955.1 Caulobacter sp. AP07 | reverse complement strand
GGATCGCGGCGGCGCAGGCCGCCGGCCTGTTCGACAACGAGATCGTGCCGATGGCCACCAAGATGAAGGTGGTCAACAAGGAGACCAAGGAAGAGAGCCTGGTCGACTACGTGGTCACCAAGGACGAGTGCAACCGTCCCGAGACCACCCTGGAAGGCCTGGCCAAGCTGGCCCCGGTGATGGGCGAGGGCAACTTCGTCACCGCCGGCAACGCCAGCCAGCTGTCGGACGGCGCCGCCGCCGTGGTGATCATGGACGCCAAGGAAGCCGCCCGCCGCAACCTCGAGCCCCTGGGCCTGTTCAAGGGCTTCGCCGTCGCCGGCTGCGAGCCCGACGAAATGGGCATCGGCCCGGTGTTCGCCGTGCCGCGCCTGCTGGAGCGCCACGGCCTGAAGGTCGACGACATCGACCTGTGGGAACTGAACGAGGCCTTCGCGTCGCAGTGCCTCTACAGCCGCGACCGCCTGGGCATCGACCCGGAGAAGTACAACGTCAACGGCGGCTCGATCGCCATCGGCCACCCCTTCGGCATGACCGGCGCCCGCTGCGCCGGCCACCTGCTGCTGGAAGGCAAGCGCCGCGGCGCCAAGCTGGGCGTGGTGACCATGTGCATCGGCGGCGGCATGGGCGCGGCGGGTCTGTTCGAGATCTTCTAGGACTGCGGACACAGACGGGGACACACACTCGCCCCTAGCGTTCGGGATCGATCTCGAGCGCTTCGAGGCGAGTGTGTGTCCCCTTCGACATTACCAGACGCCGCCGGGTTCGCGCCCGGCGGCGTCTTTCGTTTGGCCGCGTGACGACGGGGTCTTGAACGCCCGCGATCCGCAACCATCTTTGTTGCCGATCGTCCGCCGGAAGCGCGCGATCAGGAAAAAGCTGGATCCGCCGCCATGGCCGCCGTCAAGTCGCTGTTCGTCCTCGTCGCCGTCGCCGCCGTCTCGATCGGCCTGCTGCTGCCGGTCCCCGGCGCGCACCGCGACGTCAATGTTCAAGGCCAGTTCGAGATCATGGACGTGGCGAACTAGCCGTCGTCCTACGGCTTCGGTTGGGCCGCCAGTTCGGCCGGCGTCGCCGCGCAGCCCTTCAGCACCTCGCCGTTGAACGTCACCTCGGCCTGGTGGCTGTACTGGCGGTCCGACATGCCGTCCGAACAGGCCTCCGGCGTCAGCCTGATCACCAGGTGTCCGGAGCCCCAGACCCCGACGTCGCCCTCGACATGCACGCCGGTATTGGCCGCGCTGACCTCCGGCTGGTCGGGGCGCGACAGGCTGAGGCCGTCGGCGCGGATCTTGCCGCCCCAGAACGGCTCGGTTCCCACCAGGTTGAAGTCGCCGGAGAAGTCCGGACCCGGCGGAGCCGAGGCCGGCGCGTCGGCCGGGGCCGTCGACGCCCCCTCGGACGCGCCCATCGGGGCTTCCCCGCAGGCGGCGAGACCGGCCGCGAGCAGGGCGGCGGTCAGACAACAGGCGACGGAACGAAGCATGGCGGCGCTATCCCTGGCATGGCGGCTCACGCTAGACTCTCCGGCGATGAATCGGAACGCTTCTCCCGTCTTCTACGAGTTCTTCGCCGGCGGCGGCATGGCCCGCCTGGGCCTGGGCGGGGCGTGGACCTGCGCGTTCGCCAACGACTTCGACCCCGTGAAGGCCGCGACCTACCGCGACAACCACGCCGATGCGGGCTCTTCCAACGGCGAGGGGCACTTCCACGAAGGCGACGTCTGGAAGATCGCCCCCGCCGACCTGCCCGGCCAGGCCGACCTGGCCTGGGCCTCCAGCCCCTGCCAGGACTTCAGCCTGGCCGGCGCCCGCGCGGGCCTGCAGGGCGGCCGCTCCTCGGCCTTCTTCGGCTTCTGGAAGCTGATGGAGGCGCTGAGCGCCGAGGGCCGAGGCCCCGACACCGTGGTCGTCGAGAACGTGACCGGCCTGCTGACCTCGCACGGCGGCGCCGACTTCACCGCCCTGTGCCGGGCGCTCGCCGACCAGGGCTACCGGTTCGGAGCCCTGGAGATCGACGCCGCGCGCTTCACCCCGCAGTCGCGGCCACGGGTCTTCGTGGTCGCCACCCGCCGCCCCGTCGATGGCCTGACCGGTCCCAGCCCGTTCCAGACCCGCGCCGTCCGCGAGGCCCACGCCCGCCTGCCCGCCGACCTGCAAGGCCTGTGGACCTGGTGGGGCGTCGACGCCCCGCCGGCCCGCAACACCGACCTGGCCGCCCTGCTCGAACCCGACGACCAGGTCGCCTGGCGGACGGACGCCGCCACCCAGACCCTGCTGGACCTGATGGCCCCCGCCCACCGCGCCGCCGTCGAGGCCCGCCTGGCGTCGGGCCAGCGCGCGGTCGGCGCGGTGTTTCGCCGGATGCGCGGCGGCCAGCAGCGGGCCGAGGTGCGGTTCGACGGCCTGGCCGGCTGCCTGCGCACCCCACGCGGCGGCTCCTCGCGCCAGACCCTGCTGGTCATCGACGGCGGTCAGGCGCGCTCGCGCCTGATCACCCCGCGCGAGGGCGCCAGGCTGATGGGCCTGCCGGACACCTATCGCCTGCCCAGGAGCCAGACCGCCGGCCTGCACGTGATCGGCGACGGCGTGGCCGCGCCGGTGGTGCGCTGGCTGGCCGAGCGGCTGCTGTCTCCGCTGACCCTCAGGAAAACTGCGGCGATCGCCGCCGAATGACCCGCTGACACGTCAAATCCCACGGCCTAAGGTGGAAATAGACCCCAAGGGCCGGCCCCACCTCCTGCTAGCGAGACTTCCCATGGACGACGCCTCCTCGATCTACGACGCCGCGCGGTTCAAGCGCGCCGGGCGCGGCAAGATCTACGACTCCATCCTCGACACGGTCGGCGACACGCCGCTGATCCGCCTGCCCAACCTGACCGCCGAACTGAAGCCCAAGGGCACGGTCGTGGCCAAGCTGGAGTTCTTCAACCCGCTGGCCTCGGTCAAGGACCGCATCGGCGTGGCGATGGTGGAATATCTGGAGGCCAAGGGCCTGCTGAAGCCCGGCGGCACGATCGTCGAGCCGACCAGCGGCAACACCGGCATCGCCCTGGCCTTCGTTGCCGCCGCCAAGGGCTACAAGCTGACCCTGGTCATGCCCGAGAGCATGTCGATCGAGCGCCGCAAGATGCTGTTGCTGCTCGGCGCCAAGCTGGAGCTGACCCCGGCCGAGAAGGGCATGCGCGGCGCCGTGGCCCGCGCCCAGGAGATCATCGACGCCACCCCCGGCGCGGTGATGCCCCAGCAGTTCGAAAATACCGCCAACCCGCTGATCCACCGGGTCTCGACCGCCGAGGAGATCTGGAACGACACCGCCGGGGCGGTGGACGCCGTGGTCTCGGGCGTCGGCACCGGCGGCACCATCTCGGGCGTCGGCCAGGTGCTGAAGGGCCGCAAGCCAGGCCTGAAGATGGTGGCCGTCGAGCCGGAGGCCTCGGCCGTGCTGTCGGGCGGCGCGCCCGGCCCGCACAAGATCCAGGGCATCGGCGCCGGCTTCGTGCCGGGCATCCTCGATCGGGGGGTGATCGACGAGATCATCCAGGTGTCGAACGACGATAGCTTCGCCATGGCCCGCAAGGCCGCCGCCATCGAGGGCCTGCCGGTCGGCATCAGCTCGGGCGCGGCCCTGACCGCCGCCTTCGACCTGGCCCTGCGCGACGAGTACGCCGGCAAGCTGATCGTGGCGATCATCCCCAGCTTCGCCGAGCGCTACCTCTCGACGGCGCTGTTCGAAGGCCTCTGATCCTGGCGCACAGGTGAAAGTCGGCATCGTCGGCTGCGGGGTCGGCGGCATGGCCGCCGCCCTCGCCCTGGCGCGCGCCGGCCACCAGGTCACCCTGCTGGAGGCCTTCGAGGCCCCGCGCCCGCTGGGCTCGGGGTTGCTGCTTCAGCCCACCGGCCTGGCCGCCCTCCGGGCGCTGCGGCTCGACGAGCAGGTCCGCGCCGCCGGGGCCGTGGTCGGCAGGCTGGAGGGCAAGGACAGCCGCGACCGACGGGTGATGGACCTCGACTACAACGACTGGAAGCCTGGCGCCCACGGGGTCGGCATCCATCGCGGCGTGCTGTTCCAGACCCTGCACGACGCCCTGCCGGAGGCGGGCGTCGAGGTGGTCACCGGCGCGCGCGTCGTCCGGGTCGAGACCCCCGCCCGGCCGATCCTGCACGACGCCGCCGGCCGGACGTTCGGCCCCTTCGACCTGGCGGTGGTCGCCGACGGCTCGGCCTCGCCGCTGCGCGCCGCCCTGCGCCCCAAGGCCCGCGCGCCGGTCTATCCCTGGGGCGCGGTCTGGACCCACGTGGCCGATCCGGGCGACCGGTTCGGCGGCGCCCTGCGGCAGGTCTACCACCGCGCCGAGGTGATGGTCGGGGCCCTGCCGGTCGGCCGCGATCCGGACGGGACCACGCCGCGCGGCCTGGCGCTGTTCTGGTCCGTGCCGGTGGCCGGGCTGGACGGGTTCCTGGCGGGAGACTTCGCCGCCTGGCGGGACCAGCGCCTCACGCCGCTGTGGCCCGACCTCGCCGCCCTGCTCGCCGAACGCGACGACTGGAGCGGCTTCTCCAAGGCCCTCTATCGCGACGTCTCGGTCGGCCGCTGGAACCACGGCGCCTGCACCCTGCTGGGCGACGCCGCCCACGGCACCAGCCCGCAGCTGGGCCAGGGCGCCAACCTGGCCCTGGTAGACGCCGTCGAGCTGGTCGAGCGGCTGGGCCGCGACAACCGGCCCGTCGCCGTCAGCCTCGGCGCCTGGCAGGCCGACCGCCGGCGCCACACCGCCCTCTACCAGGTGGCCTCCAAGGCCCTGACGCCGCTGTTCCAGTCGCACGGCGGCTTCTGGCCGACGGTGCGCGACTGGCTGTTCACCCCGCTGTCGGGCCTGCCCGGCGCGCGGCAGGTGGCGGCGTGGCTGCTGACCGGGACCCTGCGCCTGGGCCGCTTCCCGCGCGTTACGAGGCCATGACAGACGTCTACGACCCCGCCAAGCGCTCGGCGGTGATGGCCCGGGTCAAGAGCCAGGGCACCAAGCCGGAGCAGCTGATCCGCCGGGTCCTCACCGACCTGGGCGCGCGCTACCGCCTGCACCGCAAGGACCTGCCCGGCTCGCCGGACGTGGTCATGCCGGGGCGCAAGCTGGCGATCTTCGTCCACGGCTGCTTCTGGCACGGCCACGACTGCGCGCGCGGGGCGCGGGTCCCCAAGGCCAACCGCGAATACTGGCTGGCGAAGGTGGCGCGGAACACGGCGCGGGACGGGCGCAATGTCGGCGACCTCGGCGCGATGGGGTGGCGGGTCGAGACGGTGTGGGAGTGCCAGATGAAGGACCGGGAGGCGTTGCGGGCGCGGCTGGCGGTGCTACTCGCGGAGACGGCGCCCTTGCCCCCACCTGACCGCTCCGCGGTCTGTCCGCCCCCATAGGGGGCGGAGCCGCACGGCGCTGGCGGCAGGGCTCTTCCCCCTTTGGGGGAAGACGGCCGAAGGCCCGTAGGGGGCAAGTGCGCGGGTAACCTAAGCCGCCGCCCGCGCCGCGCCCGCCGGCAGCACCTCGCTCAGCGCCGCGTGCAGCCGGCTGGGGTCGATCGGCTTGGCCACGTGGGCGTTCATGCCGGCCGCGCGGCAGGCCTCCCAGTCCTTGGGCGTGGCCGAGGCGGTGACGGCGATCACCGGGATGTCGCGGTTGGGACCCTCGCTCGCCCGCAGCTGCCGCGTCGCCTCGCGGCCGTCCATGCCGGGCATGTAGACGTCCATCAGCAGCACGTCGAACACCTCCGAGCCCAGCAGCTCCAACGCCCGCTCGCCGGACTCGGCCAGGGTGGGCTGGATGCCGAACGACTGCAGGACCAGCTCGAGGGCCCGGCGGTTGACCACGTGGTCGTCGACCACCAGCACCCGCGCCCCGTCGATCGCCGCGCCGCCGGCCCGGTCGCCTTCGGCCTCGGACGGCTCGACCAGAATCTCCAGGCGGAAGCGCGAGCCCTTGCCGGGCTTGCTGGTCACCGTCAGGTCGCCGCCCATCAGCCGGGCCAGTTCGCGGCTGATCACCAGGCCCAGGCCCGAACCGCCGTGCTCGCGCACCACGGCCGAGGTCAGCTGGTCGAACGGCGTGAACAGCCGGCCCAGCTGCTGGTCCGACAGGCCCGGCCCGGTGTCGGCCACGACGGCCTCGAACAGCATCCGCCCGCCGTCCTCGCGCACCGCCAGGCGCACGGTGACCGCGCCCGACGCGGTGAACTTGATGGCGTTGGACAGCAGGTTGTTGAGCACCTGGCGCAGGCGCATGGAATCGCCCGCGACCCACCGCGGCAGGTGCGCCGCGCCCTCGACCCGCAGGCGCAGGCCCTTCTTCTGGGCGTCGGGACGCCACAGGCGCAGGGTGTCGGCCATCGCCTGGCGCAGGTCGAACGGAGCCTTCTCGACCGCCATCCGCCCGGCGTCGAGCCGCGACAGGTCCAGCAGGTCGTTGAGCAGGGTGCGCATCATGCCTCCGGCGTCGCCGATCAGCTGGGCGTGGAGCTTGGAGGCGGCGTCGGACGCGTCGCCGTGCAGGCGGGCGGCGCCGGCCAGGATGGCGCTGATCGGGGTGCGCAGCTCGTGGCTGATCATCGCCACGAAGGCCGACTTGGCCGCCACCGCCTCCTCGGCCTCATGACGCCGGCGCTCGGCCTCGTCCTTGGCGGCGGCCTCGGCCGTCAGCGCCTTTTCCAGGGTGCGGCTGGCCACCGCCACCGAGACGATCAGCAGGACGACGCCGAACCACAGGGCGTTGGCCAGGGGGGCGTCGGGATTGGCCACCCGGGCCACCAGCGGCACGATCAGCAGATAGGCCACGTGCGGCGCGGCGGCCGAGATCGTCGCCGACCGCAGGCTGCCGTTGACGACGACGACGTTGAGCAGCGCCCCGGCCAGCAACAGGCCGCCCAGGGTCGGGGCGAAGCGCTCCTGCGAGGCGAACAGCGGCAGCGACACGAAGCCGAAGATCGTCGAGGTCACGGCCGGCATCACCGCCATCGCGGCCCGCCGCCAGTCGCGGACCCCGGTTTCCAGCCCCCGGCTCAGCCACAGCTCCAGCAGCTGAGCCGCCGCGTAGACGCCGGCCCAGGTCCAGATCCAGGCCATGCCGACGAAGACGTGCAGGATCAGGGCGATGATCAGCGTGGCCAGGACGCGCAGGAAGGTATTGCCCCGACGCGCGATCGCGACCCTCATCTCCCCCGATCGATTTTCCGTGCTGCCCACGCCGCCCCCGGGGTGACCGCGCGGCCCCCGCCGCGCCAGAAATAGCCCATAGCATGAAACGCCTAGGCTAAGAGGTGATGAAAGAACGTGATTCTTTCACCGTCCATCGGCGTCCGCCAGACAGGACATGCCCTTGATCGGCGCCAAGGGTGGGAGATTCAGGTCGCGCTCGCGGTCGGGGTGAGACTCGCGAGCGCCTTGCTCCGCCGGGTCAGCGGCCGGCCGCGGGCGGCGGGCCCAGGACCTTGTCCAGCGACGACGGGTCGCAACCGGTGATGTCGATCAGCTTGAGCCGGGCCCCGGCCCCGGACGCCAGGGTCAGGGCCGATTTCGGCAGGCCCAGGGCCTTGGCCAGGAAGGCCAGCAGGGCGGCGTTGGCCGCGCCCTCGACCGGCGGGGCGGCCACCCGCACCTTCAGATAGGGACGGCCCTCGCCGTCGACCGCCCAGCCGTCGATCGCCTCGCGCCCGCCGCGCGGGGTGAGGCGGACCGCCAGGCGCACGGGCCTCAGCCCAGCACGTAGAGCGGCGGGGCCAGGTAGACGTTGAACAGGATGCGGATCACGGTCAGCGCCAGCCAGGCGACAACCGGGCTGAAATCGATCCCGCCCAGCGGCGGCACCACGCGCTGGATCGGGCGCAGCACCGGATCGGTGACACGCTCCAGCATGGTCAGGACCTGATAGACGAAGTGATTGCGGGTGTTGATGATATCGAACTGCACCAGCCAGCCGACGATCGCCCGGGCAAAGATGAAGAAGATGGCCAGGCCGATGACGGTGTTGACCAACCAGACGATAGCCGAGCCCATGGGTGTTCCCTACGTGACGATCCAGACACGCATGTAGCGCTTCGCCCCCATCGCGCCAAGGACCGCAACACCGCGCTTGACGCGTCCGCCGCCCCGCCGTATCTCCGCGCTTCCTTGGGGCCGTAGCTCAGATGGTAGAGCGCCTCGTTCGCAATGAGGAGGTCAGGGGTTCGATTCCCCTCGGCTCCACCAATCCCTCAGCGGATTGGATTGCCCCAGGAAAATCCAGACTTTAGGCGGCCCGCCGGAACCGCGGCGCGGGCCCCGGCGATCGTTCGCGCCCCTACCCCAGCCGGAAGAAGAACACCCGCGCCGCGCCGTAGTCGCGGGCGTCGAGCCGTTCGAAGCCCGCGGGGGCCGGGTCGGGTTCGTCGCGGCCGCGTTCGAACATCACGATCGCGCCGGGAGCCAGCCAGCCGCCGGCGATCAGCTGGGCCAGGGCCTTCTCGCCCAGGCCCCTGGCGTAGGGCGGGTCGAGGAAGGCGAGGTTGAACGGCCCGCCGGCGCTGGCCGGGGGAAGGCCCAGGTCGGTGGCGTCGCGGCGGTGCACGCGGGTCTGGCCGAACAGGCTGAAGGCGTCGACGTTCTCGCGGATCGCGCCGCGCGCCGCGTCGTCGGTCTCGACGAACAGGCAGAAGGCCGCGCCGCGCGAGAGCGCCTCCAGGCCCAGGGCCCCGGAGCCGGCGAACAGGTCGATCACCCGCGCGCCGTGCAGCGGCGGCGCCCAGGCGGCGTGCTCCAGGATGTTGAACACCGCCTGGCGGGCGCGGTCGGAGGTCGGACGGGTGGTGTCGCCGGGCGGGGTGGCGATGGCCTTGCCGCGATACTGGCCGGAAACGATGCGCACGCTGTCTAGTCCTCGGCCGTCTGGGGAATCAGGGGGCTGGCGCCCCGGCTCATCAGCCGGTTGACGGTGGTCAGGCCGGCGACGATGACGGCGATCCCCAGCCAGCCCCAGGGCGTGCGGGTCATGATGCTGAGGAAGGTCAGGCCGCACATCAGTCCGGGCAACAGCGCCACGCGCAGCAGGACGTAGATCTTCTCCGCCGCCCCCATGGGCTCGGTCAGCTGGCCGGGGAAGGCCGCGTAGGCCCAGGCGACGGCGTGCGCCACGCCAATCGAGGCGACCAGCCCGACATAGACCACCACCGCCGAGGCCGCGCCGGCCTCCCACAGCAGTTCGGTGGTCAGGGGCAGCAGCGCCAGGAGGCCAAGCATCAGCAGGTTCAGGATGTCGAGGGTCCCGTCGGCCTTGCGCAGGCGCGAGAAGGTGCGGCGGTGGCTGATCCAGTAGATGCCGATCACCCCGAAACTGACGGCGTAGGCCATCAGCTTGGTCTGCATCTGGGCGAACAGGTCGGCGACGCCCGTCCAGTGCTCGGGCGGGTGAATCTCGATGGCCAGAAGGGTGATGGCGATGGCGAACACCGCGTCCGAGAACAGGATCAGACGATGGAGGTGTTGCTCTTCCTTGGTGGTGATCGTGCTCATGTTCGCCCCGCATTTGGCTCCGATGTGTGCCGCGCGCGAGCGATCGCGGCAAGTCGCCTGTTGAGCGGCTTGCGTCCCGGGCGGCGAGCGCCTAGCGATGAGCCAGGGTCTGGATCGGGAACGACGGTGCTAGCAGAGCTTCAACGGTCAGCGTTCCTGGACGACCTGACGCCGGCCGACCGGCGCGTTGGCCGTATCCTGCTGACCTTGCCGATCGGCGTGATCGCGGCGCTGCTGGCGGCCCTGATCGGCGGCGTCGTGGTGTTCGTGGCCTTCGCGATCGCCGGCGGCGGGGCCGATGCGGCCGAACGGCTGATGACCATGGTCGGCCAGGCGGCCGTCCCGGTCGGGCTGACGGCGACGGCGTTCGTGCTGTGCCTGCTGGCCTTCGCCAACGGCGGCATGGCCCTGGCCTTCACCGGCATCGCGGCGCTGCTGCACCATCGCAAGCTGGGTTCCTACTTCACCGCCGCGCCGCGCTTTCGCTGGCGACTGCTGCTGCTGGGCCTGGGCCTGTTCTTCGCCGTTCTCGGGCCGTTGCTGCTGGCCTCGGCGGCGCTCGATCCCAAGGCGCCCGGCGCGCCGATCCTGGCCGTCAGCCAGGGCCTGGGCGGGCGACTGGCCTATCTGGTGATCGTGGTGGCCCTGCTGCTGGTCGCCGCGGCCGCCGAGGAGCTGGTGTTCCGCGGTTGGCTGCTGAAGGTCACCGGGGCTTTCGTCCGCGACCCGCGCGTCGTGCTGCTGCTGAGCGGCGTGCTGTTTTCCGCGATCCATTTCGACCCCAATCTCGACGCCTTCCTGATGCGGCTGGCCATGGGCATGGGCCTGGCCTGGATGACGCTGCGGCTGGGCGGGACCGAATTCGCCATCGGGGCCCACGCGGCCAACAACATCCTGATCCTGCTGTTCATCCAGCCGATGTCGCTGAAGCCGGACGCCGCGCACGCCTTCCCGCCGGAGACCCTGGTGATCGCGCCGCTGATGCTGGCCGGCTATGTGGCCATGGCCGAGATCGTCGCGCGCTGGGCGCCGCTGCGGCGCTGGGGCCGGGTGGCGGTGGCCTAGGACCAGCGCAGCGGCGGGGCCTGTTCCTTCAACGCCAGCAGCGCCGCGCGCAGCTTGGCCATGAAGGCGGGACGTTCGCCGCTCCAGGCCAGGGGCTCGCCGACCAGCACCGCGCAGTTCAGCGGCACGGGGATGGTCTCGCCCTTGGGCAGGACGCGGCCGGCGCCCTGAATCCAGACGGGGATGACCGGCGCGTCGGGGAAGGCCTCGGCCAGCCGCGCGACCCCGCTCTTCAGCTGGCCCATGCCGTCACCCGCCTTGTCATTGGCCCCATCACCGCGCGTGCCCTCGGGAAACACCACCACGATGTCGCCGGCCGCCAGGGCGGCGCGGGCGGGGGCCAGCACGTCTTCGTCAACTCCACTCGGTCTTTGGCCAGCCTTCAGCCGCGCCACCGGCACGATGCCGATCGCGTGGCGCGAGAACCAGCCGATCACCGGGTCCTTGAGGAAATAGTCGGCCGCCGCCGCCGGCCGCACCCGCGCCAGGGCCCGCGACGGGAAGATGGCCAGCAGCAACAGGGTGTCGACGTGGCTGGAGTGGTTGGCCGCGACGATCGCGGGCCCCTTCAGCGGCAGGCGCTCGCGGCCGGTCACGTCGGCCCCGGTCATGAACAGGGCCAGCGGCCGGGCCACCAGGATCAGCAGCAGGAAGCGAAGCCAGCGCATGGTCAGAACTTACTCAACGCGAACAGCGCCAGCAGGTGGAAATAGAGCGGCGCGGTGAAGGTCAGGCTGTCGGCGCGGTCCAGCACCCCGCCGTGGCCGGGGATGGCGTGGGAGGTGTCCTTGACGCCGATGTCGCGCTTGACCGCGCTCATGGTCACGTCGCCGGCGAAACCGGCCACCGGCAGGGTCACGGCCACCACCGCCAGGCCCAGCCCGGCCAGCGGCGTGAACACCGGGCCCAGGAACCAGATCAGCAGGCCGGTCGCCAGCCAGCCGCCGAGGAAGCCCTCCCAGGTCTTGTTGGGGCTGACGGTGGGCGCGATCTTGCGGCGACCGAAAAGCTTGCCGAACACGTACTGGGCCACGTCGTTGAACTCGGTGACCAGCAGCAGGAAGAACACCAGGCCGGCGGCCCCAGCCGGCAGGCGCTCGGCGTCGGGCGCGCGCATCAGGAAGGCGGCGAAACCCAGGTTGTAGACGCAGGTCACCAGGCCCCAGTGGAAGGTGGCGGCGGTGGTCAGGAAGCCGCGCGTCTGGCCCAGCATGGCCATCAGGAACGGCAGGCCCAGGAAGGCCCAGACCGGGATGAACACCAGGTAGAACATGTAGCGGTCGGCGGCGATGAAGCCGTAGGCGGCGACCAGGACCAGATAGGCCGCCAGGATCGCCGGCCGGTCCTCGCGGCGGATCGGGGCCAGGGACAGGAACTCGCGCAGGGCCATGAACGAGATCAGGGCGAAGACCACGACGGTGGCCTGCCAGCCGGCCAGCAGCGCCCCGGCCAGCAGGGCGACCATCACCCACCAGCTGGCGATGCGCTGGCGCAGTTCGAGATAGGACTTGTCGGGCCGCAGGGCGGTCAGCACGGTCGCCACCAGGCCGGCGACGCCCAGCAGGATCACCACGCCGGCCAGGCCCGCCAGCAGGGCGGGCGGCTGGGCGGCGAGGAAGGCGCGAAGGGTCGGAAGGATGGCCATGCAACTCCTGGCGGCGAACCCTTTCAGCTATAGCCTAGTTCTCGCGACCGACGAGTGATCTGGAGCGCCGCATGACCGACGACCTCGACAACCGCCGTCCCCTGGCGGTCCGCGACGCCGCCTTCGCCCGGTGGCTGGCGCGGCGGCTGGCCGACGCCAAGGCCAGCCCCGATACGATCTCGGCGATGAGCGTCGCCTTCGCCCTGCTGGGCGGGACGCTGATCATGGTGTCGGGGGTGTTCGAGGGTTTCGTGCGGGGCCTGGCGCTGATCGCGGCGGCGCTGTGCGTCCAGGCGCGGCTGCTGTGCAACCTGCTGGACGGCATGGTGGCGGTCGAGCACGGCCGGGCCAGTCCCGCCGGTCCGGTGTGGAACGAGCTGCCCGACCGGGTGGCCGACGTGCTGCTGCTGGCCGGGGCCGGCTACGGCGCCTGGACGGCCGGTCTGGACGGCGGCGCCGCCCTGGGCTGGATCGCCGCCGTGCTGGCGGTGCTGACCGCCTATGTTCGCGAGCTGGGCCGGGGACTGGGCCAGCCCGCCGACTTCTCCGGCCCGATGGCCAAGCAGCACCGGATGGCGGCGCTGACCGTGACCTGCGTGGTCTCGGCCGTCGAGCCGCTGTGGGGCGGCAAGGGCCAGATGATCCTGGTGGGCTTGCTGGTGATCGCGGCGGGGACGCTGGTCACCGTCGCGCGGCGGACGCGGAATCTGGCGCGGGGGCTTAGGGAGCGAGGCTAGCGATCCCATTTCAACCGTCCAAGGATAGGGCGGCCAAGCTGTGATTATGCTTTTGCCAAAACGAGAGTTGCCATGGAACTCAAGCGCCAACCAATCACAACTGCTCCCAAGAGCGGTCAGTGCATAACACTATTCGGTTCCGGCCATGTTGCCGTCGGTTATTGGTCCAAAACGGCCTCTACCTCCGAGCCCTTGAAAACAGGAGCTTGGTGCGAAGAAGGTGGTGGCCAGCTCGGCTTTGAGCCGGAGGAGTGGATTGACTATGGGAACTAGAAACTAGGGAGATATCGATCGACCTAGAGTTCATTACTGACTTCAAATAGCTGCGACTCCGAAAGACTGGATAGGATGCTGACGGGGACACACAAGTGTGTGCCCCCGATCGCTGCGCTACAAGGCCCGGGATGACGGTGGTTTAAAGGTTTGGCGAAAGCTACCGCTTGCCGCGCGGCGGGGCCGAACCGCCCGGACGCGCGCCGCCCGGCTTGCCGCCGGGACGCGGCGCGCCCTTGGCTCCGTCCGAACGCGCCCCGGCCGACTTGGCCATGCCGGGCTTGGACCACACCTTGCCGGGTTCGCCGGGCTTGCCCGCGCCCGCCGCCTTGACCGTGCTCGGCTTGCCGCCCGGACGCACCGCGCCGGGCTTGCCGGCCGGCTTGCCGAAACCCTCGGCCTCCAGCGGCTTGTAGCCGTTGGCCCGCAGGGCGCCGGGCTTGGGCTTCGCAGGCCGCGCCTCCTTGCCGCTGGCCGCGCGTTTGTCGGCCGCGTTCTTGTCGGCCAGGCCCTTGTCGCGCACCCGCTTGGCGGCCGCGTCGCGGAAGGGCAGCGGCTTGGGGCCGATCATCTTGCTTTCGAGCGACTTCTTGGCATGGCGCGGCGCGTTCTCGCGGCCGGCGATCACCGGCTTCTTCTTGGGCTTGGCCCAGCCGGGCTTGCGCACCAGCTTGGTCTCCTCGACCACCTCCTCGGGCAGGACGAGGGCCGACTGGGTCAGCTTGCCGGCCCGCGGCACGCCGCGCCGCTGGGCCTCGCCGCCGCCGGCCGTGCCGGGGGCCTTCAGCGGATCGGCCACGCCGACGAACTGCGGCTTGTCGCCCTTGGGCATGTTGCCTTCCGCCACGATGCCTTCCAGCAACTCGCGGATCACCCGGGGTCCGACCTCTTCGACCTGGCCCGGCAGCAGCGTGCCCAGGGCGAAGGGGCCGTAGGACAGGCGGATCAGGCGGTTGACCTTCAGGCCCAGCGCCTCGAGCACCCGCCGCACTTCGCGGTTCTTGCCCTCGCTCAGCGTCAGGGTGATCCAGATGTTCTTGCCGCCGCCGGCCTTTTCCTGGGCCTTGTCGAGGCGGGCCTCGATCGAACCGTAGCGCACGCCCTCGACGGTGATGCCGTCCTTCAGCCGATCCAGCTTGGCCTGGGTGGTGTCACCGAACGCGCGGGCCCGGTAGCGGCGCACCCAGGCGTTCTGCGGCATCTCCAGGGCCCGCGACAGCGCGCCGTCGTTGGTCAGCAGCAGCAGGCCCTCGGAATTGAGGTCCAGGCGGCCGACCGAGATCAGCCGGGGCAGGTCCCTGGGCAGGGCCTGGAACACCGTGGGGCGCTGCTTGGGATCGTTGTGGGTGGTCATCAGCCCGGTGGGCTTGTGATAGCGGAACACCCGCGTCGCCTCGGGCTCGTCGATCATCTTGCCGTCGACGGTCAGGATGTCGCCGGGCCGGACCTTGACGGCCGGGGTGGTCAGGACCGTGCCGTTCAGCGAAACCCGGCCGTCCTCGATCAGCCGCTCGACCTCGCGGCGCGAGGCCACGCCCGACCGCGCCAGGGCCTTGGCGACGCGATCGCCGCCCTCGTCGTCTTGACCGGGAATGGCGTTGTCATGCAGGTGGGGCTGGTATTTGTCGGTCATTGCCGGGTCCTTCAAGGGGCTGGGCGCATCTCACGATGGGCGGTTTTCCTAATGCGCACCGATCCGGGCGAGGATCAAGACGCCCAGGCCATGGCGCTGGCCCTCGACGAGGCGCGGGCCGCCGCCGCGCGGGGCGAGACGCCGGTCGGGGCGGTGATCCTCGACCCCGCCACCGGCCAGATCCTGGCCCGGGCCGGCAACGGGCCGATCGGCGCGCATGACCCCACCGCCCACGCCGAGATCGCCGCGATCCGCATGGCCGCCGCGCACTTGCGCAACTACCGCCTGACCGACCTGACCCTGGTGGTGACCCTGGAGCCCTGCGCCATGTGCGCCGGGGCGATCAGCCACGCGCGGATCGGCCGGGTGGTGTTCGGGGCCGAGGACCCCAAGGGCGGGGCGGTGGTCCACGGCCCGAAGTTCTTCGCCCAGCCCACCTGCCACTGGCGGCCGGAGGTCACCGGCGGGGTGATGGCCCAGGAGAGCGCGGACCTGCTGCGGGGGTTCTTTCGGGAACGGCGGAAGAAGTAGGGCGCCTTCCACGAGAGCCGACACTCGGTTTGGATTGCGATCCAGGGCCCGGTTTCGGGCTGGATGTCGACAGCCGTTCTCGACCCTGAGCGGCCATTCGGATCCCTCTCTCATGGAGAGAGGGATTTATCGCGCGCCCTTAGTTCACCATCGCCGAACCCAGCAGCACCTTGGAGCCCTTGCGGCCCAGCACCTTGTCGGCGGCCTCCTGCATCTGGCCGCCCAGATAGTCCAGGTTGGGCGCCGCGCCGCGCGGCAGGCCGGCGGTGTAGGTCATCAGCACCTGGGCGAAGGCGGCGCGCAGGCGCGGCTCCGACTGCCGGGCCCGCTCCATCAGCTTGGGGTCCAGGGCCTCGACCCCGGCCTCGACGATCATGACCCCGCGCCGGCCGTCGCGGCGGATGGCGGTCGCCGTCAGCGGCTGCAGGGCGAAATAGGTCGAGGGCGCTTCGGCCTTCTTCGCCTCGTTGCCGCCGGCCAGGGCGGGCGGAGCGGCGAGGCTGGCGGCGGCCAGCAGCGACAGGACGGGGATGAGGAGGGCGCGGCGCATGACGCCTTTTGCCACGACGTGGTTGACGTCCTCTTTACGTCTGGCGCGCACAAAGGGGCGTTAACCATGAATCGCCCCGCGCGCGGTACGTCGCGGCGGGCGCGCAGGAGGCTGAACTTGGGGCGTTTTTCACCGAAGAACCTCGATCTGGACGGCAAGGTCATCCTGGTGACCGGCGGCACCGGCTCGTTCGGCCGTCGTTTCATCGAAACGGTTCTGCGGACATCGAATCCGCGCAAGGTGATCATCTATTCGCGCGACGAATTGAAGCAGAGCGACATGCAGATGGAGCTGCGCGAGCAGTTCGACGACGCCGTCTACGGCAAGCTGCGGTTCTTCATCGGCGACGTGCGCGACCGCCAGCGCCTGACCCTGGCCCTGCGGGGGGTCGACATCGTCATCCACGCCGCCGCCCTCAAGCAGGTGCCGGCCGCCGAATACAATCCGTCCGAGTGCATCCACACCAACATCATGGGCGCCGAGAACGTGGTCTGGGCCAGCCTGACCAACCACGTGCAGCAGGTGGTGGCTCTGTCGACCGACAAGGCCTGCAACCCGATCAACCTGTATGGCGCGACCAAGCTGGCCTCGGACAAGACCTTCGTGGCGGCCAACAACCTGTCGGGCGACATCGGCACCCGCTTCGCCGTGGTCCGCTACGGCAACGTCGTGGGGTCGCGCGGCAGCGTCGTGCCGCTGTACAAGCGCCTGCTCAGCCAGGGGGCCACCGAACTGCCGGTCACCGACGCGCGGATGACCCGGTTCTGGATCACCCTCAACGAGGGCGTGGCCTTCGTGCTGTCGTCGCTGGAACTGATGCGCGGCGGCGAGATCTTCGTGCCGAAGATCCCGTCGATGACCATGCCCGACCTGGTCAAGGCGATGTCGCCGACGGCCGGGGTCAAGATCGTCGGCATCCGCCCGGGCGAGAAGCTGCACGAGATGATGATCAGCGCCGACGACGCCCGCGCCACCGTCGAGCTGGCCGACCGCTACGTGATCGAGCCGACCTTCGTGGAATATCCCCGCGACCGCTTCGGGCCGGCCGATGGCGCCAAGCCGGTGGACGAGGGCTTCAGCTACAGCAGCGACAACAACGACGACTGGCTCAGCGAGGACGGCCTCAACGCCATGCTGGCCGAGAAGGCCTGATGGCGGCGGCGGAGGTCCCCTTCCTCCCCTATGGTCGCCAGACCATCGAGGACGACGACGTGGCGGCGGTGGCGGCGGCCCTGCGCGCCGACTTCCTGACCACCGGCCCGACGGTCGAGGCCTTCGAGGCGGCCTTCAAGCAAAAGGTCGGGGCCGGGCACGCCGTCGCCGTGGCCAACGGCACCGCCACCCTGCACCTGGCCATGCTGGCCCTGGGGATCGGCGAAGGCGACGTCTGCATCGCCCCCTCGGTCACCTTTCTGGCCACCGCCAACTGCGCCCGCTACGTCGGGGCCGAGGTGGTGTTCGCCGACGTCGATCGGGGTAGCGGCCTGATGACCCCCGACACCCTGGCCGAGGCGCTCGGCCGGGCGGGCGACCGCCGGGTGCGGGCCGTGCTGCCGGTCCACCTGCGCGGCGACGTCTGCGACCTGCCGGCCCTGAAGGCCATGGCCAGCGCGGCCGGGGCGGTGCTGGTCGAGGACGCGCCCCACGCCCTGGGTTCGGCGGGCACGTTCGACGGCGCTCGCCACCCGGTCGGCGACGGGGCCTATTCGGCGTTCGCCAGCTTCTCGTTCCACCCGGTCAAGACCCTGGCCACCGGCGAGGGCGGCATGCTGACCACCAACGACACCGCCCTGGCGGCCCGGGCCCGGTCCCTGCGCAGCCACGGCATGGTCCGTCCGGCCGGCGCCGAGCCATGGGTCTACGAAATGCCGGAGCTGGGCTTCAACTACCGCATCCCCGACGTGCTCTGCGCCCTGGGGATCTCCCAGCTGGCCAAGCTGGACCGCTTCGTGGCCCGGCGACGTGAGCTGACGGCGCTCTACGCCGAGCGCCTGGCCGCCCTGGCGCCGACGGTGAAACTGGCGGACAGCCCGGCCTGGTCCGACCCGGCCCTGCACCTGCTGACCGTGCTGATCGACTTCGAAGCCGCCAGCACGACGCGCCGCGCGGTGGTCGAGGCGCTGAAGGCGCGGGGGATCGGCAGCCAGGTCCACTACATCCCGGTGCACCGCCAGCCCTACTACCAGGCCCGCTACGGCGCCCTGGACCTGCCGGGCGCGGACGCCTGGTACGCCCGCTGCCTGACCCTGCCGCTGTATCCGACCATGGCCGACGGCGACGTGGACCGGGTGGTCGAGGCGCTGGCGGGGACGCTGGGGCGATAAGCGCACGGAACCCCTCTCTCTTTGAGAGAGGGAGGGGCCCGCCGCCGAAGGCGGTGGGAGGGTGAGAGGTTTCACCGCTTCCGGAAAATCCCGGACCCCTGTCGTGATCGGCTCAAGTCGCCGGTCAGGCTCCGGCCATGGACAAGACAGCCAACGCCCGCCTCACCGAGCCCCTGGAACTGTTCGGATATATCGTTGTGAGGTTCCCTAACGAGCGGCTTCTGGCCGATCCGGGCGGTACGGCGGAAGACATTCTGGCGGTGCTTCGATCGGAGAGAATGTAACCTCTCACCCTCCCACCGCTTCGCGGCGGGCCCCTCCCTCTCTCAAAGAGAGAGGGATTCTAACAGGCGACTAGGGCCGAAAACGGCCTTGCGCCTCAGGCCGCCGCCTTCTGCTGCACCAGGCCTTTGAGCAGGTCCATGGTCTCCGGCGAGCCCGCCAGTTCCTCGCGGACCTCGGGCGCGCGGGCCAGTTTCATCGCTTCGATCCGGGCCTTGTCGGCGACCGGGCCGGTGGGGCCGGCCTCGCCCATGGCCAGCCTGATCAGCAGGGACAGCTTCTGCGGCAGGGGCGCGGGGGCGCGGACCAGCATGGTCAGCAGGCGGGCGTCGGCCTCGACCAGGCCGCCCAGGTCGCCCAGCTTGGCGCACAGCGGCTCGTAGTCCTCGATCACCAGGCCTGAACGGATCAGGGATTTCTGCAGGGCGGCCAGGGAGGCCAGCTTGGAAGCCGCCGAGTCGGGCCCCTGGCGCAGTTCGCGCTCGAAGCGCAGGGCCTGGATATTGGCCGACAGCCAGCGGGCCGCCATGCGCTTGTTGACCGCGCCCATGACGTTCTCGGCCAGGCGGATCAGCATCTGCACCTCCTCGCGCGACGAGCGGTCGCGGCCGAGCAGGGCTTCGATGAACTCGCCGTTCAGCAGGGTCTTGGAGCGGGTGGTGAAGGCGCTGGTGATGTCCTCGGGCGGCAGGATGCGGCCGGCGGCGGCGGTCAGGCTCATGGCCAGGGCCCGCAGGTGTTCGATCTCGGACTCGGCGTCGGCGGGCTTGAGGCGACGCACGCCGTTCAGCTCCTTGAGCACCCGGTGGGCGATCGACGAGCGGACGGCGGGGAAGTCGTCGCCGGTCAGCCATTGGCTGAGGCGCTTGGCGGTGCCCGACAGCTCGGGCATGCAATTGCGCACCCCGGCCTCGACGCGGATCAGGGCCTCGACCTGGGCGCCGCCCGCCAGGCGGGTCATGGCCGCCAGGGTGGAGCCCAGATCAACATCGTTGGCGCCCAGCAGGTCGGCCATGCCGGCCTTGGAGCCGATGATCTCGGCCAGCGGGGTCTCGATGGCGGCCAGGGCGGCGGCCCGGGCCTTGGGATCGGTCGGGGCGGAATCGGCCAGGTCGAGCAGGCGGGCGATCTTCTCGGACCAGTTCTTGCCGGGCGCGATCGAGGCGGCGACCCCGGCCCCCAGCAAGAAGGCGCGGTCGGGGTCGGCGGCCAGGCGCTCGGCGGCGCGGGCGAAGCCTTCCTTGTCGAGGTCGGGCAGCGTCCCCTTCTTGAAGGCCTTCATCAGGTTGGCGACGGTGCGCTCGACCAGGCCCTGGAAGGTGCGGATCAGCTCGTGGACCGACATGCCGCGGGCCTCGGCCTCGGGAATGGCGATCTTCTGCAGGGCGTGCTGCAGGTCGGTGCCGGAGGCTTCCAGCTTTTCGACCAGGTCGGGACGATGCAGCAGCTCGAACGGCGTGGCGTTATGCCGCGCCAGCCAGGCTTCCAGAAGGCGGCCGATGCGGTCGCGCGCGTGGGCGGTGTAGAGGTCGGAAGGCTGCACGCAGAGGGGGTCGAGGTCCTCCTTCGCCTTCTTGGGCTTGCCGCCGTCGACCTGGCCCTTGGTGAAGATCGAGATCGACTTGTATTCGCGACTCTCGGGGTCGAGGGTTTCCTTGCTCACCCGCACGGCCACGGCGCGGCCCTGCTCCAGGGCCTCCTCGGCGGTGGCCAGGGCGTGGGTGCGGATTTCGGTCGCCATGTCGAGCGTCCATTGCGCGCCGGGCTTGCGGCGCACGAACAGCTCGTAATGGACTTGATCGCTCATGGGCTAAGGGCTCCCCGAGCGTCCGTTATGGGATATGAGACCTTAAGGCGAGGTTGCCGGACCGGTGGTGTCGGGCCGTCCGGCCGCAATGACGCCATGCTGGACACGCAAAAGGCAGGGAAAGCTTAGCCGCCCCATGCGTTGTAGGGGGCCTCGCCGGTCGTTAGTATCGGCGGGAAAGCGAAAGGACCGATAAGGCTCGATGGCCGATATTACTCTCATCGACGACGACGAGAACATCGTCGCTTCGGTTTCACTGGCCCTGGAAAGCCATGGTCACGTGGTGAAGGCGTACTATGACGGCGCCTCGGGGCTCGACGCGGTCGAGAGCCAGGCGCCCGACCTGGTGATCCTCGACGTCAAGATGCCCCGCATGGACGGCATGGAGGTGCTGCGGCGCCTGCGCCAGACCACCGAGATCCCGGTGATCATGCTGACCTCCAAGGACGATGAGATCGACGAGATCCTCGGCTTCAACCTCGGGGCCGACGACTACATCCACAAGCCGTTCAGCCAGCGCCTGCTGCTGGAGCGGGTCAAGGCCGTGCTGCGACGGGCCCGTCCCGAGGAAGACGAACCAGGCGTGGTTCCCGGCTCGGCCAATTCCAAGATCATGAAGCGCGGCAAGCTGACGCTGGATTCCGCGCGCCACGACAGCCTGTGGGACGGCAAGCCGGTGCGCCTGACGGTCACCGAGTTCCTGCTGCTGCAGTCCCTGGCCCAGCGCCCCGGCTTCGTGAAGAGCCGCGACAACCTGATGGACGCCGCCTACGACGATCAGGTCTATGTCGACGACCGCACGATCGACAGCCACATCAAGCGGATGCGCAAGAAGTTCCGCCAGGTCGATCCGGAGTTCGACTCCATCGAAACCCTGTACGGCGTCGGCTACCGCTATCGCGAATCCTGATCCCGCCATGGGATCGGTCAAGGACCAGGACCGCGAGCCCAAGGACCGGCCGGCGCGCCGGCTGACCTGGCCCCAATTCAGCTGGCCCAAGTTCAGCTGGCCCAGGGGTTCGCGCCTGGGCCGGTTGATCATCGGGCTCAACGTCCTGGCCCTGGCCATCCTGCTGGGCGGGGCGCTGGTGCTCAACGAGCTGCGCAGCGGGCTGATCAAGGCCCGCATCGACAGCCTGACCACCCAGGGCGAGCTGATCGCCAACGTCATCGACCTGGCCGCGACGGTCGGCGACCCCGAGCCCAAGCTGGAGGCCGACCGGGCCAGCGACATCCTGCAGGGGCTGTTCATCCCGCGCTCGCAGCGGGCCCGGCTGTTCGACGCCCAGGGCGCCCAGCTGGCCGACTCCTACGTCGTCGCCGACCGGGTGGAGTCCCGCGAGCTGCCGCCGGCCCGCAAGCCGGGCCAGCCGGACTTCGGCCTGCCGACCCGCGACCCCGACGCCAAGCCCAAGGCCGTGGAGGCGGCGCGCGAGGCGCTGGCCGCCGAGATCGCCCAGGCCCGCCTGGGCGAGCCGGTGGCCGGCACCCGCCGGGCCGAGAACGGCGAGCGGGTGGTGTCGGTGTCGATCCCCATCCAGCACGTCCGCGCCGTCCTGGGCGTCCTGACCCTCGAGGCCGGGGACGTCGACCAGATCATCTCGGCCGAGCGCAAGGCGCTGCTGCCCTTCGCCCTGATCGCGGTGGCCACCACCCTGATCTCGTCGTTCCTGCTCAACCGGCTGATCGCCCAGCCGGTGCTGCGCATGGCCCGGGCCGCCGACCATGTGCGGCTGGAGGGCGCGCGGGCCATCTCCCTGCCCGACATCTCCGGCCGCAACGACGAGCTGGGCGACCTGTCGCGGGCCCTGGAAGAGATGACCGACTCGATGTCGGAGCGGATGGACGCCATCGAGCGCTTCGCCGCCGACGTGGCCCACGAGATCAAGAACCCGCTGACCTCGATCCGCTCGGCGATCGAGACCCTGGACCTAGTGTCGGACCCCGCCGCCCGCGCCCGGCTGCTGGGCATCCTGCAACAGGACGTCAGCCGCCTGGACCGCCTGGTCACCGACATCTCCAACGCCTCGCGGCTGGACGCCGAGCTGTCGCGCGAAGCGCCGCGGCCGTTCGAGCTGAACCTGCTGCTGCACGAGGTCATCAACCTCTACGACGCCCAGTGGCGGCCCGGCGAGGCGCCCGGCAGCGTGCGGGTGACCTTCGACGAGAAGATGGCCCCGCAGCACGCCCGGGTGATGGCCCGCGAAACGCCGATGGGCCAGGTGTTCCGCAACCTGGTCGACAACGCCCGCTCGTTCAGCGCCGCCGACGGCGAGGTGCGCGTCGCCCTCGTCCGCGACCATGGCCGGCTGATCGTCACGGTCGACGACGACGGTCCAGGCATCCCCAAGGAAAACCTCGAGACCATCTTCGAGCGCTTCTACACCTCGCGGCCCAAGGGCAAGGCGTTCGGCGGCAATTCGGGCCTGGGCCTGTCGATCGCCCGCCAGATCGTCGAGGCCCATGGCGGCGCGATGCGGGCCGAGAACCGCCAGAACGACGCCGGCCAGGTGGTCGGGGCCCGGTTCCGGGTCGAACTTCCGGAGGCCGGAAACCACCACCACGGCCACCATCCGGGGGGCGCCCGCGAATGATCCGCCACGCCGGCCTGATCGCGCGCCGCGTGGCCGGCCACTGGTGCGGCGCGCTGATCGAGGGGCCGTCCGGGGTCGGCAAGAGCGACCTGGCCTTCCGCGCCCTGGCCGAGGGCTTCCGCCTGGTGTCCGACGACTATTCCCTGGTGTTCGCCTCGAACGGCAAGCTGTTCGGCCGCGCGCCGGACGCCCTGGCCGGGCTGATCGAGGTGCGGGGCCTGGGCGTCCTGCCGCAGCCGCACCTGGCGTTGTGCCGCGTGCGCCTGCTCGTGCGGTGCGCGATTCGGCCACAGGCGGTGGAGCGCATGCCCGAGCCCATGTTCGAAATCATCGAGGGCGTTTCCGTCCCGGTGCTCGACCTGTGGCCTTTGGAACCCGCCGCGCCGGCGAAAATCGGACGGATGTTTGAGCATCTTGGAGTCGCCGACTAACAAGCGTATCAAGGCGGCCCGCGCGGCGCCTCCCTAGCCGCCACGGGTTAGGGGATCCCGTTTGAGAGATCAGGCATGATCGGGCTCGTGATAGTCACGCACGGGCGTCTGGCGGAGGAGTTCGTCTCCGCCATGGAGCACGTGGTCGGACCGCAAGGCGCGGTGAAGGCCATCTGCATCGGTCCGGAAGACGACATGGAACGTCGCCGGTCCGACATTCTGAAGGCGTGCGCCGCGGTCGACGACGGCGGCGGGGTGATTCTGCTGACCGACATGTTCGGCGGCACGCCCAGCAACCTGGCCATTTCGGTGATGGAGCAGACCAAGGCCGAGGTGATCGCCGGCCTGAACCTGCCGATGCTGATCAAGCTGGCCAGCGTGCGCCAGCGCGAGGCCCTGCCGGCCTGCGTCGCCCACGCCCAGGAAGCTGGACGCAAGTACATCTCCGTGGCCTCCTACGTGCTCGCGGGAGAAAAATGAGCCGGATGATGGCGACGCGCACGGTCGAGATCGTCAACGAGCGGGGGCTTCACGCCCGCGCTTCCGCCAAGTTCGTCAAGCTGGCCTCCGGCTTCGACGCCGAGGTGACGGTGGCCCGCGACGGCTCCAGCGTCGACGCCCGCTCGATCATGGGCCTGATGATGCTGGCCGCCGGCATCGGCTCGACCATCGACATCGCCGCCGAGGGGCCGGAGGCTCACGCGGCGATCGAGGCGTTGACCGAGCTGGTGGCCAACAGGTTCGACGAGGAAAGATAGAGGTCCTCCCCCCGTGGGGGAGGTGTCGGCGAAGCCGACGGAGGGGGGAGTAATCGGCCGGTAGCCAGACTCGCGATTAACGCCCCAAAACTCCCCCCACCGATCGCTTCGCGATCGCCTCCCCCACAGGGGAAGGGTCTGAGAGGACCGGCTCCGCCCTACTCCGCCGCCACCGCTTCCGGCGCCACGGCCTTGGCCGACCCCATCGGCCGCAGGTCCAGGTCCTGGAACAGCGCGCTGTCCTCGTCCTGGCCGGGCAGCGGGGTGGTCAGCAGCTTGCCGCCGACGAAGATCGAGTTGGCGCCGGCCATGAAGCACAGGGCCTGCAGCTCGCGGCTCATGTCGTCGCGGCCGGCCGACAGGCGGACCATCGATTTGGGGCAAACGATCCGGGCCACCGCCACGGTGCGGACGAACTCCAGCCCGTCGATCTCGCCCTCGCGCTTGACCTTGTCGCCCAGCGGCGTGCCGGCCACGGGCACCAGGGCGTTGACCGGCAGGCTGTCGGGATGGCTGGGCAGGGTGGCCAGTTGGTGCAGCAGGCTGGCCCGGTCGCGCCGCGCCTCGCCCATGCCGACGATGCCGCCGCAGCAGGTGCTCATGCCGGCGTCGCGCACGTAGGCCAGGGTGTCGAGCCGTTCCTGGTAGGTGCGGGTGGTGACCACGTCGCCGTAATATTCCGGGCCGGTGTCGAGGTTGTGGTTGTAGTAGTCGAGCCCGGCGTCCTTCAGCTGCCTGGCCTGCTCCGGCGTCAGCATGCCCAGGGTCGCGCAGGTCTCCAGGCCCAGGGCCTTCACCCCACCGATCATCGCCGCCAGCTTGGGCAGGTCGCGGTCCTTCAGCTCGCGCCAGGCCGCGCCCATGCAGAAGCGCTGGGCTCCGCCGTCGCGGGCCTCGCGGGCCTTGGCGATGACGACGTCGGCGTCCATCAGCTTCTCGGCCTTCAGGCCGGTCTTGAAGTGGGCCGACTGGCTGCAATAGCCGCAGTTCTCGGCGCAGCCGCCGGTCTTGACCGACAGCAGCTGCGACAGTTGCACCTCGGAGGGGTCGAACCCGGCCCGGTGCACGGTGGCGGCCTGGAACACCAGTTCCATGAAGGGCAGGTCGAACAGGGCTTCCACCTGGGGAAGCGTCCAGTCGTGGCGGGGCTCGGCGGTATTGATCTGCGTCATGGCGGGCAGGTTTGGACTCGGCCATCACGATTGGCAAGCACGCCCAGCGTGCGACCGCCGTTCGGCCATCCCCGGTTGGAGCAAAACCAGCCGGCCCGAGTTATAGTCCGCGCATGGATCACGAAATCGAACTGAAGTTCCTGATCGCCCCGGAGGCTTCGTCCGAGATCCTGGCCCGCCTGGAGGGACGGGAGGCGGTTCGGCAGCTGGACGCCACCTATTTCGACACCGCCGACCACGCCCTGCGCAAGGCGGGCTACGGCCTGCGGATCCGCGACGGCGAGAATGGCCGCAAGCAGACCCTGAAATCGGCCTCGTCCGGCGGCGTCTTCGCGCGCGGCGAATGGGAGAGCGCGGTCGAGGGCCCAGAGCCGGACCGCGACCTGCTGGCCAAGACCCCGGCCGCCAAGCTGATCAACGGCGACGCCCTGACGCCGGTGTTCGTCACCAATGTCCGCCGCGTGACCCGGCTGATCAAGCGCGACGGGGCCACCATCGAGGCGGCGCTGGACCAGGGCGAGCTGCTGGCCAACGAGCGCCGGACCGGGGTCAGCGAGCTGGAGCTGGAGCTGAAGGCCGGTCCCGCGCGGGTGCTGTTCGACCTGGCCCGCGACCTGGCCGCCCACGCGCCGCTGCGCCTGTCGCTGGTCAGCAAGGCCGAGCGCGGCTACGCCCTGGCGCTGAACGAGGTCGAGGGTCCGCGCGCCGACGCGGCGCTGAATCCCGAGGCGACCACCGGCGAAGCGTTGCAGGCCCTGGGTCGCGCGGCGCTGGACCGCCTGTGCGCCGCCGCCGAGACCCTGCGGATCCGGCCCGGTCCCGAACGAGTCCACAAGCTGCGGGTGGCGGCCCGGCGGTTCCGCGCCCTGCTCTCGACCTTCAAGTCCCTGGCCGGCGACCCGGCGGCGCGCCAGGTCAAGACCGAGCTGAAATGGCTGGCCGACCAACTGGGCGCGGCCCGCGAACTCGATGTGTTCATCGCCGACGTCTGGCGGCCGGCCGCCGAGGACCAGGCCATCGAAAGCCAGGCCGCCCAGGACCAGGCCGAGGGCGCGGCGAACGGAACGGCCGAGGACGGGACCCGCGCCCTGGCCGCCTTCGGCAAGGCCCTGCTGGCGGCCCAGACCCAGGCCTACGACCAGGCCGGCGCCGCCGTCGACAGCGTCCGCTTCCGCGCCCTGGCCATCGACGCGGCCGCCTGGCTGGAGGCCGGCGCCTGGACCACCGACAAGCGCCTCGGAAAGCGCCGCGACCGCTCCGCCGCCGACTTCGCCGCCCAAGTCCTCGACAAGGGCCGCCGGCGGATCCTCAAGGACGGCCGCGACCTGGCCGCCCTGAGCCCCGAGGACCGTCACCACCTTCGCATCCGCGGCAAGAAGCTGCGCTACGCGGTCGAGGACCTGGCGAGCCTGTTTCCCGACCACCCCAAGCGCGTGGCCCGCTTCGTCGAGGCGACCAAGGTCCTGCAGGACAGTCTCGGCGTGCTCAACGACCTGGCCGTCCGCGAGACCTTGGCCCATGAGGTGGCCCTGTCCTGCGACGATCCCGAAGCCGCCTTCGCCGCCGGTCGGCTGACGGCGGGTGGGCCCGAACGCGAGGCGGCGCTGCTCGCCGACGCCCAGGGCGCCTATGTCACCTTCGCCGAGGCCAAGCGGTTCTGGTGACACATCCGCCGGACTTGGCGACTCATATAAAGAAATCCTTATGCCTTAATTGCGAGAAGGGTCGTGTCGCGCTATAGACCGCGCAAGACACATCCCCCGACCGCAGGAGCCGACCGTGGCCGACTACATCGTCAAGGACATCTCGCTCGCCGATTTCGGCCGCAAGGAAATCGCCATCGCCGAGACCGAAATGCCCGGTCTGATGGCCACCCGAGCCGAATACGGCCCGGGCCAGGTGCTGAAAGGCGCCCGCATCGCCGGCAGCCTGCACATGACCATCCAGACCGCCGTGCTGATCGAGACGCTCACCGCGCTCGGCGCCGACGTCCGCTGGGCCTCGTGCAACATCTTCTCGACCCAGGACCACGCCGCCGCCGCCATCGCCGCCTCGGGCGTGCCGGTGTTCGCGTTCAAGGGCGAAAACCTGGTCGAGTACTGGGAATACGCCCACAAGATCTTCGAATGGGCCGACGGCGGTTATCCGAACCTGATCCTCGACGACGGCGGCGACGCCACCCTGCTCTGCGTGCTGGGTCCCAAGGCCGAGAAGGATCCGACGATCCTCAACAACCCGACCAACGAGGAAGAAGAAGCCCTCTACACGGTCATGAAGCGCTATCTGGCCGAGAAGCCGGGCTTCTATTCGGCGATCCGCGACGCCATCGGCGGCGTGTCGGAAGAGACCACCACGGGCGTCCACCGCCTGTACCAGATGGCCCAGAAGGGCGAGCTGCCCTTCCCCGCCATCAACGTCAACGACAGCGTCACCAAGTCGAAGTTCGACAACCTGTACGGCTGCCGGGAATCGCTGGTCGACGCCATCCGTCGCGGCACCGACGTGATGCTGTCGGGCAAGGTCGCGGTGGTCTGCGGCTACGGCGACGTCGGCAAGGGCTCGGCCGCCTCGCTGCGCCAGGGCGGCGCCCGGGTGATCGTCACCGAGATCGACCCGATCTGCGCCCTGCAGGCGGCGATGGAAGGCTATGAGGTCCAGACCCTGGACGACGTGGCCGGCCGCGCCGACATCTTCGTCACCGCCACGGGCAACAAGGACGTCATCACCGTCGAGCACATGCGGGCGATGCGCAACAACGCCATCGTCTGCAACATCGGCCACTTCGACTCGGAAATTCAGGTCGCCGGCCTGAAGAACTTCAAGTGGGACGAGATCAAGCCGCAGGTCCACCACATCGAGTTCCCGGACGGCAAGAAGATCATCCTGCTGTCGGAAGGCCGCCTGGTGAACCTGGGCAACGCGACGGGCCACCCCTCGTTCGTGATGTCGGCCAGCTTCACCAACCAGACCCTGGCCCAGATCGAACTGTGGACCAACAAGACGGCCTACAAGAACGACGTCTACACCCTGCCCAAGCACCTGGACGAGAAGGTCGCCCTTCTCCACCTGGCCAAGCTGGGCGCCAAGCTGTCGACCCTGCGCAAGGACCAGGCCGAGTACATCGGCGTGCCGGAGAACGGCCCGTTCAAGCCGGACCACTACCGCTACTAGGCGTTCGCCTCACGGTGAACGAGGAAGGGCCCGTCGCGGAAACGCGGCGGGCCTTTTTCGTGGACAATCGGGCAGGTTGCAGGGTTCGAATGGATCGATAACGCCGTTCCGCGAACTTGCCGTCGCGTCAATCGCGACCACCCTATTCAAGGCCTCATTGCTCGGCTAAGCCGCTTGTCATGCCGCTAGCTCTGATCATTTCCAGCCATGTCGCGGGCAGCCGGGTCGGCGCGTCGGCCCAGGCCGCCGCCCTCGTGCAGTTCCGCATCGATTCGATGATCGTGCCGACCGTGCTCTACGGCCGCCATCCCGGCTGGGGCATTCCCGGCGGCGCGCCGGTGCCGATCGAGCTGATCGAGAGCATGCTCGACGGCATCGAGGCCAACGGCCTGTTCAGCCAGACCGACATGGTCATCACCGGCTATTTCGCCACCGCCGCCCAGGTGCGGGCCGCGGCCCGGAGCATCGACGCCGTGCGCGCCGCGCCGCGCGAGGGCGCCACGCCCCAGGCGCCGGCCCGCAAGCCGACGGTCGTCGTCGATCCCACCATGGGCGACGCCGGCAAGGGCCTCTATGTGCCCGCCGAGGTCGCCGAGGCCATCGCCGCCGAACTGATCCCGCGCGCCGACGTGGTGGCCTGCAACGCCTGGGAGCTGCAGCACCTGACCGGGACCGACGCCCGCGAACCCCAGGCCGCCGTGCGCGCCGCCCGCCTGCTGAACAAGCCGACCCTGGTGTCGTCCGTACAAAGAGGAAATGAGATCGGCGTGGTCTATGCCGACCGCAAGGAGGCCTGGCTGGCCGCCCACGCCAAGGCGCTGCGCGCGCCCAACGGGGCCGGCGACCTGCTGACCGCCCTCTACGCCGCCTCGATCCTCGAAGGCCAGACCATCTCCTACGGCCTGGCCCGGGCGGTGGGCGGCGTCGCCGAGACGGTGACGGCGGCCAACATCTGGAACGCGCCGGAACTGCCGATCGTGGCCATGGCGGCTCGGATCAAGCAGACCTCGCCGACCGTGCGGATCGAGCGGTTGGCTTAGTCACAACGGTTGTCATCCCGGCCTCGGGCCGCGTGAGCGGTCCGCCTGTCGGCGGACTTGGCGCGCAGCGCGAAGATCCGGGACCAGCGCGTGAACGTCGGCGCTTCCGGCGGCCCCGGATCGGCGGCCCTGCGGGCCTTGTCCGGGATGACAGGTATGGGCGGTCGGGTTAGACCGTCTCCCATGACCGTCGACATCACCGGCTTCTGCCCCGACCGCTTTTCCGCCGTGCGCGACGCCTTCGCCGCCAATTTCGAGGGGGGCGGCGAACTGGGCGCGCGGTTCTCGCTGGCCATCCACGGCGAGGTCGTCGTCGACCTGATGGGCGGCCACGCCGACCGCAAGCGCGAGGTGGCCTTCGGGCCCGATACCCTGACCCCGCTGTTCTCGACCACCAAGGCGGTCGCCGCCCTGCTGATCGCCCGCCTGGTGGACCAGGGCCGGCTGACCTACGACCAGACCGTCGCCTCGGTGTGGCCGGAGTTCGCCCAGGCCGGCAAGCAGGACGTCACGGTCGGCCAGGCGCTGTCGCACCAGGACGGCCTGTCGGGCTTCCCCGAGGAAGAGGACCCGGCCATCTGGTTCAACTGGGACGCCACCTGCGCCAAGCTGGCGGCCATGGCCCCGCTGTGGCCGATCGGCTCGGCCAGCGGCTACCACCCGGTGACCTTCGGCTTCATCGCCGGCGAGATCTTCCGCCGAGTTGACGGCCGGACGATGGGGACGGCGCTGCGCGAGGACCTGGCGGTTCCCCTGGGCCTGGACCTGTGGATCGGCCTGCCCGACAGCGAACACGCCCGCTGCGCCGAGCTGATGCGGCCCACGGCCCTGCCGAAGTTCGGCGCGATTAACGAAGCGGTGAAGGCCGCCTTCATGACCAAATGGGCGGCCCCGGGCGGGCGCGGCACGGCCGAGTGGCGGCGGGCCGAGATCCCGTCGGCCAACGGCCACGCCACCGCCCCGGCCCTGGCCCGGCTGATGGGGGCCCTGGCCTCCGGCGGCGAGCTGGACGGCATGCCGGTGCTGTCGCCGGCCGTGATCGCCAAGGCCAGCGCCGAGCGGATCGTCGGCCAGGACCTGGTCCTGCCCTATGTGATCAGCTGGGGCGCGGGCTTCATGCGCAACACCCCCAACCTGTTCTACGGCCCGACGGCCGACGCCTTCGGTCACAGCGGCTGGGGCGGCTCCTGCGCCTTTGCCGACCCGTCGCGCGGGGTGTCGGGGGCCTATGTGATGAACAAGCAGGGCAGCGCGCTGATCGGCGACGCGCGCGCGGTGCGGTTGATCCAGGCGGCCTACGGCGCATTGTGACGCGCGAACCCAGGGGAACGGCGACGATGCGCAGGCTTTTGGCGATCACGGGACTGGCGGCCGCCATGACCCT
>NZ_AKKF01000125.1 GCF_000281955.1 Caulobacter sp. AP07 | reverse complement strand
GATAGGCAAAACGTTTGTTCATGAAGGCTTTCGGACTTTGCTCGGGAAAACGGCCGGCGCCGTCAGGCGGCCTTGGCCAGGGTCGAGCATACCCGCTCGTAGCGCATCTGGATGCGCTGCCAGGTGCTGAGCTTGATCGGCTCGCCCTTGCGCAGCTTGCCCCAGGTGGTTTCGCTGATGCCGTAGACGCTGAACAGATGCTCGCGCGTAATGGCGGGCAGAGCGCCCTTCAGCATCTCGAAACGCTCCTGGGGAACGGTAATGGCCTCCGCCATGAAGGGTCTCCGCGGTGTGGAAGGGTGAGGGCGCGGCCGGCGCCAAAACCGGGGGGAACCGGCGCCGGCCGCTAACGGTCGATCGGGGGGGAAGGACCGACCGTTATTCGTGGCCGCCGGCGGCGGGCTTGCGGTAGTCGAGGGCCGGCGGGCGGTCGCCCAGCATGGCCTTGTAGGTGAAGTCCGGGCCCCGGCGCTGGTCGAGCTCGGCCTTGGCCTTCTTGACGATGTCGGGGTTGGAGAACAGGTCGGCGCCGGTCAGGGCCAGGGTCTTGGCGGCGTTGACCGCGCCCTTGACGCCGATCGACGAGCCGGCCGCCGCCACGTTCTGCCAGCTGTGGCCGGCCGAACCCGGCACGAAGGTCGCCGTGCCCAGGCCGACGGTCGGGGTCACCCAGCTGATGTCCGAGACGTCGGTCGAGCCGCCGCCGCCTTCCATCTCGATCTTGTAGGGCGCGACGGTCTTGACGGTGTCGATCGACGGCGCGCCCGGCAGGGATTCCTGCATCTTCTTGGCGAAGGCGATCTCCTCCGGCGTCCAGGCGACGCCGCCGACCTTGCGCAGGTTGGCGTCCATCACCTTGCCCAGGGTGTCGTTGGGCAACAGGGCGTAGACCCCGCCGGTGATCTCGCTGTCCATGGTCGTGCCCGTCGCCAGGGCCGCGCCCTGGGCGGCCTTCTCGACCCGCGCCCAGACGTCCTTGACCACCGCCGGATCGGGGTGGCGGACGTAGTAATAGACCTCGGCGAAGTCGGGGACGACGTTGGGCGCCGTGCCGCCGGCGGTGATCACGTAGTGGATGCGGGTCTTGTCGGGCGTGTGCTCGCGCAGGAAGTTGGTGGCCACGTCCATGACCTCGACGCCGTCCAGGGCCGAACGGCCCTTCTCGGGCGCGCCGGCCGCGTGGGCCGAGACGCCGTGGAAGCGGAACTTGCCGCTGATATTGGCCATCGACACGCCCTGGACGGCGGTGTTGGCGTTGTTGGGGTGCCAGTGCAGGGTCACGTCGACGTCCTTGAACAGGCCCGAACGCACCAGATAGACCTTGCCCGAACCGCCCTCCTCGGCCGGCGAGCCGTAGACGCGCAGTTCGCCCTTGACGTTGTTCTTGACCATCCACTCCTTCAGCGCGACGGCCGCCCCGACCGAGGCGGCGCCGAACAGGTTGTGGCCGCAGCCGTGGCCGGCGACCTGGCCGGGGATGCCGGTCTTCACCGGATCGTGGGTCTGGGCCAGGCCCGGCAGGGCGTCGTACTCGGCCAGGATGGCGATCACCGGGCCGGCGCCGTTCTTGTAGCTGGCGACGAAGGCGGTCGGCATGCCGGCCACGCCGGCCTGGACCTCGAAGCCCGCCGTCTTCAACTGGTCCTGCAGCAGGGCCGAGCTCTTGGTCTCCTGGTAGCCGACCTCGGCGAAGCCCCAGATCTTCAGCGCGGCGTCCGAGATCTGCCCCGCATCGGCGTCGACGGCCTTGAGGATCTGGGCGCGGTCGGCCTCGGTGATCGGCTTGGCGTTGGCCTGGGCCGCGAAGACGCCGGTCGCCATGGCGGCGGACAGCAGGGCGAGCTTCAAGGTCGAAAGCTTCATTATGGACGTTCCCCAGGTAAGCGGATGACGGCGCCGGTCGGGCGACTGTCCAATGAGACGTAAGGGAACGCCCGCCCCTCATCGCGGCGGCGTCAAAAAATTCCCTGTAATAATGTAACGCTTTTCGGTTTTTGACGGTGAGGAAGATTCCACCGCCGACGTCTTGAGATCGAGGACCGCCGTGGGGGTGGATCCGAGGGGTTTCACCAACCATGCGCAGACCGCTTCTGGCGACCGCCGCCATCTTCCTTGCCCTACAGGCCGCGGGGCCCGTCCTCGCCCAGGCCCCCGTCGCCAAAGCCGCCGCCGCCCCGGCGCCGGTCGCCGTCAACGCCGCCATCACCACGCCCAAGCAGGCCTGGGGCCACGAGGCCGGCGAGGACTATTTCCTGGCCAACTACACCCAGCTGGTCAGCTACTGGAAAACCCTGGCGGGCCAGTCCGACCGCCTGAAGATGATCGCCATCGGCCAGACCGAGGAAGGCCGCACCCAGTACATGATGGCCGTCTCCAGCCCGGAGAACCTGGCCAAGCTGGACCACTATCGCGGCATCGCCGGCAAGCTGGCCCTGGCCAAGGGCGTCGACGAGGCCCAGGCCCGCGCCCTGTCGCAGGAAGGCAAGGCGATCGTCTGGATCGACGGCGGCCTGCACGCCAACGAGATCGTCCCGCCCCAGCACCTGGCCCAGATCACCTACGAGCTGGCCAGCCACGACGACGCCGAGACCCGGCGCTTCCTCGACAACGCCATCATCCTGATCGGCCAGGCCAATCCGGACGGCATGGAGTACGTCTCCAACTGGTACATGCGCATCCCCGAACCGGCCAAGCGCGAGGCCAACTGGGACAGCCTGCCGCGCCTGTACAACAAGTATGTCGGCCACGATAACAACCGCGACTTCTACATGGTGAGCCAGAAGGAGACCGAGAACCTCAGCCGGGTGTTCTTCCGCGAGTGGTTCCCGCAGATCATCTACAACCAGCACCAGCCCAACAGCCCCGGCACGGTGGTGTTCGTCCCGCCGTTCCGCGACCCGTTCAACTACAACTACGACCCGCTGATCATGAGCCAGCTCAGCGAGGTCGGGGCGGCGATGCACAGCCGGCTGATCGCCGAGGGCAAGGCCGGCAGCGCCATGCGCAGCGAGGCCTCGTACTCGACCTGGACCAACGGCATCGAGCGGACGGTCACCTATTTCCACAACGCCGTGGGCCTGCTGACCGAGATCATCGGCCACCCGACGCCGATGAAGCTGGGCATGGTCCCCGACCGCCAGCTGCCGCACAACGACCTGCCCTACCCGGTCGCGCCCCAGACCTGGCATCTGAAGTCGTCGATCGACTACAGCCTGACCCTGGACCGCGCGGTGATCGACTACGCCGTGCGCAACCGCGAGCGCCTGCTGTTCAACGCCTGGCGCATGGGTCAGGACTCCGTCGAGCGGGGCCAGACCGACAGCTGGACCGTCACCCCCAAGCGCATCGAGGCCCTGAAGGCCGCCGCCGGCGCCCACGAGAAGGTCGACGCCTGGTCCTACGGCGCCAAGGGCGTTGATCCCGCCCTCTACGACACCGTGCTGCACGACCCGGCCTATCGCGACGCCCGGGGCTACGTGATCCCCGCCGACCAGGCCGACCTGCCCACGGCGGTCAATTTCCTCAACGCTCTGATCAAGAGCGGCGTCCAGGTCCAGCGCGCGACCGTCGCCTTCAGCGTCGGCGGCAAGACCTATCCGGCCGGCTCGTTCGTGGTGAAGACCGACCAGGCCTATCGCCCGCACGTGCTGGACATGTTCGAGCCCCAGGACCACCCGCACGACCTGGAATATCCGGGCGGCCCGCCCAAGCCGCCCTATGACGCTACCGGCTACACCCTGGCCATGCAGATGGGCGTCGGCTTCGACCGGGTGGTCGAGGGCTTCGACGGGCCGTTCGAGACCGTTCCCGACCTGATCGCCGTCGCGCCAGGCCAGGTGGTCGGTCATGCCGGGGCCGGCTGGCTGGTCAGCCACGCCCCCAACAACGCCTTCATCCTGACCAACCGGCTGGTGAAGGCCGGCGCGCCGGTGTTCTGGCTCAAAGCCCCGACCACCGCCCAGGGCCAGGCGTTCGCGGAAGGGACCCTGTGGATCCCGGCCTCGACCAAGGCCGACGCCATCGTCAAGCAGGCCTCCAAGGAACTGGGGCTGAACGCCTATGGCGTCGACGCCAGGCCGGCCGGCGAGACGATCAAGCTGAAGCCCACCCGCGTCGGGCTGGTCGACCTCTATGGCGGCCTGATGCCCAGCGGCTGGACCCGCTGGCTGTTCGAGAAGTACGAGATGCCCTACACGGTCGTGCGCCCGCAGCGGCTGGACGCGGGCAAGCTGGCCAAGGACTACGACGTCATCCTGTTCCCGGACGGCGCCTATACCGCCCCGGTCGCCGGCACGCGGTTCGCCTTCAAGACCAAGCAGCCGGAGCCGGCCGAGATCCCCGCCGAATTCCGCTCCTGGCTGGGGACCATCACCCCGGACAAGACCCTGCCGCAGATCGACCGCTTCGTGCGGGACGGCGGGGCGGTGATCGCCGTGGGCAGCTCCAGCGCCATGGGCTCGCTGCTGGGCCTGCCAGTCCGCAACGTGCTGGTCGACGACAAGGACGGCAAGCCGACCGCGCCCTCGACCAAGGACTTCTACATCCCCGGCTCGATCCTGCGGGCCCAGGTCGATCCGACCCAGCCCCTGGCCTACGGCATGACCAGCGGCGCGGACGTCTATTACGACAACAACCCCGCCTTCGCGGCGACCGACAGCGCCGATCTCAAGCGCGTGGCCTGGTTCAGCGGCGACCTGCTGCGCAGCGGTTGGGCGCTGGGCGAAAAGCGCCTGGACGGGACGGCCAGCGTCATCGACGCCAAGCTGGGCAAGGGTCGGGTGATGCTGATGGGGCCGGTGGTCACCCAGCGCGCCCAGAGCGCCGGCACGTTCAAGCTGCTGTTCAACGGGCTCTACTATGGGCCGGCGGTGTCGGGGCGGTAGGGGCCCATATCAGTTGTCATCCCGGACGGCCGAAGGCCGATCCGGGACCCAGGGGCCGGCGCATCGCGGCTGTCCCTGGGTCCCGGCTCTCCGCTTCGCTGCGGCCGGGATGACAACACTTTGTGGTCAAATGAAAAGGGCGGGTGTCTCACGACACCCGCCCTTCTTATTGTAACGATCGGCGCAGATCAGGCCCGAGGACTGATCAACTCGATCTGCGTCGCGTCGACCGCGCCCACGTCCGCCAGGCCATAGCTGCGCAGCGCCGCCACGAAGGCGTCGACCTGGCCGGTCTTGAACACGCCGCTGACCGGGGTGGCGGCGACCTTGGCGTCGGAGACCCGCAGCTTGCGCACCGAGAAGCGGTTCATCTCGGCGACGACGGCCGACAGGGGTTCGCCGTCGAACACCAGGCGGCCCTGCAGCCAGCTGGATTCCTTGGCCGTGTCGACGCTGGCGATGTTCCAGTCGGCGGCGTCGGCGGCGACGAACCGCGAGCCCGCCGACATCTCGACCATGCGGTCGCCGCGCGGCGACGGGCCGGCGATCCGCACCCGGCCCTCGACCAGGGTCACCGACAACCGGCCGGAATCCATGCGCACGTCGAAGGCGGTGCCTACGGCGGTGACCAGCTTGTCGCCGACCGCGACCACGAAAGGCCGGGCGGCGTCCTTGGCCACCTTGAAGAAGGCCTGGCCGCGCACCAGCGTCAGGCGGCGCTCGCGGTCCCAGGGGTTCACCTTGACCGCGGAGTCGGTGCTCAGGGTCACCACCGAGCCATCGGCCAGATGGAAGGTCGCCAGTTCGCCCACGGCGGTGGTGAAGGTCGGTTCGGCCGAAGCGCCCCCGGCCAGGCTTCCGGTCTTGGTCAGCAGGTTGCGGCCCAGGATCGCGCCAGTCCCGACCACCGCGACCACCCCGGCGGCGACGGCCAGCAGGCCGCGGCGGTCCAGGCGGCGCGGGGCGTCGACGCCGGCCCCGAGCGCGTCGGCGCGCAGGGCGTCGAGGGCGGGATTGGAGTCCAGCAGGCTCAGGTCGCTCCAGACCCGACGGCAGCGGTCCCAGGCCTCGGCGTTGCACGGGTCGGCGGCCAGCCAGCGCTCGAACGCCCGGCGCTCTTCCACCAGGACGGCGTCGCCCTGCAGGCGCGCGAACCAGGTCGCCGCGGCGCTATCCGGGTCGTCGTGTGTCTTGTTGACCGGCGTGGTCGGCGTCATTCTGGTCCCGCAGACGCGCGTTCAAGTGACGCAACGCCTTCATCACATGTTTCTCGACAGCGCTGACGGAGACGCCCAGGCGCTGGGCGACGAGCTTGTAGCTCATCTCCTCGAAGCGCACGAGGACGAAAACCCGCCGGGTCCGCTCTGGCAGCTCGTTCAGGGCCGCCAAGGCTCGCGCCATTTGTTCTCGAGCCTGTAAGACGCGCTCGGGAGACATTTCATCAACGGGGTGATGAATTTCTTGAAATTCGCAGTGGGCGGACCGGCAGCGGGTGCGGTCGGCGCGGCCCCGATCGATCAGCACATTGGCGGCGACTTCGAAGAGGTAGCCCTCGACATTGTTCACCACCGCCTCGGGCTGGCGCTTCTGGATGCGGAGCAAAACCTCCTGCACGAGGTCCTCGACATCGTTGATGGAAGCCCGACGCGAGAAGAACGCCCGCAACGCCGGCGTGAAGCGGGCGCCCATCTCCACCAGCGCCTGGCCGCCTCCTGAGGGCGTCGCCGCCCTACCGATACGCATCATTACCCGCCCCGACTTTTTTGTGACGGCGAGGTGAAAGGGCGTTCGCCTCCATGTCAAGCGGGACCGCAGCCTGGGAACCGAGCACACGCTACCTTGAGTGCGTTGCCTAAAGGGTGTGCAAGAGGCGATCTTAGGAAGCGGTGGCGAACCATGATCGGTGGCCTTCGGGTGGATTGGGGCATAGTCCCCACCCCCGAGGCGCGCGTTCGCGGCCGGTCGGGGGAGGTCGAGAGTCGCTGTGTCGGGGTCAAGCAGGTCGAGGGCGTCCTTGAGGCGCGGCGCCTTCGCGGCCGTGCTCTGCGCGGCCAGCGGCCTGGCCCTCGCCGTGTCGACGCCGAAGCCCGCCGAGGCCGCGAGCTCCACGACCACCCTGAGCTTCGACCTTCCCGCCCAACCGCTCAGCCAGGCCCTCAACCAGCTGGCGCTGCAGAGCAACCGCGAGATCCTGTTCTCGCCCAACCTGACAGCCGGGCGGCGCAGCCCGGCCCTGAGGGGCGTCTTCACCCCCGAGGAGGCCCTGTCGCGCCTGCTGGCCGGATCGGGCCTGACCGTGCGCCTGGAGGGTCGCAGCTTCCTGGTCCAGGCGAGACGGCCCGCCGCGCCGCCGCCTGCCCGGCCCACGCCCGCCCCGGCGCCCCCGCCGCCCGCCGACATCGACACGCCGCTGGATTCCGTGGTGGTGACGGCGCTCAAGCGCAGCACCGAGATGCAGAAGACCCCGGTCAGCATGACCGTGCTGACCGGCGAGCAGCTGTCGCGGCTGGGCATGGTCGACCTGGAGCGCGCCGCCCCGCTGCTGCCTGGCCTGAAGCTGGTCTCCACCCCCTTCGGCCGCCGGCTGGTGCTGCGCGGCGTGTACGGGGCCGGCGAGGCGACCACGGGGCTCTATTACGACGAGACCCCGATGACCGGCCCGGTCGGCACCACCGCCGACCCGGGCCAGATGACGCCGGAACTGTCGCTGATCGACGTCGACCGGATCGAGCTGCTGCGGGGCCCGCAAGGCACGCTGTACGGGGCGGGGTCGATGGGCGGGGCGCTGCGGGTGCTGTTCAAGCGCCCGGACCTGACGCGGAGCGGCGGTTTCGTCAGCGCCAACGCCGCCAGCGTCGCGCACGGGGAACAGGTCGGCGGGTTCACCGCGGCGCTCAATCGCGTGATCGTTCCCGAGGTGCTGGCCGCCCGCTTGACGGTCTACGACCAGAGGACGCCGGGCGCGATCGACAACGTCCGGCTGGGCCTGTCCGACGTCGACTCCACGCGGATCAAGGGCGCGCGCCTGGGCGTGCGGTGGGAGCCGACGCCACGGCTGTCGCTGCTGCTGACCGGCACCGTCCAGGACAGCCATCGCGACGACATCTCGGCCTGGCACGACATAGCGGGCCCCTGGCGCACACGCCACGCCGCCCGCGCGCCGTTCGACGGCAAGATCTCCCTGGCCAACACCACGCTGCACTGGAAGGGCGACGCCGTCGAGGTCACCGCCACCTCGTCCTGGTATCGCTGGAAGCTGATCCGACGCTCCGACTACAGCGGCGTGCTGCTGGGCGAGCGCGACAATCCGGCGGGGTGCGCGCGCTACTTCTCGCTGGGCGGAACCTGCGACAACGGCCAGATGCGGACCTACACCGCCTATGTCGACAGCCTCTATCCCGCCATCCTCCGCCAGCCGGCCAACCTGACCTCGTCGATCCAGGAGGTCCGCGCCGCGTCGGCCGGCGAAGGCCCGGTCAGCTGGACGGTCGGCGCCTATCACGAGGTCCGGGACGACCTGATCGACAGCCAGGTGCCGCACGTCGATCCGCTGACGGGCGCGGTGGGTGACCCGGTGATCCTGATCGGCCGGCGCAGCATCGACAACCACATCCGCCAGGAGGCGGCGTTCGGCGAGGTCTCCTATGATCCCGCGCCCCAGACGCGGCTGACCCTGGGCGCCCGGTGGTTCGAATACGCCAAGCGCGACCGGGGCGAGGTGCAGATCCCCAACGTGGTGTCCGGCACCTGGGCCGACTATCGGATCGACGCCCGCACCCGGGAACAGGGCTGGAGCCTGAAGGCCTTGGCCAGCCAGCAGATCACCCCGGACATCCTCGGCTACGTCCAGGTGTCCCAGGGCTTCCGCCCCGGCGGGGTCAATGTGGTGCCCGGCCTGGCCGACACCCTGGCCCCCTACCGTTCGGACCGCCTGACCAACTACGAAGCCGGGCTCAAGAGCCAGTTCGCCGACCGGCGCGTCACGGCCAATGTCGCCGTCTACCAGATCGACTGGCGCGACATGCAGTACAGCGCCCAGACCCAGAACCGCGCCTTCTCGTTCCTGACCAATATCGGCGCCAGCCGCATCCGCGGGTTCGAGAGCGAGTTCGCCGTCCGCCGCCTGTGGGGCTGGGACGCCGCCGCCAGCGCCACCTTCACCGACGCGCGCCTGACCGCCGACCAGGTCACCAACACCGCCATCGGCCTGGGCCTGAGGGGCGACCGCCTGCCGGTGGTCCCCAAGTTCGCGGGCGCGGCCTCGCTGGAGCGCCAATGGGCGCTGACCGACACCCTCGACGGCCGCTTCCGGATCGACGCGGCCTATACTGGGACGTCGCGCTCGGCGTTCAACCGGGGCAACGCCGACTATCTGAAGATGGGCGGCTACGCGACGTTCGGCCTGAGCTTCGGCGTCAAGCAGGACGACTGGCGGGCCGACCTGGCGATCGACAACCTGCTGGATCGGGCCGGCCGCGCCTCGGCCCAGCGCAACACGGCCGGGCCGGTCGACTATTTCGGCATCGCGCCCCGCACACTGCGGCTGACGCTGGAGCGCGGGTTCTAAGGGACGTGCACAGCCAGCCCTGGCCGGCGGGCGCTCGTTACAACTCAAAGACTTCGTCATCCCCCGCTTTATGCGGGGGACCCAAGCCGAGTTGGGTGGTGATCATCGGAAACGCCGCTTGGGTCCCCCGAACAAGTCGGGGGATGACGAATGTGTGTGGGCTCAAGTGTCGAACGCCTCTCGCCCGAGGCGGTTTACATCCACCGCGTTCGCCCCTAGAAGCCGCGCCATGTCCGTCGTCATGACCAAAGTCATTACCCGCAAAACGACCCGCTTCGGCGGGGCGTGTGCGGGTGTGCGCGAGGTCTGACCCGCGACCACCCGGACAGAAGCCCCGCCGATGCGCGGGGCCGCTCTCTTCCAGACCGGCACAATCCCGCGCCTCCGCACTCCAAGGAGACGTAAGACATGCCCCCGGCATTTTCCCCTTCCAACCCGCCCCGCGTGGGCGTCGTCGGCGCCACCGGCCTCGTCGGCGAGATGATGCGCGCCTTGCTGGCCGAGCGGAATTTCCCGCTCCGGTCCCTGCGCCTGTTCGCCTCGGCGCGATCGGCCGGGACGCGGCTGAAGTGGGGCGACGACGAGATCGTCGTGGAGGACGCCGACACCGCCGACTACGCCGGTCTCGACCTGGTCTTCTTCTCCGCGGGCGGCGCGGCCTCGCTGCGGCTGGCGCCGAAGGTCGCCGAGGCCGGAGCGATCGTCATCGACAACTCCTCGGCCTGGCGCGAGGACCCGGACGTGCCGTTGGTGGTGGCCGAGGTCAATCCGCACGCCCTGGCCTCGATCCCCAAGGGCATCGTCGCCAACCCCAACTGCACCACGATGGCGGCCATGCCGGCGCTGAAGCCGCTGCACGCGGCCGCCGGCCTGAAGCGGCTGGTGGTCAGCACCTACCAGGCGGTGTCGGGCGGCGGGACGGCGGGCATCCGCGAGCTGGAGGCCCAGGTCCGCGCGGCCGCCGACGGCGGCGCCGCCCTGGCCCGCGCCGGCGACGCGGTGGCCTTTCCGCCGCCGGAAAAGTGGGCCGTTCCCATCGCCTTCAACGTCGTGCCGCTGAACTACGTGGTCGGTGAGGACGGTTACACCGAAGAGGAAAACAAGCTGCGCGACGAGAGCCGCAAGATCCTGGAAATTCCGGGACTTCCGGTGTCGGGCACCTGCGTGCGCGTGCCGGTCTATTCCGGCCACTCGCTGTCCATCAACGCCGAGTTCGAGCGGGAAATCTCGGTGGCCACCGCGCTGGAGCTGCTGGGCCGGGCGCCGGGCGTGGTGCTGGCCGAGGTTCCCAATCCGCTGGACGCCACGGGACGAGATCCGGTGTTCGTGGGGCGCGTTCGCCCGGATCCGACGGTGAAGCACGGCCTGGCGCTGTTCGTGACCGGCGACAACCTCCGCAAGGGCGCCGCCCTCAACGCGGTCCAGATCGCTGAAGTGCTGCTCCACCAGGGGGCGTAGCGACCGAAGGGGGTGTTCGGCGATCGCCCCGGACTCCCCCAACCGTCAGCATTCACCCATTTTTTCGCGACCCGATGAGGACCCCCCGCCCCTCTACGTCTGAACCTACAGGCCGTCGCCGAACGGTCGAGACGAGGGGATAATCATGAGACTGCAGTTTCGAGGCCTGAAGGCCCTGGCCCTGGGCGCGACGGCGCTGACCGCCCTGGGCGCGAGCCCCGCCTTCGCCCAGGACGCGACCCCACAGCCGGCCGACACCACCACGTTCGAGGAAGTGGTCGTCACCGCGCTGAAGCGTTCGACCACCATCCAGACCACGCCCATCAGCATCAGCGCGGTCACCGAGAAATCGCTGCAAGGCCTGGGAGCGTCGGGCATCCAGGACTATTTCCGCACGGTTCCGAACCTGCAGGTCGAAGGCAACTCGCCGACCAATCGCCGCCTGACCCTGCGCGGCGTGCGCAGCGCCGGCGAGGCGACGGTCGGCCTCTACTACGACGAAATCCCGCTGACCGGCCCGGCCGGCACCACCGCCGACGCCAGCTCGACCAGCGCCGACGTCAACCTGTTCGACGTCGAGCGCGTCGAGGTCCTGCGCGGCCCGCAAGGCACGCTGTACGGCTCCGGCTCGATGGGCGGCACCCTGCGGGTGATCCTCAACAAGCCCAACAGCAGCCAGTATTCCGGCGCGGTCGAGGCCGGCGGCACGATCACCAAGGACGGCGGCCCCGGCTATTCGGTCAAGGGCATGGTCAACGTGCCGCTGATCGAGGACAAGCTGGCCGCTCGCGTGGTGCTGTATAAGGCCGAGCAGGACGGCTACGTCGACGACGTCCTGTTGAACAAGAAGGACATCAACAGCCAGCACTCGTCCGGCGGCCGCCTGATGCTGGGCTTCACCCCGACCGAGAACCTGACGATCAACGCCACGGGCCTGTTCCAGAAGACCACCCTGGACGGTCAGAACAGCTGGTACCCGGCCCTCGGCGCCAAGGACTATTCGACCAACGCCCGCACGATCGCCCCGACCGACGACAACCTGCGCGTCTACAACGTCACGGCGAAGTGGGACCTGGGCTTCGCCACCCTCACCGGGACCTCGTCCTACTACAAGTGGACCCTGCTGCGGAATTCCGACTACAGCCCCACCCTGTCGGCCAACCGCGCCAACGCCACCTCGTGCCGCAACTACATCGCCGGCGCGCCGCCCGCGGCGGGGGCTCCGGCCAATCCGGCCTGCACCCCGGCCCAGATGACGCAGTACACCGCCTATGCCGACAGCCGCACGCCGGGCGCGCTGTACCAGCCGATGGGCCTGACCTCGTGGAACCACGAGCTGCGGATGAACGGCTCGCTGTTCGACGACAAGATCGACTGGACCGCGGGCGTCTATTACGAGGACCGCTCGGACTATATCGAAAGCCAGGTCGCCAAGGCCAACACCACCACCGGCGCGATCAATCCCAGCGACCTGACCGCCTGGCGCCATGTCGGCACCGACACCAAGCAGACGGCCTTCTTCGGCGAGATCACCTACAAGCCGGTCGAGAAGCTGAGCCTGACCGGCGGTATCCGCCGCTTCAACTACGACAAGACCGTCTCGGGCCAGGTGCTGATCAGCAACTTCATCACCCAGTCCTATGTCGGTCCGGCCGCCCAGGTCGACGCCAGCGCCGACGGCTGGGTCAGCAAGCTCAACGTCAGCTACCAGTTCACGCCCACCGTCATGGCCTACGCCCTGGCGGCCAAGGGCTTCCGCCCGGGCGGCGCCAACAACGTGCCGGGCCTGGCCTCGGCCCTGCTGGCCTACCAGCCCGACAGCCTGTGGAACTACGAGGCCGGCGTGAAGAGCCAGTGGTTCGACCGTCGCCTGACCCTGAACGCCGCTGCGTACCAGATCGACTGGAGCAACATGCAGATCTCGGCGACCAGCGCCAACGGGGCCTTCGGCTACCTGACCAACGCCGGCACGGCGCGGATCAAGGGCTTCGAACTGGAAGCCGTGGCCCGTCCGATGCCCGGCCTGACCCTGAACGCCACGGCCGCCTTCGTCGACGCCAAGCTGACCGAGGACCAGGCCAATTCGGCCGTCCTGATCACCGGCTCGACCGGCCTGCGCGGCGACAGCTTCCCGAACGTCGCCGATTTCAGCGGTTCGGCCTCGGTCGAATATACCTGGCCGCTGATGGGCGACATCAACGGCCTGGTGCGCGCCGACTACGCCTATGTCGGCGAGTCCGCCTCGCAGTTCCGCCCGACCTACGTCTATTACGAAAAGCAGGGCGACTACGGCTACGCCAACCTGCGCGGCGGCGTCGAGGGTCCGGACTGGGGCGCCTATCTGTTCATCAACAACGTCGGCAACGAAGTCGGCCTGATGAGCGTCACCTCGGCCCTCAACAACAAGCAGCAGGCGGTCAGCATCAACCCGCGCACCGCCGGCTTCTCGATCCGCAAGCGCTTCTAGCCTGTTCTAGACCCACGCATGGGAACGGCCCCGAAGCGATGCTTCGGGGCCGTTTTCTTGTGGGCTTTCGACCCAGGCGCCTAGAGGCCTGGCTCAACTCCCCCCTCGTTGTCATCCCGGCCGTAGGGCCGCGCAGCGGACCGCAGAGCCGGGACCCAGGGCAACCGCAGTGCGCCGGCCCCTGGGTTCCGGCTCTTCGCTTCGCTACGGCCGGGATGACAACCGTGGGAGGGTCTTCAATTCAGTGCAGCCCTCCTACGGCGCCCTCTCCAGAAACGCCGCCAGCGCCTGCCGCGCGGCCGGTTCGGTCAGCAGCGGGGCGTGGCCGACGCGCGGCACTTCGGCGACCGCCATGCCCGGCGCCGCGCGCCGCATGCTGGCGACGGTCCGGGCCGACAGCAGGTCCGAGAGCGCGCCGCGCAGCAGCAGCGTCGGGCGGCCGCGCGCCAGCCGGACGAACAGCAGCCAGGCCAGCAGCGATCGCCGCTTGGGCGGCCTGGCCCTCAGCGGCACGGCGATCGACAGGTCGTAGTCGAGGGCCGGCCGGCCGGCCTCGTCCTCGCGGAACCATTGCCGCGCGAAGACCCGCCAGTCCTCCGGACCGAAGTCTGGAAACGCCACGCCGCTGGTGGCCGCCAGGTAGTCGGCGGCCGCGGCCCAGTCGGCGGCCGCGAACGGCTTGCCGGCATAGGCGGCGATCCGCTCCAGGCCTTCGCGCGCGATCTCGGGCCCGACGTCGTTGAGCACCGCCCCCGCCACGGCGCGCGGCCGCAGCCAGGCCAGCAACAGGGTGATCAGGCCGCCCATCGAGGTGCCCACGAACACCGCCCGGCCGATCCCCAGGCCGTCCATCAGCGCCAGCACGTCACGGGCATAGACCGGCGGCTGGTAGCGCATCGGGTCCGGCGACGGGTCGGACCGCCCCCGTCCTCGCACGTCGAGGACCAGCACCCGCCGCCCCTGCCCGGCGATCCACGGCGCGACGTCCGCGAAGTCCTTCGAATTGCGGGTCAGGCCGTGGAGGCAGATCACCGGCAACCGCGCGGGTCCGGGGCCGGCCGGATAGTCCCGCGCGTAGAGCGACAGGCCATCGGCCGAACACCAGCGTCTTTCGACAAACCCGGCCATGCCTAGAAGCGACGCTCGACCGCCACCTTGAACGTCCGGGGCGGGCCGTAGAAGCCGATCACCGACTGGGCGAACTGGTTGGACGGGAAGTTGTAGCCGCCGGTCCGGTAGCGCTCGTTGGTCAGGTTGCGGCCATGGGCGCCGATCCGCCAGCTGGCGTCGGCCGAGGTCCAGACCACGCTGAGGTCGGCCAGGGTGAAGCCCTTCTGGTCGATGCTCGGGATCGGCGTCTCGAACAGGTGGACGCTGGAGCGGTAGGACAGCGCCGGCAGGATGGCCAGCTGGCCGCCGGCCAGGTCGGTCCGCCAGTTGAGCGTGGCGCTGGCGTTGTACTTCGGGGTGTTCTGGAAGCGCCGGGTGCTGGCCACGTCGACGGTCTTGCCGGTGGCCAGGTCGAACACCGGGAACTTCTCGAACTTGGCGTCGATATAGCCGAAGGTCAGGTCCAGGCTGAGGTCCTTGCTGAACACCGCGCTGGCCTCGACCTCGGCGCCGCGGATCCGCGAGCTGCCGACATTGTCGACGAAGCTGACCACGCCGGGCGGCGGGGTGAGCTTGGGGACCTGGGTCGTGACCTGCTGGCCCTTGTAGTCGGTGTTGAAGATGGCGGCGTTGGCGCGCAGGCGGCGGTCGAGGAAGTCGCCCTTCAGGCCGATCTCGTAGGAATTGACGATCTCGGAATCGTAGCCGTTCTTGGTGCCCGGCGTGGCGGTGGCGTCGCCGCGCATGTCGAAACCGCCCGACTTGAAGCCCCGGCCATAGGCTGCATAGACGTTGACGTCGTCGTTCAGCTCATAGCTGACGCTGAGCCTCGGCGTGAACTCCTCGAAGGTCTTGCGGTTGGCGTAGTTGGTGAGGATCTGCGGCACGTTGAACGGGAACGGCAGCGGCGTGACGTAGGGTTTGACCAGCGGGCTGCCGAGGGTCCCCAGATAGTTGGCCTTGAACACCGTCCCGGCCTTCTCGTCGCGGGTCCAGCGCGCGCCCAGCGACACCTTCAGGCGGTCGCTGAGGTCGTAGTTGAGGTCGCCGAACACCGCGTAGCTTTCAGTGTCGACCGAGCCGCTGGTCAGCTGGGTCAGGGCGGTGGCGGCCGACGGACTGGGCACGAGCGCGGCTTCGGGCACGAGCCCCCGGCCCAGGATGGTGTCGAACGCCCCGCTGGCGCGGGCGTCCATGAAATAGACCCCCACCACGCCCTGCAGGCGGTCGGCCTCGATCTGGGCCTGGAACTCCTGGCTGAACTGGCGGTCCTTGTAGATCTTGCCGTTGCCGCCGATGTCGAGGAACGGCTGGGCCAGGCCGTCGAAGTCGATGCCCTTGCCGCTGGAGGCGCCTTCCCGCCAGGCGGTGATCGACTTGAGGGTGACGACGTCGCTGACCGACCATTCGCCGGTCAGCGACGCGCCCTGGGTCATCACCTTGTTGTCGTCGCCGATCCCGGCGAGGGTGTCGTAGACGCCGGGCAGGACGGCGGTGTTGGTGTTGGGCTCGCGCACCTCGCGGTGGCCGTGGTTGGCGTTGGAGCGGTCCTCGGTCCGGTCGAGGGCCAGGCGGACGAACAGCTTGTCCGACGGCGTCAGCTCGACCGAGATCCGGCCCGCCAGCACGTCCTTGTTGTTGGTTTCCGCGCCGGTGGTGAAGTTCTTGCCGTAACCGTCGCGATTGTACCAGGCCAGGGCCCCGCCGATCGCCACCCCATCCGCCACCGGCAGGACGACCGAGCCGACCAGGTTGCGCTCGTTGTAGTTGCCCAGCTCGGCGCGCAGCTTGCCGCTGTAGTCGTCGCCCAGCCGCTTGGTCACGTACTTGACCGCGCCGCCGATGGTGTTGCGGCCGTACAGCGTGCCCTGCGGCCCGCGCAGCACCTCGATGCGCTCGATGTCGAAGATGTCCAGCACCGCGCCCTGCGGCCGGGCCAGGTAGACGTCGTCGACATAGAGGCCGACGCCGGGCTCGAAGCCCCACAGCGGGTCCTGCTGGCCGATGCCGCGGATGAAGGCGGTCAGGGTCGAGTTGGTGCCGCGCGACACCTGCAGGGTCAGGTTGGGGGTCGAGCGTTGCAGGGCGGTGATGTCGGGCGCGCCGCGAACGTCCAGCTTCTCGGCGCTGAAGGCGGTCACCGAGATCGGCACGTCCTGCAGGCTCTCTTCGCGCCGGCGGGCGGTGACCACGACGTCTTCCACCTGGGTCACGGCCGTGTCGGCCGCGGCGACCTGGCTGTCCTGGGTCTGGGCCTGAGCGACGCCGCCCATCGCGCAAAGCGCCGTCCCCGCCAGCAGCGCCCGTCGCATCATCGAACGATTGATCATCTTCGCCTCCCCAATGGCCGGACGTTATCTCATCCTGGCTCGTATGAGTTATGGATAGGCGGCAAGGCTCGTTCCCGTCAATCATTGAAAGGCAGGAATCCGCGCAAGCTATAAAATACGTACCGATGTGGATGTATCGCAGGGACGTTGACGCTGCGGGCGTCAGGCCCTACCCATCGATCGTGGCAAAGTCCGATGAGAGGGCGTCGATCGACGCCGCCGCGCCCGCGCCGAAGGCCAGGCCGCTCCGCCCGCGCAAGGGCGCCAAGCCCGGCCCCAAGCGGCGGCTTGGCGAAGAGGCGTGGTTCGAGGCCGCCCTCGAACTGCTGACCGAAGGCGGCATCCAGGAGGTGCGCGTCGACGCCCTGGCCCAGAGGCTGGGGGTGACCAAGGGCATGTTCTATGTCCGCTTCGAGTCGCGCGACGCCTTTCTCGACGGCCTGCTGGACCACTGGCGCCGGCGCTCCACGGTCACGCGGGTGGCCGAACTCGGCGCGGTGGACGAACCGCCGGCCGACCGCCTGCTGCGGATCTTCGCGCTGTCACGGACCGAGCGCGCCCAGACCGGGGCCTGGATCGAGGCCGCCCTGCGTGTCTGGGCCCAGCGCGACCCTCGGCCGGCCCGGGTGCTGGAGGAGATCGACCAGCTGCGGCTGATGTATTTCGAGCAGGTGCTGGTCGCCAACGGCGTGCCGCGCCCCCAGGCGACCGCGCGCAGCTTCGTGATCTATTCCTACCTGATCTGCGACACCATGCTGCCGGGCGACCGCGACGGCCTGCGCGAGCTGTGCCGCTCCTTCCTGGCCAACGGGACCTAGGGCGCGAAGCGCACCGGCAGGAAGGCCTCGACGCCGGTGGGCGCGAAGACCAGCCTGGGCTTGCCGCCCAGGTCGGCGGCCAGGCCGCCGTCCAGGAGGCGGGAGCCGAAGCCCTTGCGGCTCGGCGCCTGGACGGCCGGACCGTCGGTCTCCTTCCACCGCACGACACTCTGCGCGCCGTCGGCCGGCTCCCAGGCGATCGTGATCTTCCCGACCGGTGTCGAAAGCGCGCCGTACTTCACCGCGTTGGTGCCCAGTTCGTGGATGGCCAGCGCCAGGGCCAGGGCCGCGCTGGGTCCGACCCGCAGGCCGGGTCCTCGAATTTCGATCCGTTCCAGGTCCCGGTCGTCGGTGAACGGGCGCATGCCCTGGCGGATGATGTCGTCGATGGCCGCGCTCTCCCAGCTCTCGCGGGTGAGGATGTCGTGGGCGGCCGACATCGCCAGCAGGCGATCCACCAGCCGCTCGCGCACGTGCGCCGGCGTCTCGTCGGCCCGCAAGGTCTGCCGGGCGATCGACTGGACCGACGAAAGCGTGTTCTTCACCCGGTGGTTGAGTTCGTTGATCAGCAGGCGCTGCCGCAACTCCGCGGCCTTGATGTCGGTCAGGTCCATGGCCATGCCGATATAGCCGAGGAACTGGCCGTCCCCGCCGATCCGGGGCTTGGCGCTGGCCAGCATCCAGCGGTAGGCGCCGACGTCGTTGCGGAACCGCGCCTCGAACTTGTAGGGCAGCAGCCCCGCCCGCGACGTCATCCGCTGGGCCAGGACGCCGGGGATGTCGTCGGGGTGGATGAGGTCGATCCAGATGTCGCCCAGCAGGGCGTCGCGCTCCAGGCCGGCGAATTCGGCGAAGGCCTGGTTGACGAAATCTATGCCGCCGACGGCGGACGTCATCCAGACGGGCGCCGGCGCCGCGTCGGCCATGGCCCGGAAGCGGGCTTCGCTTTCGCGCAACTGTTCCTCGGCGTCCCTCCGCTCGGTGACGTCGGTGTGGACGCCGATCCATTCGCGGATCGCCCCGTCGTCCTCCAGCGCTGGCACGGCCCGGACCGTGAAGACGCGCCAGGCGCCGTCGTGACGCCGCACGCGATGCTCGAAGATGAAGGGCCGCCGCTCGCGCACCGCTTCGTTCCAGGCCTGGACGGTGGGTTCGGCGTCGTCGGGGTGAACGGCCTTGGACCAGCCGTACCCTTGGTACTCGGCCCGGGATTGGCCGGTCAGCGCGGCCCATCCCGGCTGTTCGCCGACCATCTCGCCGGCGGCGTTGTTGGTCCACAGCACCCCTTGGACGGCGTCGATCGCCGCCCGGAACCGGGCCTCGCTCACCGCCAGCCTGGCGATCGCCTCGCGACGTTCGGAGATGTCGCGAATGAAGCCCAGGAAGATCTGGGAGGGCGCCTCGCCATAGGCCGTGATCGAAAGCTCGATCGGAAACTCCGACTGATCCTGCCGGACGGCGCCGAGCTCGAGGAGGCGACCGAGCACCGCCCCCTCGCCCGTCGCCAGGAAGCGCGTCAGGCCCCGCTTGTGCGCTTCGCGCAGTTGGGGCGGCACGATGGTGTCGCCCAGCTGCCGGCCCAGCACCTCGTCTCGCCGCCACCCGAAGATCCGCTCGGCGCGCGCGTTCCAATCGATGATGGCCCCGCCGGCGTCCATCACCACGACGGCGTCGATCGCCGTGTTCAAGATCGGCTGAAGCGCGACAAGGTCGAACACGGTGATTCCAACCCGCTACTACGTGGCGAACCACTGCTACATGACACCAGGACGACTGTGAACGGTCACCAACCAACGCGGGGCGATCCGGATTCGGTTCACGCAGGCCTCGTGACGCCCACTGCGCGACGTTGTCGCAAGGCGCTCTGAGTTTATCCGCCGTTAAGCCCGCTCTCACCTAACTCCAAGGGTAGACCGGAGATCACTGTCCATGAGCGTCCATACGCAGGCGGAAGACACGCTGCAGGCCAGCGTCGCCACGACCTTCGGCGTGCTCGCCTGGGAAATGGAGCTGGCGGGCGCGCGCTGCATCCTCCTCGATTCCATCATCGGCGAGATGATGAAGAGCATCCCGACGGACAAGCGCGAGGCCCTGGTCGAAGGCATGCACACGGTCGACCTGCTGAGCCAGCAACTGACCAGCCTGTCGGCCTTCGCGCGGCGGATGAGCGGCACGATCGCGGACGACGTCTCGGCTTCGGTCGGCCATGCCCTGGGCGACATCACGCTCGGGGCCCTCGCCGACCGGATGTGCTCGGCCCTTGGCGGCGAAGAGCGGGGTGTCGACGATCGCGATGGGGCGGGCGACCTTGACCTGTTCTGACCGCCCTTCCCTCGACCGCCGCGACACAGGGAGGCCGCGCCGATGATCCAGGATTTCCGAGGCCTGAAGGTCGTCGTCGGTGACAGCGACCGCACCGTTCTGGAACTGCTGCAGATCCGGCTGGACCTGGCCGGCTACCACGCCTGTGTCGCGCGCACCGGCACGGCGGTCCTGGACACCCTGAAACAGGTCCGCCCCAGCGCCATGATCATCGACCTCGGCCTGGCCGACACCAACGGGTTCGAAGTGCTTGAAGCGCTGAACCGGCGGGGGGAGAAGCCGCACTACCCGATCCTGGTCATCGGCCGGAAGCTGAGCCCGGAAGACATCCAGCGCGCCGTCAAGCTGGGGGCCCGCGACTGCATGACCAAGCCGTTCAGCGGCGCCGACGTGCTGGAGCGGGTGGCGCGCCTGCTGCGCCCGCCGACCCCACGCCCAGCGACCGCTTCCGCCGCCTCGGCGGTGTTCGTCTAGACCGACCACCGCCTCGCCCGCCCTACCGACCCAGGGCGTAGCCGAACGGGTAGAGCGGCTTGTCGCTGTCGTGCGGCTTGTCGGAGGCCTGCGCCCTGACCGCCGCCATCGAGGACGGCAGCTCGAACGGCAGCCGCCCCTCGGCCTTCGCCCCGCCCGCCAGGACGTTGAGCAGCACGGCGTCGCTGACCCCGAAATCGCCGATCAGCACGCTGGCGTGATCCTTGACGTTGGTCAGTATGGCCGGCCGGTCCAGGAACACCACGACGACGGTCGGGACCTTGGCGCTGGCCTGCAGGATGGCCTGGTAGTCGGGGTCGGTGTCCTTGAAGTCGAGGTCGCCCTCGTGCTGCATCAGGCCGAACAGGTGGCCGGGATGCAGAAGCTGGTGCGGCGCGCCGGTGCGGATGATCGCGATGTCGGCCTTTTCCGGGGTGTCCACCACCACCAGGCCCCGCGCGGTCGCGGCGGCGGCGTCCAGGCCGCGCAGATAGACTTTCCGGCCCGTCGCCAGCGGCAGGACGCTGTCCTTGCGCTCCAGCATCACCAGGGACCGGGCCTGGGCCGCGTCGCCCTCGGCCTGGAAGGCTTGGGAGCCGACGATCCGCCCGGCGACCTCGGGATCGACATAGGGGTTCTCGAACAGGCCTAGCTCGAACTTCTGGATCAGGATCCGCCGCACCGACTGGTCGAGGCGCGCCTCCTTGGCCTGGCCGGACCTGACGATCTCGACCAGCCGCTCGGAGTGCTCGGTGCCACCGAACTGGTCGACACCGGCGTCCAGGGCCTTGGCGAAGCGCTGGGTCTCGGTCAGGTCGTCCACGCCCCAGGGCATGCCGATCACCGGCGGCTGGCCAGGCTTCCAGTCGCCCCGGCAGGCGGCCGGGCAGTCGTTGGTGATCGCCCAGTCGGAGACGACCACGCCGTCGAAGCCGTACCGGCCGCGCAGCAGGTCGGTCAGCAGGTACTTGTTGAACCCGGCCCCGACCTGCTCCACCGGCTTGCCGTCCAGGGTCAGGTCCTGGAGGATCGAATAGGTCGGCATCATGCCCGCCGCCTTGGCCGCGAAGGCCCCTTCGAACGGCTTGACGTGATAGGCGAAGTTGCCGGTCGGGAAGCTGGCGTAGCGGCCATAGGGGTTGTGGCTGTCCCAGCCTTCCTTGGCCGCGCCGTAGCCGACCCAGTGCTTGACCACGGCGATGACGCTGTCCTGGGTGAGGCCGCCCTCGCCCGCCTGGAAGCCGGCCACATAGGCCCGCACCATGCGCGAGGCCAGGTCGGCGTCCTCGCCGAAGGTGCCGGTGATCCGCGACCAGCGCGGCTCGGTGGCCAGGTCGGCCTGCGGCGACAGGGCCATGTGGATGCCGGTCGCGCGATACTCCTGGCGGGCGACCTCGCCGAACCGGCGCATCAGCGCCTCGTCGCCGATCGCCGCGAAGCCCAGGCTCTCGGGCCACTTGGAAAAGCCGCCCGCGGCGACCCCGGCCCCGGCCGTGTGCTGGAAATGGTTGCGCGGGTCGGTGCTGATGGTCAGCGGCACGCCCAGCCGGGTCTGCTCGGCCACGGCCTGCAATCGGTTGTTCTGCGTCGCGATGCCGTCGCCCGAACCGCTCAGGCGGGTGATGAAGCTGGTCACCCGCTTGTCGTTGATCAGCTTGGCGGCGCCGTCGAGGTCATAGGTCTGACCCGACCCGAAAGGGTTCTTCGGCGCCGGCGCGGTGCCGTGCATCATCGTCCCGGCCTTCTCCTCCAGCGTCATGCGGCCGACCAGGTCGGCGGCGCGGGCCTGGGGCGTCAGCCGCCAGTCCTCGTAGGGCTGCAGCTTGCCGTCGCGGTCGAGGTCCTTGAAGGTCAGCCCGTCGACCTGGATCAGCGGCGCGGAACGCACCCCCAGCTTGGGCTGCTCCACCGCCCAGGCCGGAGCCGCCGTGATCAACGCCAGCGCCACGGCGGCGCTCCAAGCCTGTCGTCCCATGCGGACCTCACTCATGTCTGATCTTCTTCTGGTTCCGCGCGGGGCGGACGGCGGGACGACCAGGCGGCCCCCGGCTTCGGGGACCGCCTGGTTTCGGGCTAGAACTTGGCCGACAGCTGCACGCCGTAGAGCCGGGGCGGCGCATAGACGCCGGAGCCGCCGAAGCGGTTGGCGTTCTGGGCGTCGGGGCTGGCCTGGATCAGCACCGCCTCGTCCTCGAGGTTGCGGCCGTAGGCCATCAGGCTCCACACCCCGCCGGGCGCGTCATAGGTCACCATCAGGTCGGTCTTGGTGTAGGAGCCCTGACGGGTGACCGCGAAGTTGCGGTAGTCGAGGTTCTTGGCGCTCTCGTAGTGGGTCTGGATCCGCGCGCTCAGCTGGCCGTCATTGGCCAGGCGCCAAGTGTGCTGGTAGCCCAGGTTGAAGGTCCATTCCGGCGACTTGGCCAGGGTCAGCCCCGAATAGTCGGCCCGTCCCGGCGAGAAGGAGTCGCCCGTCGCCAGCACGAAATCGTCGTACCGAGCGTGCAGGTAGGACACCGAACCGTCGATGCGGTCGTTCTCGGTGATCAGCAGCAGCCCTTCCAGCTCCGCGCCGTACAGCGTCGCCTTGGGAGCGTTGACGGTCACGGTCGAGGCCTGGCCGGCGACCACGCCGATCGCGCTCACCTGGAAGTCCTGGTAGTCGTAATAGAAGGCCGACAGGTTCAGTTGGGCGCGGTTGTCGAGGAACCGGTTCTTGGCGCCGATCTCGTAGGCGGTCAGCTGTTCGGGGTCGTACTTGTTGTTGGCCGGCGGCAGCCCGTCGCCGTAGCCGCCCGCCTTGTAGCCCGTCGAGGTCGAGGCGTAGAGCAGCGAGGTCGGCGTCAGGTCGAACTCCAGCCCCGCCTTGTAGTCGACCGACTCCCAGGTGAAGTCGGCGAGGTTGGCGTAGAGCAGGCATCCGGACGGCGAGCCGGCGACCGGTCCGGTTATCCCGCCCGGCCGGGTACAGGTCCCGCTGGGGTTCAGTCCGATATAGGTCCCGCCCGTGCGACCCTTGTGGTCGCGGGTGTAGCGCAGGCCGACCGTGGCCCGCAGCCGGTCGCTGAAGCTGTAGGTCCCCTGCGCGAACGCCGCCTTGGAGTCGGCGTAGGTGTCGGGCTGGACGAAGGCCACCGCCGGGAAGAAGTTGGCGTAGACGTCGTTCTTCTCGTCGAAATAGTAGAGCCCGCCGACCCACTTGAACGCGCCGATGGCGTTGCCCAGGCGCAGTTCGTGCGTCTGCTGGCGCTCGTTGGAGTCGAAGTAGGTGGTGTTGCAGCCGAGCGGGATCGTCGGCTCGCAGCGGTTCGACGGCCGGGTTGTGCCGAACGGATAGTTGCGCCCCGCCCCCGCCAGCGTGTGGACGACGTCCTTGCGGACCGACCCCAGATAGGTCAGCACCCCGAACGGCAGTTTCCAGTCGGCCTGAGCGGCGAAGCCGTAGTTCTTCTGGAGGCTGTGGCCCGCGACGGAGATCGGGTAGGCGTAGGGGTCGCCGCCGGCCGAATACACACCCAGGGGCGCCGACGCCGAACCGTTCCGGTCATTGCGGAAATAGTCGCCGCTCAGCAGCAGCGTGAAGTCGTCGGTCGGCTGGAACAGGACGTGCAGGCGCAGGGCCACGGCGTCCTCGTCGTTGTAGTCGTTGGCCGGCGCGTTGTCGGTATAGGCGTCGCGCTTGGAGATCTGGAAGGCTCCGCGCGCCATCACCTTGTCCGAGATCGGCACGTTCAGCGCGCCGCTGGCGCGGACCAGCGCGAAGTTGCCCAGCTCGACCTCGGCCGTCGCCTCGCGCTCGGCGGTCGGCTTCTTGGTGATCACGTTCAGGCTGCCGGCCGTGGCGTTGCGGCCGTACAGCGTGCCCTGCGGTCCGCGCAGCACCTCAACGCGGTCCAGGTCGAAGAACAGGCCGGCGGCCGAGCGCGGACGGGCCATGTAGACCCCGTCGACATTGAAGGCCACCGCCGGGTCGCCGACCTCAGTGTTGTTGGTGCTGCCGATGCCGCGCACCGAGATTTCGACCGATCCCCCGACCGTGCCGATCTGGATGCCGGGCGTCACCGTCGTCAGGTCCGTCGCCGTGCGCACGCCCTGCTTTTCCAGCTGGTCGGCCGACAGCGCGGTGATGGCCAGCGCCGTGCGCTGGGCGGTCTGCTCGCGCCGTTCGGCGGTGACCACGACTTCCTCGATCTCGACCGAGGAGCTAGTCGCCCCCGCCGGAGCCGAAGGCGCCGACTGCGCCTGGGCCTGGCCCGCGAAAATCAAAACCGAGACAGCCGCGCTCGCGGCCAGAATTGCCCGTGTCGACATCGTTTCCTCCCCTGCGTGGCCGAGTCGCGCCCGGCCATCTGCTTTGTTCTTGGGTCCGTCCGGCGGATCGCGCCGGGTCGGTCTCCTAAGGGAAAACGAATGCGATAACGTTGTCAATTCAATTATGACAACGTTATCACTCCCTAAAGCTCTGGTTGCGCGAACCGATTGTCACTAGACCTCGTAGGCGCGCCGGCGGGAGTTTGGCTTGAACCGTTCACCGACGATCAAAGACGTCGCCAGCAAGGCGCAGGTCTCCTTCAAGACGGTGTCGCGGGTGCTGAACGGCGAGCCGCATGTCCGCGAATCGGTCCGCGACCGGGTCCTGACCGCCGCCGACGCCCTGGGCTACCGCCCCAACATCGCCGCCCGCGGCCTGACCGGCGCGCCGTCGCGACTGATCGGCCTGCTCTACGACACCGCCAACTACGGCTTCGTCACCGAGGCGGAGATCGGCGCCCTGCTCCGCTGCCGCGAGGCCGGCTACCACCTCGCCATCGAGCCGGTGGACGCCCGGGACGACGTCGGCCAGCAGATCGAGCACATCCTCTCGAGCCTGCGGCTGGACGGCCTGATCCTGACCCCGCCGCTTTCCGACGATCCCGTCGTGATCGCCACGCTGGAGCGACTCAAGGTGCGCCATGTGCGGGTCGCGCCCCACGCGGATCGCGACCGCTCGCCCTGCGTCTTCATCGACGACGCCGAGGCCGCTTTCGCGCTCACCGGCTATCTGCTGGCCCTGGGCCACGCGACGATCGGCTTCGTCCAGGGGCCGCCGGGACACGCCGCCGCCGGTCCGCGCCTGGCGGGCTTCCGGCGGGCGATGGACCAGGCCGGCCTCGTCCCCTCGCCGGACCATGTCGTCCCGGGCGACTTCACCTTCGAGTCCGGCATTCAGGCCGGTCGCCGGCTGCTGACGCGCGACGACCGCCCCACCGCGATCTTCGCCGCCAACGACAGGATGGCGCTGGGCGTCACGGCCGCGGCGCGGGAACTGGGCCTGAGCATCCCGGACGCGGTCTCGGTGGCCGGTTTCGACGACACCTGGGCGGCGCGGAGGAGCTGGCTGCCGCTGACCACGGTCCGCCAGCCGATCGAGGAGATGTGCGCGGCCGCCACCGACATGCTGATCGCCGCCACCGCGGGCGAAACGCCGGAGCCCGCGGCCCGCGGCTTCGATTTCCAGGTCATGCCCCGCGACTCGACGGCGCCGCCGAAGGGTGTCTAGGGCCGGGGCGCCCCGATGGTGTCGCGGAGCATCAGGTCGAAATCCAGCCGCCGGTGTTCGATGCGCCGGGTTCCGGCCTCGGCCTGGGCGATGACCAGCTCGGCGGCCGCCCCCGCCATGGCGAAGATGGGCTGGCGCACCGTGGTCAAGGCCGGCCAGGACAGCCGCGAGAGCTCGCTGTCGTCGAAGCCGGCGACCGAGAGATCTCCGGGCACGGACAGGCCCAACCGATAGGCCACGGCCATGACGGCCAGCGCGATCTCGTCGTTGAACGCGAAGATGGCGCTGGGCCGGTCGGGGCCGGTCAGCAAGGCCACGACCTCGGTCTCGTCGCCGTCGAAGACGCCCTCGCCTTCGCGCACCAGCCGGGTATCGACCGCCAGCCCGCGCTCCTGGAGCGCGCGGCGATAGCCTTCCAGCCGCCAGACGGAGGCGGCGTGGTCGGGCGGTCCGGTGAAGAAGCCTATCCGCCCGTGACCAAGGTCAAGCAGCGCCGCCGTCATCCTTCGGGCGGCCTCGGCGTCGTCCATCGAGATCGATGACGCCCGCTCAAGCTCGGTCAGCGGCGCCATCCGGACATAGGGGGTTTCCGACCGGTCCAGCACGTCCAGCACCGCCTGGTCGTCGGTGATCGGCGGTAGCAGCAGGAAGCCGTCCGGCCGCAGCGAGGCCACCGCGCCCGCCACCACGCCGGCCGCGGCGTCCGCGCCGGTCTCATAGGGCAGCACCACCAGGTGGTAGCCCTTGGCGCGACAGGACTCGATCGCGCCGTGCTGGAACTCCGCCACATAGGCCGGGATCATTTCCGGGATCACCAGGCAGATCAGGAACGACCGCGAACCCGGAAGGCCGCGCGCGAAGGTGTTGCGCCGGAAGTCGAGCGCCTCGATGGCGTCCTGCACCTTGGCGCGGGCCTCGGCGCTGACGTGGCGCTCGCCGTTCAGCACCCGCGACACCGTCATCACCGACAGGCCGGCTCGGGCGGCCACGTCCTTGATCGTCGTCGTCACGCGCGAACGCCCTCCTCCCACCGGCCAGGCAGGCGCGGCGGTTCTTGGATGCAGATATAGCGCGGATTCGAAAAGGAAGCGGCCCCGTCCGGAGGGGGGACGAGGCCGCACCTTCCTAGGGCTTGGCGCTGTCGGCCACCTGCTGCGTCAGGTCCAGCCGCGCCTTCCACGGATCGGCCTTGGCCGCGACCCCGTCATTGGCGAAGTCGAGGATCTGGTCGCCGGCCGCGTCGTAGACCGGCCAGGTCGGCAGGCCGGCCCCGTTCGGGTCGCCGGTCTTGGCGAAGGCGACCCAGTAGCTGTTGGTGAGCCGCGCCATCTGGGCGTCGGCCGGCGTCAGGGCCGCGCCGTACTTGGCCTTGACCGTGTCGAACACGTACGGAATCTCGGTGGCGTGCGGCGCGCCCGGCCATTCCTTGCGCATGGACTCGGCCACATAGGAGAAGCGGAAGGCGTAGACCGGCCGCTTGTCCGCCGCCCAGGCCCTGGCCATGAACCGCGCCGGCTCGACCATCATCCGGTCGCTGGCCGTCAGGGTCCCGATGGCCCGCAGGTTGTTGGAGCCCGTGGGATCATAGGCGGCCTGCGCCGCCGCCCGCCGCTCAGGCCCGAACGGGGCGTAGACCTCGTCAAGGCTGCGGGCGAAGGAGAAGCCGATGTCCATGCTGGTGGCGCCGACCATCAGCGGCACATTGGCCCCGCCACCGGCCCGGTAGATCGTCTCGGGCTCGTCGACCACGATCTGGCCGTCGGTCATCGGCCCGGCATAGGTCGGATTGCCGAACATGCTCATCATGTTCAGGCCGTCGACCACCTTGTCGGCGGGCAAGGCGCGCAGGGCGGCCAAGGCGGCGGCGTCTTCGCCGGAGACCCCGGCCTTCTGGGCGAAGGCCACCCCGATCGACTCGCCGGAGGCTGGCCCGCCCGGAGCCTGGCCGCTGACCTTGCGGCCGGGCGTCATGGTGCCGCGCCCGCCGCCGGACTCGATGATCGCCTTGTGGAACAGGCCCTTGGCGGCCGGCGAGGTCAGCAGGGTGTGGACGGAGAAGCCGCCGGCCGACTCGCCGACGATGGTGACATTGGCCGGGTCGCCCCCGAAGGCGGCGATGTTGCGCTGCACCCATTTCAGGGCCGCGATCTGATCCATGAACCCGTAGTTGCCCAGCGGCCCCTTGGGGTTCTCCTTGGTCAGGGCCGGGTGGGCGAAGAAGCCGAAGCGGCCGACCCGGTAGTTGAAGCTGACGAAGACCACGCCCTGCTTGGCGAACTGGTCGCCGGCATAGACCTCGGGCGAGGACCCGCCGTTGACGAAGCCGCCGCCATAGATCCAGACCATCACCGGCCGCTTGGCCGCGGCGGGCGCCGTCGGGCGCCAGACGTTCATCACTAGGCAATCCTCGGCCGGCTCCGTGCCCAGCGGCGCGGCGTCGCTGGGGAACGGCTTCTGGGCGCAGTCGTGGCCGTACTGGGTCGCCACGCGCACGCCGCTCCAGGCCGGAGCCGGCGCCGGGGCCCGCCAGCGCAGGTCGCCGACCGGCGGCGCGGCGAAGGGCACGCCCTTGAACGCCTCGACCCCGTCCTTGACCACGCCCTGCAGCCGCCCGCTGTCGATCTTGACCACGCCCGCCGGCGCGTCGGCCGCCCAAGCCGGCGCGCCCGCCAAGCCCGTGGCCAAGGCCGCGACCAGGACGCTCGTCCGGCCGATTGCTGACTTGCCCGTCATTGATTTCCTCCCAGCGGCCTGGCGCCGCATTTTGTTATGGCTTCTCTTGGCTTCGGCAAGGTCGCGGCGATGCGTGCGCCATGGCCAGCCTCGACTGAACCCGGGTTTCGCCATCTCCACATCGTCGCCGTCGGCACGCGACCCCTTCCCCGGCCAGCTTCCGCCGGCCATCGAAACGCCCGGTGACGCGTGACATTGAGCGCACACTGATAACGTTGTCAATTCAACTCGACGTCCGACGAGCGGCGAGGCGAAGCTGTCGCCGCGGAACCCGAAACCCGGGCTAGGGGTGGGTCGCGGCCCACCGGCGGTAGGCTTCGGCCACCTTCAGGGGCGCGGTGTTGAACCAGGCATAGCCGTTGCGGCGCTCCAGGCTCAGGTCGTTGACGTCGTCATGGACCGACCTGTCGCGATCGCCATAGACCGGCTTGCCGCTGGCGATGTCGTAGTACCGGGCCCACAGCGGACCGGCCCCGGGCTGGGCGACGAGACGGCGCCCCAGGGTCGGATCGGCCGGGGTCCAGGCGACGTCGCGCAGGGCGGCGTCGGACAGCCACCGAGCCCCGCCCCGGATCGCGGCGGCGACCTCGGGCGACGGGTCGGGCAGGCTCATCAGATAGACCAGGATGTCGGCGCTTTCGGCGCTCGACAGCGCGCCCGGCTCGAAGTTGCGGGCCCCGACCGGCCCCAGGGTCAGGGCGTCGTGCTGCTGGGCCCAGACCGTCCGGCGCCCGTCGACCACCACCTGACTCGCCAGGATGCAGGCGACGGCGCGATCCTTCGCGGCGGCGGCCCGCGCCCGGAATTCAGCGGGAACGAAGGCGTAGTCGCCCTGCCCCGCCGCGACCGTCTCCAGGAGCCTGACCGCCGCGACCATCGCGCCGTCATTGTAGGTGACGGCGTCATGATAGGCGCCCTGCAAAGGCCAGACCTGCGGCCAGCCGCCGTTCGGGTACTGGGCCTCCAGCAGGTAGCCGACGCCACGCAGCAGGCTGGCGCGGTAGGCCTTGCCGTCGGCCTCGGAAGCCTGGCCGGCGACGCGGGCCAGGAACCGCAGCTCGGTCACCGTGGCGTCGTTGTCCAACGTGCCGACATAGCCCTCGCCGTGCGACACATAAGCCTGGCCGGGCTGGCGCAGCGCGCCGGCCCGGGACTGGTTCTTGCCCCAGCCGCCGGCCGGGGTCTGGAAGCTGACGATCACGTCGGCGACGTGGCGCGCCTCGGCCGTCCCGTACCAGGCCGCCGGGCGGTCCAGCGGCATGGACTTGGCTCCACCGCCCTCGGCGGGCGGCGGCGGCGCGGGCTGGCCGCCGCGTTCGGCGACCAGCGCGTCTTCGTCGGCCTTCATCCGCGAAAGCGACCGCTTGAGGTAGTCCCGCCAGGCGGCCTGCTCGGGTGCGGGAAGCGTGGCGATCCGCTCGGCGGTCAGCGGCTGGGCGGGTACGACCTCGCCCACCACGCCCGCCTGGGCGGAGCCTTGAATGGCCAGGGACAGGGCGACCAGCAAGGCGGCGGTCTTCAAGCTTGGCATGCTCATCGTCCGTTTCAGCATCAGGGTCGCCAGCCGTCCGGGCCGGCCAGGAAGACGCGCCGCGACCACCGCTTGGCCTCGGCCTTGGTCAGGGCGTGACTGCGGGGCTCGCGCGCGGCCGGGTTCGCGCCCGGGCCGCTCGAGGCGTATTCGGCGTAGTAGGCGGTGGAGAAGGTGTCGGTCTTGCCGGGCGTCCACTCGCGCCAGCCGGCCGGCTCGAGCGGCGCGTCGATCCGGGTGCGCAGGAAGACCACGGTGGCGTAGGGCCGCCAGGCGCGGCCGAAATAGATGTCGCGCGCCGCCGGGTCGGCGGTGATCCGACAACGGTCGAACACGTAGCCGCTGTCCTGGTCCGGACTGTTCTTGCTCTGGGCGGTCAGCAACACCCCGTCATGGGCGATCCCGTGGATCGTGCAGCGGTCGAAGAACGCCTTGGCGTCGCCGAAGATGAAATCGACGTGGCCCTCGATATAGCAGTCGCGGAAATACTGCCGGCTGGGCCGGCCCTTCCTGCTGGCGGCGTAGAGGGTGTCCTGCGCGCCCAGCAGCCGCACGTTCCGCAGCACGGCGCGGTCGGCGGTGATGGCCAGGGCCACCGCCTGCGAGGCTCTTGTGTCCTTCAGGTGGAAGTCGTTCTGGATGGTCAGGTCGCGGGCCGAGAAGCCGTCGCCGGACACCGTGACCGACGCCGACTTGATCGTGCCGCCCGCCGTGACCGAGGCGTCGCTCCACACCAGCACCACGTCCGACGCCGCCCTGCCCTTGCCGACCAGGCGCACCCCCGGCTTGGCGATGGCCAGCTTCTCGCGATATTCGCCCGGCGCGATCTCGACGGTCCCGCCCGCCGCCGGCAAGGCGTCGACGGCCGCCTGGACGGTCGCGTGGTCCGCGTGGGCGCCCCCGACCCGCAGCTTGACGGCCGCCAAAGCCGGCCCGGCGCCCAGGGCGAGCAGCAGGGCGACGGCCAGGACCGCGCGGCGCGCCAGGGGGACCGTCATCGCGTTCAGGCCTTTCTCAGAACGCCGTCGCGGGCCGTCAGCCGGACGCGCTGGCCCGCCTTCAGGTCCAGGTCGATCGCCCCGCCGGCGTAGCGGACATGGTGGCGGCCGTCGGCGGCGGCGGTGAACACCGCCGACTCCAGCCGGCCGCGCGCCCAGACCACGTCGACCCCGACCGCCCCCCGGGCCCGCAGGCCGGTCAGCCGTCCGCTGGGCCAGGCCGAGGGCAAGGCGGGCAGCAGCAGGATCTCGCCGTTGCGGCTCTGCAGGATCATCTCGGTCATCCCCGAGGTCCCGCCGAAATTGCCGTCGATCTGGAACGGCGGATGGGCGTCGAACATGTTGGGATAGGTGCGCTCGGGACCCAGCAGCAGGCCGAGGATGCCGTGCGCGTGATCCCCCTCCCCCAGCCGCGCCCACAGGTTCAGCCGCCAGGCGATGGCCCAGCCGGTCGACAGGTCGCCCCGGATCTCGAGAGACCTGCGCGCCGCCGCCGCCAGGGCGGGCGTCTTGTCGATGGCGATCTGGTCGCTGGGGAACAGGCCGTACAGGTGCGAGACGTGCCGGTGGTGGATCTCCTTGGCGTCGGCGTCCCAGTCGTCCTGCCATTCCTGGAGCTGGCCGTCCTTGCCGATCTTGTAAGGCGCCAGCCGGTCGCGGGCGGCGGCCAGTATGGCCGCCAAGGGCGCGTCGGTCCCGAGGATCGCGGCGGCGGCGATGCAGCTGGAGAACAGGTCGCGGATGATGGCCTGGTCCATGGTCGGTCCGGCGACCAGCGACCCGCCGTGGCCGTGGTCGTTCTCCGGCGAGATCGACGGGCTGGTGACCACCTGGCCGGTCCGGGGGTCGCGCACCAGGGTGTCGACGAAGAACAGCGCCGCGCCCCTCATCAGCGGATAGACGTCGGCCAGATAGGCTTGGTCGCGGCCGTAGTCGTAATGGTCCCACAGGTGCTTGCAGAGCCAGGCCCCGCCGGTGGGCCAGACGCCGTACTTGGCGCCGTCGATCGGGGCCGTGGCCCGCCACAGGTCGGTGTTGTGGTGGGCGACCCAGCCGCGCGCGCCGTACATCGCCTGGGCGGTGCGGGCCCCGGTGACCGACAGGTCGCGGACCATCTCGACCAGCGGCGCGACGCACTCGGCCAAGCCGGTCGGCTCGGCCGGCCAGTAGTTCATCTCGGTGTTGATGTTGATCGTGTACTTGCTGCCCCAGGGCGGCGCGGCCTGGTCGTTCCACAGGCCCTGCAGGTTGGCCGGCTGGCCGCCCGGGCGCGAGCAGGCGATCAGCAGGTAGCGGCCGTACTGGTAGTAGAGGGCGGCCAGGGCCGGGTCGTCGGTGGTCGGCGACGCCTTGATGCGTTCGTCGGTCGGCTTGAGCGCCGCCGAGGTGGTCCCGAGGTCGACGGCGACGCGGCGGAACAGCTTGCGGTGATCGGCCTGGTGGCGGGCCAGCAGGTCTCGCCACGGCCTGGCCGACGCGGCCTCGACCGCCGTGCGGTTGATCGCAGCCGGATCGCCGCCGACATCGTCGAACCGGCGATAGCTGGTGGCCGAGGCGATCAGCAGCAGCACCTCGTCGGCGCCCCGCACGGCCAAGCCCGCGCCGTCGGCGACGACCGTTCCGCCCTTGTTGAGCACCCGCACCCGGCACTCGAACTTCAGCGCCGCCTCGACGCCGTTCTGGGCCTCGCCGGTTCCGGCCAGCACCAGGGTGTCGGCGCCCTCGGCGCGCGCCGTGGGCCGCGAGTTCAACGGGCTGGCGAACGACAGGTCCAGCGACAAGGCCTTGGCCTTGTCGGCCGTCAGGCGCACGGCGATCACCCGGTCCGGCGCGCTGGCGATCACCTCGCGGGTGAAGCGCGTCGCGCCGGCCGAGAACCGGGTCGTGGCGATCGCCCCGTCCAGGTCGAGGTCGCGCACATAGTCGTCCGCCGTCTCCGGCAGGCCCGGGAAGGCCAGCCGCAGGTCGCCGATCGTCTGGTAAGACATCTGGTATCGGGGCGTGGCCAGGAAGCGGGCGTCGGCGACCTTGGTGGCCTCGGCGATATCGCCGGCCGCGATCAGCCGGCGGATCTCCGGCAGGGCGGCGCGGGCCTGCGGGTTGACCGGGTCATAGGGTCCGCCGGCCCACAGGGTGTCGTCGTTGAGCTGCAGGCGCTCCTCGGCGACGCCGCCGAACACCATCGCGCCGATGCGCCCCGTTCCGACCGGCAGGGCCTCGACCCATTCCTTGGCGGGCTGGCGATACCACAGCCGGTGGGGCGACGCGGCCGCAGGCGCGGCGACCGACCGCGCGGCGCCCAGGGCGGTCGCGCCGGCGGTCAGGGCGCCGAGGGTGGTCCTTCGTGTCACGGTCATGGTCGAGGCCTTTCCGGCGCGATCAGGGAATCAGATAGCGTCGCAGGGCGGGCACGGCCCTGGCCAGATCGCCCGCGACCTGCACCGCGAAATAGTCCGCCCCGGCCTCGCCCAGATGGGTGTAGTCGAACGCCAGCTTGGCCTGGCCCATGGGCTCGACGGCGGTGTTGTTCTGCGACGGAGCGGGTGTCGGCGCCGCGGCTGGAACCGGCGCCGGCGTCGGGTTGGCGGCGATCGTCGTGCCCGTCCGGGCGGCGGCCAGCACCTCGGGCGGGGGCGGCTTCTGGGCCAGGCGGGCAGCCTCGGCGGCCCCCATCGCCTGCACGGCCGCGAAGCTGTCGGCGTGGAGATCGACCAGCGGCGCCCCGGTCTCGGCGGCCACCTTGCGGACGGCCAGGGCCCAGGGGCCCAGGTCGTCGATCAGTTGGCCGTCCTTGAACTGGCGACGGGTCAGGGGCGTGACCAGCACCGGCTTGCCGCCGGCCGCCCTCACCTCCTCGACATAGCGCTTCATGTTGGCCGGAAACTCGGTGGCCAGGTCGGTCGAACGGCCCGGCTTGCCCGGCTGGTCGTTGTGGCCGAACTGGATCAGCACATAGGTGTCCATGAACCCGCCCGAGCCGATCTCGCGCAGCGCCAGGGCCCAGGAGCCCTCGGCGCGGTAGCTGCCGCTGCTGCGGCCGCCGCGCGCCAGGTTGATGCAGGCGGCGAACGAGGTGACGTGCTTGCCGCAGAAGCTGGAGCCCCAGCCGCTCTGGACCGCCGTGGTCGAGTCGCCGACCAGCACGATCTTCACCGCCCTGAACGGCGGCGGCTCGGCGGGGACCTGGGCCGTCGCGGCGACCGGCGCCGCCAGCAGCGCGGCGGCGAGGAGGAGGTGTTTCATGCTCACGCCAGCGCCCGGTACTTGAAGTTCCGGAACCGCGCCGAGCCCTTGCCCGCCGCGTAGAGACCCGGCTTCAGCATCAGGAAGCCGCCGCGCACATTGTGGTGGTAGCCCGAGACCTCCATGCCCCGGTCGAAGCGCTTCCAGGTGACGCCGCCGTCTCCGCTGGTGTGGAAGCTGACGATGTGGCGGTTGTTGCGCAGCCGCATCAGCATCTTCGCCCCATGCGGATTGGCCGGCCGGCCGCGCTCGATGCCGTACTGGTGGGTGACGAAGTTCTTGGCGTCGAAGCCCAGGCCGCAATAGAGCTGGCGGTCGTAGAACAGGATCAGGCCGGCCCGGGTGTCGGGGTCGATGTCGATCTCGCACTCGATCTCATAGGCCTGGTCGCCGGCCACGAAGATCAGCGGCGCGCCGGTCGACGGGGCCTCGCCCGCCCCCTTCAGGGTCAGCACGCCGCCGGCCCGCGACATCCGCGCCTGCTCGCCCGGCTTGGGGTCGAAGAAGTTCCACTGCACGCCGTACTTGTCGGCGCTGAAGTCGTCCGACAGCGCCATGCCGTGCGGCCCGGCCTTGCCGCCCCCCTTTGCCGTGCCTTGGGGCTTGGCCAACGGCTTGGACAGGTCACCACCGCCGACCTCGAACCAGCCGTCCTTGGTCCAGGTCACCGGGGCCAGCAGGGTCTGGCGGCCCAGGGTGTAGAAGCCGTTCTCGTAGCCGTGATAGACGGTCCACCAGTCGCCGGCCGGACCCTCGACCAGGGTGGCGTGGCCGCGCGACCACCACTTCTCGGAATTGTTCGTCGTGCGCACGACCGGGTTCCGGGGATCGTCCTCCCACGGACCGGCCAGGGACTTGGATCGCGCGACGATGACCATGTGGCCGGTCGGCGGGCCGGCCGTGCCGCCCACCGCGGTGACCAGGTAATAGTACTCGCCGCGCTTCATCACCTTGGGGCCCTCGGGCGAGAAGCCCTCGACGTCCCAGTCCTCAGGGTAATGCCACGGGTCGTAGACGTGCTCGGGCTTGCCGACCGTCGACAGGCCGTCGGGGGCCAGCTGGATGCGGTCGCCGCCCGACAGGAACAGCCAGCGCACGCCGTGCTCGTCGACCACGTGGCCGGGGTCGATGTAGCGGGGCAGCTTCAGGTCGACCGGCTCGGACCACGGGCCCTCGATCCTGTCGGCCCAGATCACGTAGCTGGTGTTGTTGTTGGGGTACTTGGCCGGGATGTAGATGTAGTAGCGGCCCTTGTGCTTGCAGATCTCGGGCGCCCAGACCGAACCGATGTTGGTCTTCAGCGACGCCACGACCGGAGCCCAGTTGACCAGGTCGGTCGAGCGCCAGATCAGCAGGCCCGGATAGGCGTCGAACGACGAGTGGGTCATGTAGTAGACGTCGCCGTCCTTGAGGATCGACGGGTCGGGGCGGTCGCCGGCCAGGACCGGATTGAGGAAGGTCCCGTTGCCCAGGTCGGCCTTGCGCTGGCCCTCGATCCCCTTGGCCCATTCGGCGCCGCCGGTGTCGGGCGCCGCCGGCGACGCGGCCAGGCCGGCCGCCTCCGACAACGACGGCGTCGCCGCGACGGCGGCCCCGGTGAGCAGCGAACCCAGGGCCAGTCGACGAGTGGGATGGGGCATCGGGAACTCCAGAACAGTTGACGCGAACGCGACTATGGACGCTCGAAAAGAGATGGGCGACGCCAGGGGACAAATCCCGACGCCGCCCGAGTGCTCCCCGGGGGAGGGCTAGAAGACCATCCGCATGCCGACGAAGACCTGCCGGCCGGTGGAGCCGTATTGGGTGACCACCGGGTCTTCGGCGTAGCCGAAGCGGTTGGTGGTCTGGTTGGTCAGGTTCAGGGCCTCGACGTTCAGCGACACGTTCTTGGTGAACTTGTAGGAGGCCGAGAAGTCGACATTGGTCGTCGCCTTGCTGCCGACGAAGTCGTTGACCAGCGGCGAGTCGCAGAAGCCCGGATCGCAGGTGCCCGAGGCGATCGGATAGGTCGTGTAGTACTTGGCGCGGTAGGCGGTGGAGACCCGCGCCGCCCATTTTCCGGTGTCGTAATAGACCGTGAAGTTGAAGGCGTCCGGCGAGGCGCCGGTGAACGGCCCCGGGGCCACGATCAGGGCCCGGGCCGGTGTGGTGACGACGCCGGCGGCGTTCTTCACGGCCGGCGCGCCCGGATCGATGATGTATTTCAGCTCGGATTCCAGGTGGGTGTAGTTGGCCTGGACGCCCAGCTTGTCGAGGAACCACGGCAGGAAGGTCAGGTTCTGCTGGTAGCTGAGCTCGACGCCGCGGATATAGCCGCCCGGCGCGTCGCGGAACTGGCGGATGTTGAACGAATTGTTGGCGTCGATATAGGCCAGGGAATTGACGTTGGTCTGCGACGCCCGCAGCTCGGCGATGGCCGCGGAGTCGAGGATCGAGGTCAGCGGCCCGGCGCCGATGACGGTCTGCGGGAAGCTGCTGATGTCCTTGTCGAACACCGCCACCGAGAACAGGGCGCCCTGGGTGAAGTACCACTCGAAGCTGAGGTCGTAATTGATCGCCCGGAACGGCGCCAGCTTGGGGTTGCCCAGGGTGATTCCGCCGCCGTCGCTGACGCCGGCGGTGGTCGGCACCGTGAAGGCGGTGATCGACGGGGCCAGGTTGCCCAGCAGGGGCCGCGCCATGACCTTGGCCGCGCCGAAGCGGACCATCATGGTGTCGGAGACCTCGTAGGCCAGGTTCAGGGCCGGCAGGATGTCGTGGTACTTGTTGGTCGCCGACACCACCCGCGAGGTGTTGGTCAGGCCGTTGGCCTCGACCTCGGTCTGGGCGTAGCGGATGCCGAAGTTGCCGCGCAGGGTGCGGTCGAAGACCTCGGTATTGCCGTCGAACTGCACGTAGGCGCCGGTGTCGGTCTCATCGACCGAATAGGTTTCCGAGGCGTTGGTCTGGTACGAGGTGCGCCAGTCGCCCCACTTGTTGATGCAGTTGCAGTCGAAGTCGAGCAGGTCGAGGAACTTCTGGTTGTCGGGCGCGATGAAGCTGGTCGGCGTGCCGGTGGGAACGTCCAGCCCCTTGCCCCAGCTGATGGTCCGGCTGGTCGCGGCGACCGAACTGCCCGCCTCCTTGAGGCTGGGATTGATGGTTTCGGTGCCGGTGCGGCGGTACTGGGTGGTCGCGAACTGGTACTTGCGCTGGTTGAAGCCGACCTTGACCGTCAGGTTGTCGTCCGCCTCGTAGGACAGGTCGAACTTGCCGCCTTCGTAGTGGTTGTCGGCCACCCGCTTGAAGACCCGCACGGCCGAATAGCCTTTGACGAAGTCCCAGTTGGCCGGATTGGCGGTGTCGAAGCCGAAGTTCAGCAACGGCATGTCGCCGTCGCCGCGCGCGTCGTAGATCAGGTAGTCGTTGCCGGCCACGCCCTTGCCGGAGTCGAGGCGGTTGTACTCCGTCAGCAGTCCGGTGCTCTTGTTGACCGAGCGCGACCGGCCGTACAGGGCGACCACCTTCAGGCGATCGCTGAACTCGTGCTCGATGTTGATCGAGCCCTGCTGGAAGAAGGTCGTGTAGGTCTGCTGGTCGTCGGCCGAGCGGACGTCGATATTGCCCAGCTTCAGATAGTCGGCGTTCTGGCCGCCCGGGCTGAGGGCGGCGTCGATCAGATAGGTGCTGTTGCGGCCGATCAGGGCGTTGCGGTAGCTCATGCCCAGCGGGTCGTAGCCGGGCTGGCCCGGGGCGATGTAACCCACCGAGCTGGGGCTGTTGTAATAGTCGTAGGGCTCGAGGTTGTTGGGGTTGAAGCTGGCGACCGTACCGGCGACCGGGGAGGTTCCGTTCAGCGACTGCCCGCAGTCGATGCCGCCCAGGATCGGCGTCGCGTCGCGCTGCACGCAGGTGTCGTAGAAGCCGCGGCGCGTGGCCGGGGTCGTGGCCGCCGTGGCGGTCTGGTAGCCGACCGCGGCGCCGCGACGGTTGAGGCCGACGGTGCTGATCTGGAAGTTCTGCGAGTCGTTGTAGAAGCGCGAATAGACGCCGTCGACGCTGACCGTGGTGCGGTCGGTCGGCCGCCATTGCAGCGAGGCGTTCATGCCCAGGCGGTCCTGCTCCAGCTGCTGCTGGTTGAGGGTGGCCAGGGCCGGGATGCGGATCAGCGAGCCGGGGCCGGTGGTGGTGGTGACGTTGGTGAAGGCGCCGGTCGGATTGCCGTTGGCGTCCAGCACCGGGGTGCGGACGGTGGTCAGGGTCTGGCCGATCGGGTTGTTGATCAGGGCGTAGGCGGCGGGGTTGGAGCCGATCATCGCCGCGCAGGCGCCCAGGTTGGTGACGTTCAGGCCAGGAACCAGGCCGTTGAGCCCGCCGGCCACGCCGTTGCAGACCGTGCCGATCGGCGCCGCGAAGCCCATGCGGTTCTGGGTCGAGACCGAGGGATTGGTGGCGCTCGCGGTCGGGTTCGGCGTCGTGTTGAACGGCGACTGCCGGTAGGTGTAGTCCTGCACGCCGGGGCTGCGCAGATAGCTGTCGGTGGTCTGCTTGCGCTTGTTGTAGGCCAGCGAGAACAGGGCCCCGAACTGGCCCCAGTTGGTGTCCCAGCGGTCCGAGACCAGGGTCGCCACGCGCGGGCTGTGATGGCCGCCGTTCTCGTAATAGGCGTCCTGCAGCGACAGGGCCAGGCGGCGGCCCTTGAAGTTGAGGGGCCGGCCGGTGATCAGGTCGACGGTGGCGCCCAGCGAGCCCTCGTCGGTCTCGGCCGACTGGGTCTTACGCACTTGCAGCGAGCTGAACAGCTCCGAGGCGAAGACGCTGAAGTCGAAGCCGCGGCTGCGGTTGGGGCTGGTGCCCGAGTCGTTGGACCCGGCGGTCGACAGCGCCTCCAGGCCGTTCAGCCGCACGCGGGTGAAGTCGCTGCCCAGGCCGCGCACGGTGATGGTGCGGCCTTCGCCGTTGTCGCGGTCGATCGAGACGCCCGGCAGGCGCTGCAGCGACTCGGCCAGGTTGGCGTCGGGAAAGTCGGCGATGTCCTCGGCGTTGATGGCGTCGATCATCACGTTCGAACGCCGCTTGAGGTTCAGGGCGCTTTCCAGCGCGGCGCGATAGCCGGTGACCACCACCTCCTCGACGGTGGCGGCGTCGTTCGCGGCCGGCGTGGTGATCTGGGCCTGGGCCGCGTTCGCTGAAAGGGCCAGGGTCCCGGCCGCCGCCAGGGCGATCCAGGAGGCCTGGCGCAGCAACGCGCGGGCGTGCGGAATCTTCCTCTGAGTCATGTCTTTCCTCCCCATTTGTCTCGGTTGGCGGTTCGAAGGCCGCCATTGGCCCGGTGTTATGCCACCGGTGTCATCAACATAGACACGTCGTTACGTGGACGAAAAGAAAAAAGTTAGCGGTATCATTTTCAGGCCATCCAAAGGGCGTATTTGCATGGCCGTCACCGGGCGTTCCGGCCTTGTGGGCAAGGCGGTCGAGAGACCCGGCGGCTTCGCCCCATGCGAGACGGCGTCCCCTCTTTCGCCGGCCGTCGCGAAATGCTCCACAGGTCCTGGCGTCGAATTCCGGATTCGCGGCAACGCTTCGAGCCCGAGCGAGTTCTAGGCCCATGATCAAGACGGTGACCGCCGGCCTGCTGGCCCTGGCGATGACGATGACGATGACGGGGCCGCTCGCGGCGATGGCGCGCGAGGACGAGGACTTCGATCCCGCCACCGTCGACCTGGCCAAGCTGGTCGAATGCCAGACCTACGACGTGCCCAGCTACAACGGCTTCGCCTTCTGGCTGGCCGGCGAGGACGGCGCGGCCGCCCGCGCGCATCTGGGCCTGACCGAGGTGGAATCGGCCAACTTCCTGCTCAAGGAGTACCGCCTGGCCGCGCCGATCACGGTGTTCGGCCGCGCGACCCGCCGCGTCGCCTTCAACAGTTCCGGTCCGCTGGCCATTCTCGACGAGGCCGACCCGCATCCCCTGGCCAGGCAGCTGGAGATCGTTCCGGCGATCGACACGCCCGGCAAGTTCCTCGGCGACCGGCTGATCGCCGAGACCACCGAGAAGGTCGGCGACAGCACCTTCGCCACGCGGATCACCCTGAACGTCTCGACCGTCACCTCGCACCCCGGCCAGGTCCTGGCCGGCTGCAGCTATCGTCTCGAAGTGGAATAGGCCGATGCCCCGCCAACGCCTCGTGACCCCGCTTCTGTCGCTGGCCCTGTTGACGGTCGCCGCGACGGCCCAGGCTCAGGACCTCTACATCGGCACGGTCAAGGTCGAGCGCGACCAGGTCGTGCTGACCCGCTGCGACCTGGTCGAGAACCGCTACGTGCTCAAGGACAGCGCGCCGGAAGAGCCCGTGGCCGCCCTGGCGGCGCGCCTGGCCACCCTGAAGGCGCCGGTCTACGCCGAGGTGATCGGCGAGTACGAGGAGGACGGCGACGGCAACGCCCTGCGGGTCATCGACATCCAGAACGTCCAGGCCGACAAGAGCTGCCATCTGCTCGACGCGGCCTCCGCGCCCGGGGGCGATGTGAATCCGCCCGACGGCGCCCCCGAGCTCCCGGCGCCCAGCGCCGACACGTTCAGTGAGCGGAGACACGCGGCGCTGGGCGCGGCGCTGGTTCCGCCGCGCGACTACGCCAAGGGCCCCCAGAGTCCCGACCCGGCCGACTACGACCCAAACACCTCGGGGATCATCTATGACGTGGCCTTCGCGGGGCTCGCCGACGGCAAGGTGCGGTTCGAGGTGCGCGGCTATTCGGGCGACGACTACGTCAATCCGGCCAGCGGCCAGACCCAGGATTTCCCGGAGGCGCTGAAGGTCGTCAATGTCCGCGACCTGGCCATCCAGATCGACGAGGTCACGCCCGACATGATCACCTACCGCGTCAAGATCGAGCCCGAGGAGCCGGGCGCGATTCCCTCCGACCCCAACGCCCCGCCGCGCTGACCACGGCGGGAGCGCGGCCTTGGGAACCGGGGGCCCGGGGGATCGGTTCAAGGGGGCAGACATGGAGGAAACCGATGTCCAAGGCTCCGCCCATTCCCCCCGAACAACGCGCCTTCAAGGGCCAGAAGCCCGAGATCGCCGGCCGCGGCGGCCATGACGGCCTGCAGTCGCACGATCCCGGCAACGCCGACGTGAACCTGGCCGAGCAGGGCCGCCACGGCAACCTGGCCCAGAACACCAGCCGCTCCGGCAACGTCCAGGACCGCTGACATGCCCGACAAGAACCCCGCCGCCGACCGCTGGGGCGGCCCTGGCGGCGGCGACAACACCAAGCATCAGTGGCCCGAGCCGAGGGTCTCGGACGACGGCGAAGGCAAGGCCGGCGCCAAAAATAACACCCTCTCCC